>JAISCL010000217.1 GCA_031265585.1 Tannerella sp. | reverse complement strand
CGGTACGGGCAAAAAGAATGACAGGCAATATTACTATGACCGTCCGCGCCTTGCCGGCGATTTTCATGGACAGGCTCCCTATCTCTGGTGCGCCGTCGCCCTTTTGGATGACTGAGCGGGCGTGTATATATATATATATAATGTATAGGCACAGCCCTGTTATATTATTCCCGGAACGGGAAGAATCATCTCCATGACCCTCGACGTTTGCGCCGCTGAAATCCCCGTCGAAGGACACCGGCCTTCCCCCCTCAATTCGGCCACAATGGAGGCGATTAAACACTGCTGTATATGTTCCGGCGGTTTCAGGATGAAGCGCTGTATCCTGCCTCCGGCGCACAATACGACAGGATCGAATGCAAAAGTATTGAATTTGATATATCCGCGATCTCCGGTTATCACCACATAATCCTCCTGTGGCTGTCCGGAAGCCGCAAACGCCCAGATGCCGGAACCGACGGCGCCCGACCTGAACCGCATGACGGCGGCAACCGTGTCGGCCACCTCATAGAAACCTGCGAGATTCGCGCCGTAACCTTTGGCATCGGAAATTTCTCCCAGCAGAAAATCGAGCATATCAAGCGTATGGGGAGCCAGGTCGTAAAAATAGCCTTCCCCTCCGGTTTTCCGCTCTAAGCGCCAGGACTGATTATCGGCATCGCTTTGCGCCCGGATATACTTCACATCCACCGTCAGCGCCCTGCCGATCGCCCCGTCGTCAAGCAGCTGCTTAACCTTCAGGAAATAGGGGAGCGCTCTCCGGTAATAGGCGACAAACAGTGGCCGGCCTGCCTTCCGGGCGGCAGCGACCATATCCATGCACTCCCGGTAATTCATTGCCATCGGCTTCTCAACATATACCGGCTTACCGGCAGCAAGCGCTTCGACGGCATACTCCCGGTGGCTTCCGGGAGGCGTGGCGACATATACGATATCCACCTCCGGGTCACGGATCAGTTGCCGGGCATCGGTATACGTCCGGGAAACCCCGTGTTCCCGGGCAAAGCGTGCAAGCTTACCGGGATCATTCCGCATAACGGCGACCAGGCTCGAATGTTCCAGCTTATACATAGGCGGTCCGCTTTTATGTTCACATACATTTCCGCAACCGATAATCCCCCATCTGACCGTATCCATCGTTTTAAAATTTTGTCTGTACATAATAATACTGCAAAAATAGTCTCCTGACAGCAATTTTTTTACAAAAAAGCCGATTTTATTTGCAAATAAAAAAAACTGTTGTATATTTGCACCGTTTTGAATGAATTATTGAATATGATGTTTGTCGGGTGCGAATCCTGTGTGTTCACCGGGGGGACTGAGGGGTGAGAAGCCCGGTTGAGGTTGCAAGACCTTCGTTCCCGACAAAATTTTAAGGGTTGTGCAATCACAGCCCTTAATTTTTTTCACGCAACCGTATTACAAGAAAAAATGAAAAGACAAAAAATAATAAGAAGCCTGATTATTGCGGCCATCATCCTGTTCGCTGCCGGGGGTGACCGGCTCTCCAAGCACGCCGTCCGGCAAAAAGTTGAATACGGTGCGCAGATCAGCGTCATCGGCAACTGCGTAACCCTCACGAAAGTGGAAAATACAGGCGCATTCCTCGGAATGGGCCGCTCTATTCCCCGGCCGCTCTACAGGCTGCTCATGATTATCCTGCCATTAGCCGTAACCGCTTACGCCCTTTTTTACCTGGTCAAAAAAGAAACCCTCTCCCGCCTGACGCTCCTGGCGATAAGCCTGATCATCGGCGGCGGACTGGGGAACATTTATGACCGGATACGATACGGCTCCGTCACCGATTTCCTGTATTTTGACTTTATACTGTTCCATACCGGAATCGTAAACATGGCAGACATTTTCGTAACCGCAGGATTCTTTATGATACTCTGCGGCTTCTGCACGGATCAAAGGAAAGCCCTCCGGGAGCGGAACCCTTAAAAGCGGACGCCGCGAGGCCTCCGGCCCGTAAACGAACCTCATTTCCCGGCCTTCCCCCGGTAGCTTTCCCGAACCTCCCCGCTTTATGCTTTTTTATGAATAATTAGGTCAATTCCGGATACTTTTTTCTTTTTTTCAGTGTATCTTTATCCGCGATTTACGAACCCGTGAAATAACCGTTACAATGGATAGTATTCTGATAAGAACAGCCAAAAACAGCGCCCCGCGGAACATGCCGGCGGCGCCCTTCCCTGCGACGGACGGAAGCCGCACCCGGCACCCGTTCTCATTTTTCAAATATGTTTCGGCAATTCTGCGAGACGTCTCGCCAAACCTGCGAGACGTCTCGCCAAACCTGCGAGGCGTCTCGCCAAACCTGCGAGGCGTCTCGCAAAACCTGCGAGACGTCTCGCAAAACCTGCGAGGCGTATCTGCAAACCTCCTGCGTGCACCGCCCGGACAGGCGACAGGCATGGAAAAGTTTTTCCGTGCGAATGACAGAAGAAGATTGGATGTATTTTTTTTATTAATTAAAAGTAAACTGTTATGTCAGCAAAAGATTATTTACCAAAGGCGTATGCCTTACTATTAGAGTGGCTCATTACTTTTTTGAGCTATACGAAGCTGAACAAGGTACGGTTCGGCGTTTCGGATGATGATATAGACACGTTCAATGCGGTTGTAGCGCTGTATAAGGCGGCGCAGGAGGCGGCCATACTTCCGAATGCGGGCAAGGCCGACCGGGTGAAGCGGAAAGAACTGGCGAAAACCGTCAGCCTGACGGCCCGGGACTTTGTAAACCTGCGCCTGCGCTATAACCCGGCAGTGACCGACGAAGACCGCGTGAACCTGGGCCTTACCGTTCCCAACCCGGGGCCTTCACCGACGCCGGAAATAAAGACCTGGCCCGTAGTCGTCCTGATCGATACCTCCGTGATTATGCGTATCTCCCTGCGTTTCAGGGACAGCGACAGCGTCAAATCGAGTGCAAAACCTTACGGCGTGCACGGCGGGGAAATACGGTGGTGCATACTCGACCATCCGCCCGTAACGACGGAAGACCTGATTCATTCCGAATTCAGCACCCGCGCGTCACGTACCTTTGTCTTCGATGAAAACCAGCGCGGAAAGACGGTATACTTCCGCCTCCGCTGGGAAAACATGCGCGGACAGAAAGGCCCGTGGAGCGAAATCTATTCGGCCGTAATACCCTGAACCCGCGGATGAAACCGTGATCGGCAGCAAAAAGGAACCGCCCGGGCGGTTCCTTTTCTTTTTTAAAACGGGAAGAATCCCACCCGTTTACTCTAATTTAACAATACTGTAAAAATAATATTTTGTATTACCCTTAATTTACATTATCTTTGTGACCGAATCACAAAATTTATGCGGTTATGGATTTATTTGATCAGGTAAGTGCGGACATCAAGGCCGCCATGCTGGCGAAAGACAGGGTGAAGCTGGAAGCCCTCCGCCAGGTGAAGAAGTTTTTCCTGGAAGCGAAAACGGCTCCGGGTGCAAATGACCGCCTTGCGGATGAGGCGGCGTTGAAGATTATCCTGAAACTGGTTAAGCAGGGACGGGATTCCGCGCAGATCTATGGCGAACAGAACCGTCCGGAACTGGCCGAAGCGGAACTGGCGCAGGTACGCGTGCTGGAAGGCTACTTGCCCCGGCAGCTGTCGGCGGAAGAACTGGACGCGGAGTTGAGAAAAATAATAGCCGGGACGGGCGCCGCAGGGCCGCAAGACCTGGGCCGGGTCATGGGAGTCGCCACGAAAGCCCTTTCCGGGAAAGCGGAAGGACGCGCTGTTTCCGAAGCTGTTAAACGCATCCTGGCCGGATAAAAATAATCCTGTTGAAATGGTTACATTTGCCGGAAGCCTCCTTTTCCTGATTGCAGGCTATTTAATTTACGGGCGTTTTATGGAGCGCGTTTTCGGGGCGGATACGAACCGTCCTGTACCGGCATATGTGCAACAGGACGGGGTGGACTATGTCCCCATGTCGTGGTGGCGCGTGTTCCTGATCCAGTTCCTGAATATTGCCGGACTTGGCCCCATCTTTGGCGCGATCATGGGCGTAATGTTCGGCCCTGCCGCGTTTTTGTGGATTGTGCTGGGCTCCATATTCGGCGGAGCCGTGCATGATTACCTTTCGGGAATGATGTCTGTCCGCCAGGGAGGCGTCAGCCTGCCCGAACTGGCCGGGAAACAGCTCGGCAACGGGATCCGGTTGTTTATGCGCCTGTTTTCGCTGGTGCTGATGGTGCTGGTGGGCGCCGTGTTCGTTTCCGGGCCTGCCGGTTTGCTGGCCGGACTGGTTCCGGATGTAAGCATCCTGGTGTGGACGGTGATTATTTTCGTTTATTATATGCTGGCAACCCTTCTTCCGATTGATAAGATCATCGGGAAGATCTATCCTGTCTTTGGCTTCGCCCTGCTGTTCATGGCTGTGGGCATACTCTTCGCCCTGTTTTATAATAAGGCTCCGATTCCCGAACTGACGGGCGGCCTGGGGAGCCATCACCCGGACCGGTCGATGCATGTTTTCCCCATGATGTTCGTCAGCATCGCCTGCGGCGCCATTTCCGGCTTCCATGCAACGCAGTCGCCCATCATGGCCCGCTGCATAAAAAATGAGAAGTACGGGCGCCGCTGCTTTTACGGCGCAATGGTGGCGGAGGGAATCGTGGCTCTGATCTGGGCGGCGGCGGCTTCGTCGTTTTTCGGTTCGCTGGACGGGCTTCAGCAGTATGTGGCAGCGTTGCCGGAAACGGCAAACAAGGCCGCGGAAGTGGTGAACGTTATCTCCAAAGACTGGCTGGGCGCTGCCGGAGGCTTTCTGGCCATACTGGGCGTTATTGCCGCGCCGTTGACATCCGGGGATACGGCGCTCCGCTCGGCGCGGCTGATTGCGGCGGACTTTTTGCATATCGACCAGAAGCCGGTGACGAAAAGGTTGCTGATCTCCGTCCCGATTTTTATCCTGACGTTTGTGATCCTCCGGATGAACTTTGATATCCTGTGGCGTTATTTTGCCTGGTGCAATCAGACGCTGGCCGTTTTTACGCTCTGGGCGATCACCGTTTACCTTCGCCGCAGGAAAAAGTTATATGCCGTATCCCTGGTTCCCGCCATCTTTATGACGATGGTGTGCTCGACCTACCTTTTTGTCGCTCCGCGACCGGAAGGGTTCGGCCTGCCGTATGCCGTATCATTGTCGGCCGGCGCTGTAATTACTGTTTTTGTGGTCGCCTGTTTCTTTGTCCTGAAAGGGAAAAACAAAAATGAGATTGAATAAACGATGAGTATATCTATCCGTTCGCTAAATAAGCTGTATCCCGGTGGGAACCATGCGCTGAAAAACATCAGCATGGAGATTCCGACCGGCATGTTCGGCCTGCTGGGGCCTAACGGAGCGGGGAAATCTACGCTGATGCGCATCCTTGTGGCTTTGATGGAACCGACGTCCGGCGAAGTGGACGTGTTCGGGTATAACCTGCTGAAAGAGCGGAAGGAAGTCCGGCGTATTTTAGGGTACCTGCCGCAGGATTTCCGTTTTTTCGCCAAGTATAAGACGTATGAATTTCTGGATTATGCGGCGCGCCTGTCCGGTATGGATAACAGTCGGCAGCGTCGCCGGGCGGTGGATGAAATGCTGGAAAGCGTCGGGCTGTTTGATGTCCGGGAACGGTATGCCAATAAGCTGTCGGGCGGTATGAAGCGCCGGCTGGGCATTGCGCAGGCGCTGATCCATCATCCGAAACTGATCATTGTGGATGAGCCGACTACCGGGCTGGACCCGGAAGAACGGATCCGTTTCCGTAACCTGCTCGCCGAAGTGAGTGAAAAGGAAGTGACGATTATCCTCTCCACGCATATCGTAGGCGATATATCCAGTACGTGCAAGTGCATGGCGCTGATGAACAGGGGCGAGGTCGCTTTTTTCGGTTCCCCGGAGGATATGCTGAAAGAGGCCGAAGGAAAAGTGTGGCGGCTGAAAGTGAACGGGAATGACCTGCCGGTGATCGACGGGAAGTATCCCGTTATATCGACCATCCCTTCCGGTACGGGATGGGAAGTGCAGGTGGTGGCCGATGAAATGCCGGATTACGAGGCGGAATCTTATCCCCCGAATCTGGAACATGCGTATGTTTATTATATGGAGAAAAAGTTGAACCGCTGGGTGAATGATTGATTGAAAATGTCGAAACTGTATAATATACGATCCGTTGCGAAGTATGAGAGCAAGCTCCTGATGAGGAGCTGGTTCTACCGGATTTTTATGATCCTGGCCATTCTGTTTTTATGTCTGTTCAATTTTGCTGCGCTGGTCTCGGAAGATGGCGGCGGTTTCTGGCTGATGAAAGCGATCTCCTCGAATATTCCGTATGCGAACCTGTTACTCCTGAATACGGGACAGGCGGTTATCGCGGTTTTTTTATCCTCCGAATTTCTGAAATCGGATAAGAAGCTGGATACCTCCGAAGTCTTTTATGTTCATCCGTTGAGTAATGCCGAATATGTGGCGGGTAAAATAGGGGGGAACCTGCAGGTGTTTTTCCGTCTGGATTTGATTATTATTGCCTTAGTCGTTGTTTTTAACCTGGCTTCGGGCGTTTCCGTCGACTGGGGGGCCTACATTATTTATTTTCTGCTGATCTGTGTCCCTACGCTGATTTATATATTCGGACTGTCCGTAAGCCTGATGCTCATCCTCAAGAACCAGGCGATTACGTTTGTTATTTTATTGGGGTATATCGCTTTGACGCTGTTTTATATAGCCGACAAGTTTTATTATCTTTTCGATTACATGGTGTATAGCCTGCCTTTGATGAAATCTTCCGTTGTCGGTTTTACCAACTGGGCGGCGCTGCTTAATCACCGTTGCATCTATTTCCTGCTCGGACTGGGGTTTATTTGCCTGTCCATCTTTTTATTCCGGCGTTTACCGAATACGCGCTACGGGCGTTACCGCTGGCTTGTCCTGTCGGCGTGTCTTCTTATTGCGGGGTGCGCTGCCGCCTTTAATCACGTCGGTTCCATCCTGAAAGAGGCGAAAATGCGCGCCCTGTATACGGAGGTCAATAACAAATACGTCCATACGCCTAAAATGGTTATAGACCGCTATGACATACGGGTGGAACAGCAACCGGACATCATCTCGTCGGAGGCGCTGATGAAGGGGGTTGCACTGGAATCTTCCGCTGTTTTTACGTTTTGCCTGAATCCGTCGTTACAGGTGCGTGAAATAAAGGAAAACGGCAAGGATTTACCGTTCAGCCGCGAGCACCAGATTATCGTGATTGATTTTGGCCGTGATTTAGCCCCGGGCGATACCGTGTCGTTTATCCTGAAATACGACGGACGGGTAGACGGGGATTTTTGTTACCTGGATATTCCTGCGGAGATCTTGCAGCAGAAATATACGTATAACATGTTTCGTATGGATAAGAAATACAGTTTTCAAACCGGCAATTACCTGCTTTTTACGCCGGAAACCTACTGGTATCCGCGTCCCGGCACTTCTTACAGCAGTGAGAGTCCGGACTGGCAGCAGGCCTATTTCAGCAATTTCCGGTTGACGGTAAAGACCCTGAACGGTCTGAAAGCCCTGTCGCAGGGTACCATGAAATGGCCCCCGGTGAAGAAGCCTGCTCCCGTTCAATCCCGGAGAAGGAGACCGGCAAAAGCGCCGGAAGAATCCGGACCGGATTCCGTGAAAACGGCGGATACCACCTCAATAGCAGCCGCCGGCAGGGAAAGGCCGGAAAGAAGAAGATCCGGAGATTCGGAAAGTGGCGGCAACAGGCCCCGGATGGGAGCTGAAGGAGGCATGGAGAGAGGCTCCGCCGGACCTGCCGGAAGAGGCCCGGGCGGGGGACCGGGAAGGCGCGGCGGAAGAAATCAGACAGGAGAAGCAGGGCAGGGCGCCGGACGGGGTGAAAGACGTGGCGCCCGTGAAGAAGAGCGGGGACAGGCCGGTAATGAAACCCGAAGGCCGGAAAGGAAAAATGAGAACGATTCAACCGGCATCAGGGAAAGAGCGGTTCCTGAAGACCTGGCCGAAGTCCCGGTCGATGACAAAAGAGAAAAACCTGATGCAGCGCCGGAAAAGAACGCGCCGAAAGACAGCCTGTTTATTTTTGAAACGGATTTCCCGTCGCCTTCCATTACGCTTATTATCGGCGATTACGAACAGAAAAGCGTGGATGTTGACAGTACGGAGTTCAGCATCTGGCATCTGAAAGGGCACGATTATTTTTCGTCCGTATTTGATTCTATTATAGACACGATTCCCTCACAGATACGGGAGCGCCGGCGTTCGATCGAAAGCACCTACACGCTGGATTACTCCTTTAACCGTTTTTCTCTGGTCGAAGTGCCTGTTCAGTTCTACAGTTATGTGCGGACATGGACGCAGGCGCAGGAAAAGATGCAGCCGGAAATGATACTTTTCCCGGAAAAAGGTTGCCTGTTCGACGAAACGGATGTGGTACGGAGGGTAAAGAATGAGAAGAAATGGGGCAAATGGAACGGACAGGATCTCAGTGACGAAGATGCCGCCATGCGTGCGATGAATGCGTTTATGTGGATGTTCCAGCGAACGGAAAGCGACTTTGACTGGTCGCAGGACCGTGGCTCGTTTAACGTCACGGTAAAAGCGAACCCGTATCTGATCTTTCCTCAACTGTATAATTTCAGGTACAACATCTTTTCATCGGAATGGCCCATTGCCAACCGGGTGATCGAACTTTATCTGCAGGACAAGGCCGATAATAATAACTGGATCCGGCAGACGAACGGGATAAGCAATAATGAGAAAGCCAACCTGCTGATGGAACGGCATCCGTTCAAGGAACTGCTGTCCGATACGGAGCAGCGTGACTTGCTGGATAATGTAATATCGCTGAAAGCAAATAACCTGTTTGCCCCGGCAGAGCGGAATATCGGATACCGGGAATACCGCGACTCGCTGCGCGCCGTTTTACGGTACAATATATTTGCTAATCTCCGGTTTGAAAACCTGCTGGATACGATGGGAGCGATCGCCGGCGAGGATTTGATTACGCCGCTTCAATCCTGGAATGACCCGACGCCGCTTCCCGTCTATATTGTCGGGACGCCGGAAGTCACGCATATTGCCAACCGGGATAAAGAGGTCTATGTCGTAAAAATGCAGATAACGAATGATTCGGATCATGACGGGATTATCAATGTTGAGACCAATGTCGGGCGTAACGATGTGTATGACCCCCGTACAAAGCGTAAAATTTCTTTTGCAGCCCACGAAACGAAACGCCTTGTCTCCGTCTGGGACGAGGCGCCGCGGAATATCAATGTGAATACGCTGATATCGGCTAATCTCCCGAACCTGATCAACCTGCCGGTGAGCAACATCATACGCGAACGGAACAAGCCGGTGGATGAAGAAGGTGATTTTGTCGTATCGCATGTTTCCTATGAGATACCGGGAGAAGTGATTGTCGATAATGAGGATTCTTTGTTGTTTGTCCTGTCCGAACCGGATATTGTAGGGCTTTTACCGCGCTGGCTGGATCAGGTTGATGATCAATCGTTCCGTTATTCCGGCGTGTCCAACTGGCGTCCGCCGCTGCAATGGACATTGACTACGAATGATAAGTATTACGGCACCCATGTCCGTTCCGCTTATGTGGTCAAGAGCGGTGGCGGCAGCCAGACCGCAACGTGGAAGATCCCGGTTCCGGCGACCGGGCAATACGATTTATATTATTATGTATGTAAACCGGATGAGGTTCGCCGGGGAGGCCGTAACCGCGGAGGCGGAAGCGGCGATGCCGAATATCATTTTAAAGTAAAATATGATGAGGAGGAGGAAAATGCATATATTGACCTTCGACGTTCGGATGAAGGGTGGAGTCCGCTGGGCACCTACTTTTTTAACGGGGATACGGTAAGCGTTGTGCTGACCAATAATTGCAAACTGCGTTCGGTAACTGCTGATGCCGTTAAGATTATGAGAAGATAATGTACCACCCGGATGAGACAGTAATTAAGAATTAAAGAAAGACTAAAATATAAATAGATTATGGAAAACAAACGGTCATGGATGAGATTTGCCGGGATGACAGCTCTTTTAGCAGGATTGTCGGGCATGTTCTCTTTTTCGGTCGCCCAGGAACCGATCACCATCGAAAAGGCATTGGAAATCGCGGAGGAGAATAATCCGGGTCTGATCAATTCGAAGCTGCAGCTTGAACGCTACCAGCTTAATCTGATTGCGCAGCGGGCTTCTTTGAAATCGCAGTTTTCGCTTAATGTCAACCCTGTCACTTATGAAAAGACGCGCCGTTTTGACAACCGGCTGTCACAATGGTATACCAATGAAACGTTCAGTTCGAGCGGAACCTTTCAGGTGAGACAGCCCATTTTGCTGACAGATGGAGAGGTCTCGCTGATTAATACTTTCGGATGGCAGGATAACCAGTCTACGGTCGAGGGTCTGGATAACAGGAATAAAGCGTTCAGTAATAACCTGTATCTCCGGCTCACGCAACCTGTTTTCACCTATAACCGGCGTAAAATGGAACTCAAACAGATTGAGTTCGATTATGAGAATGCAGGTATCCGGTATGCGCTGCAAAGACTTAACACGGAGGTCAGCATCACCCGTCAGTTTTATCAGGTATATATGGATCAGAATAATCTGGAAATAAGGAAAGAAGAATATGAAAACGCCAAACAGAGCTTTGATATTATCCGGAATAAGGTGGAGGCGGATCTGTCTGCCAAGGAAGAACTCTATCAGGCGGAGGTAAACCTGGCGACGGCGCAGTCTGCTTTGGAAGAGCAGGTTGTTTCCCTGGATAATTCGAAGGATCAGCTGAAGCAGATTTTAGGGATGCCGCTGAGTGAAAATATCGCGGTCGTTGCGGATATTCAGGTAAGTCCGGTAGCCGTAGACCTGATACAGGCCGTTGATAACGGGCTTTCGTCCCGGATGGAGCTTCGGCAGCGTGAAATAGATATTCAACTGGCAGAACTTCAGATGATTCAGACCAAAGCGTTGAATGAATTCAAAGGAGATATTTCTTTGTCGGTAGGTATCATAGGCGATCATACGAAGTTTGCAAATATCTATGAAAACCCTACGCAAAATCCGCGTATAGCCGTCAGCTTTGCCGTTCCCATCTTTGACTGGGGCGAAAAAAAGGCGCGCGTAAAAGCACAGAAAACGGCCCAGACAATCTCGAAACTTGAACAGGAAAATCAGAAAATTAATATCGAATTAGACATACGCCAGACCTGGCGTAAGCTGGAAAACCTGCGTATGCAGATTGATATAGCGGATAAGAATGTGCGTAATGCACAACTTACGTATGACCTGAACCTGACAAGATACCGTGAAGGCGATCTGACCGGTATGGAAATCAGCCAGTTCCAGACGCAGCTTTCAACGAAGAAGATCACTTATTCGCAGACATTAATAAATTATAAGATTGAATTGCTGAATCTGAAAATTCTTTCCTTATATGATTATGAGAGCGACAGGCCGATTGTTCCGGTAAGAGCATTGAATAGCAAAAAATGAAATAAAATATGTTCGTTATGAAATATAGAATCTTAGTATCCGCGGTCCTTGCTGTTTTACTGGCAGCATGTAACAATCAGCCGCAAAGTAATCAGAATGACATTGAAACGCCTGTATCTGTGCAGGAACTTAAAAAGGGTTCAATCAGTAAACTGGTCAATACCACCGGAACGGCACAAGCTAATTTCAGCGTGGAATTAAATTCCGAAATGAGCGGTATGTATAAACTGCAGACAAATCCCCGGACAGGCAAGCCGTATAAACTGGGCGATGCCGTTAAAAAGGGGCAGTTGATCATCCGTCTGGAAGACAGGGAATACGAAAACGGGATCGCACTGGAATCGAAAAAGCTCAGCCTTGAAATTGCCGAACAGGAACAGAGTAAACAGACGGCGCTGTATGAAAAGGGCGGAGTCACCCTCAGTGAAATGCGTAATACAGAAGTCCGGGTTATAAACGCCCGGTATGACCTTGAAAATGCCAATCTCAACCTGGCGAAAATGAATATAACGTCTCCGTTCGATGGCGTGATCGTTTCGTTACCGCACCATACGCCGGACAGCCGCGTTGCACAGGGACAGCCGATGGTCGGCATCATGGATTATGCGCGTATGTATATGGATATTAACCTCCCGGAAAGCGCGATTGAATACGTCAAGGCAAACCAGCCGGTCTATATTACCCATTATACATTGCCGGAGGATACGCTCACGGGTGTTATCAGTGAATTGTCGCCGGCTATCAGTACCGAAACACGTACGTTTAAGGGAAAAATATTGATCGACAATCAGCACCTCAAACTGCGTCCGGGTATGTTTGTGAAAGCGGATGTGGTAGTGGATCAGGCAGATCAGGTGATTATTATACCGAAAGATGTAGTGCTTTCAAGCAGGAACCGGAAGTATGTGTATATCGTAGAGAAAAATACGGCGGTTGTACGCAACCTCAAGACCGGACTTGAAGATGAGGATCATGTGCAGGTTACGGAAGGATTGAACGAAAACGACAACCTTGTTGTCCGGGGGTATGAGACGTTGCGTGAGAACAGTCGTGTCAAAGTGCTGAAATAACAGGTAGATTAAATGAAAAAAATAATCGTTTTTGCGGTAAAGAATCCCGTTACCATCAGTATGGTTGTACTGGCGATCCTGTTGCTCGGAAAGATTTCGTACGACCGGCTGAATGTGGATTTGTTGCCTGATATGAATTCTCCGCGCCTCTTTGTCGAGATCGAGGCGGGTGAACGGCCACCGGAAGAAATTGAGAAAATGTTTGTGGAAAACATGGAATCGATGGCGGTGCGCCAGCGTGATGTGACGCAGGTATCGTCGGTTATTAAAGCCGGTTCCGCGCGTATAACGGTCGAATACATCCAGAACAAGGATATGGATGAGGCTTTCCTTGATTTGCAGAAGGTGATGAATCCGTTCTCCCAGAATGCGAATATCGAGTCGGTCAATATTACACAGCACGACCCGAACACCGCGCCCGTAGTGCTTGTCGCAATGTCTCACCGCTCCATCACGGATATGGCCGCATTACGCAAGATGGCGGAGAGTTATATACGGAATGAACTGATACGCCTCGAAGGGGTAGCCGAAGTAGCCCTTTCCGGGCAGGAAATGTCTGTCCTGACCATCAAGACGGACCCCTATAAACTGGGCGCTTTCGGCCTGACAATGGAAGAAATAGCATCCAGGATACAGGCAAATAACCAAAGTATCTCCGGCGGGCGCGTGAGCGAACTCGGATTGCAGTACCTGGTGAAAAGCTCGTCGCTGTTTACTTCCGAAGCTGATTTTGAAACCCTGATAGTCAGTTATAAATCAACCGAACCCGCTGCCGGATCGGCAACATCCCAGGCGCAGGCAGGCGCCGCTTCGGCGGGAGGAGATCAAAAAGCGCCCGTATACCTGCGTGAGGTAGCTACCGTAAAATTTGAAAATGCACGTCCCGAAAATATTGTGCGTATAAACGGCGAACGCTGTATCGGGTTGTCGGTCTATAAGGAAATGCAGTATAATACGGTGCGGGTGGTAGATCTTATCAGCCGTCAGCTGGAGAGTGTCGAACAGGCATTGCCGGGTTATAAATTTCAGATAGTAAGTAATCAGGGGACATTTATCAAACAGGCCATAGGCGAGGTAAAAGACAGCGCCGTCCTGGGTCTGGTGCTTGCCGTACTGGTTTTGTTCGTGTTCCTGCGCCGTGTCGGGACCACGCTGATTGTCAGTTTGTCCATTCCGATCTCTATTGTAGCCACATTTAACCTGATGTATTTTAATGGCTTGACCCTTAACGTGATGACCTTGAGCGGTCTGGCTTTGGGAGGCGGTATGCTGGTTGATAATGCGATTGTTGTGATAGAAAGCATCTTCCGGAATCACGAGCGGGGGCTTAGCCGGAAAGATTCGATTGTAACCGGAACGCTGGAAGTGTCGGGGGCGGTTATCGCTTCCACCTTGACAACCATCGTTGTCTTTCTGCCGATTGTCTACCTTCATGGCGTATCGGGAGAACTGTTTAAGGATCAGGCATGGACGGTCGCTTTCTCGCTCCTGTCTTCCCTGTTTGTCGCCCTGCTTGTCATACCGATGTTATATGATAAATTATCCGGACGTAAAAATGCAAAGACGGAAACCAATTCGATTCAGTTCAGATGGTACGGCAAAATGCTTACTTCCCTGTTGAAACGCCGCTGGACGGTGATTATCGTTTCCGTATTGCTGCTGGTCATGACGGTGTTTCTGATTCCGTTTGTGGGGACTGAATTTCTGCCCCGTTCCGAGAGCCGCGCTTTCACCGTATCGGTAAAACTGCCGGAAGGCGCGCGCATCGAACGTACGGATGCGGTAGTCAGTAACCTGGAATATCTGTTGCATGCCATAAGCGGAGACAGTTTATGTACAGTCTACAGTCATGTCGGCGAAGGTTCTTCGGAGAATGAGGTATTTGAGGGAGAGCATACGGCGATGATGAAAGTGATTCTTTCAAAGTCCTCGCCCTTATCTCCGGAAATGGTGATGGAACGTTTTGTGGAGGCTACGGATAATATTGAGGGGCTTGAACTTACATTTAAACAGGAGGACAATTCTTTAGGTTCGCTGTTCGGAGATGAAGACGCTCCGATTGTAGTGGAAGTGAAAGGGGAAGACCTGGATGAGATCGCCTCTATTACCGGCGAGGTGCTGCTACGGATGGAGTCTGTGGAGGGTATCTACAATATCAAATCGTCGATGGCTGACGGGGCGCCCGAGCTGACCGTCACGATCGACCGCACGATGGCGGGAATACATAATATTACGGTCTCGACGGTGGTCGAACAGTTAAAACAGCAGTTGCAGGGACGTGATGTCGGGAAAATGGATTATAAAGGTGAAATGCGGGATATTGTGATCAAAGCGCCTGATGTTACGCTGAAAGATTTGCAGGGTCTGATCATCAAAAACGGCAATCAGGAGTTCCGCCTGCGTGAAATTGCCGCCATTGAAAGTTCGCTGGCTCCAAAGGAAATTTTCCGCCGGAACCAGAACCGTATCAATAAGATCCTGGCGGATAAGGATGCCGGCCGGTCGCTGGATAAGGTTGCCCGGCAGATCCGTCTGACGGTGAGTGATATAGGCCTTCCGGCAAATTATTCGATTCATGTAACGGGAGAAGAAGAAAAACGTCAGGAATCAATGACGAGCCTTCTCTTTGCATTGCTTTTATCCGTAATACTGGTATATATGGTACTGGCCTCGCAATTCGAATCGTTGCTGCATCCGTTTACCATTCTGCTGACCATACCGCTGGCTCTTATCGGCGCTATCCTGCTGTTTTTAATTACGGGCACGACGATTAATATTATGGGCCTTATCGGTATCATTATGCTGGCGGGTATTGCGGTCAATAATTCCATCATTCTGGTCGGACGTATTAATCAGCTGAAAACGTCGATGAGTCTTACGGATGCGATCGTGCAGGCAGGGCAGCAGCGTATACGTCCCATCATTATGACGAGTCTGACGACGATTCTCGCATTACTGCCGATGTCTTTCAATATCGGGGAAGGGGCTGCATTGCGTTCGTCTATGGCCATTGCCGTCATAGGCGGGCTTGTTACTTCAACATTGATGAGTCTGGCCGTAATTCCATGTGTTTACTATGTATTTGAGCAAATGAAGCGCAGGGTAAACGACGCGGACACCGAAACGGAAATGTAAAGGAAAACCGGTTCTTATCCCGGAAGAAATAAAGTAATAAAAAAACAGCAAATGAATTTTCTGTTAAATAGAAGGATAACAATAACGATGCTGTTTGTAGCGCTTACCCTGCTGGGGTATGTGTCGTATAAACAATTACCGGTGGAACTGTTGCCGAATGCAGAGCTTCCGGTACTGTTCGTATCGGTCGGTTCACAGCAGGAAATGGATCCTGCATACGTGGAATCGGAGGTGATAATCCCTCTTGAGGGAGCCGTCAGCGCTATCGGAGGCGTAGATAAGATACAGTCGGAGATAAGCAGCCGCCAGTCGTCCATACGGATTGATTTCAAAAGCCATATCAATTTCAAGGCGGCATCCCTGAAACTGGAAGAAAAGATGAAAGAGGTCTCATCGACGCTTCCGGATGGTTTTACCGTGCGTGTCCAGAAGGTGGACATGGCGATGATGACCAATAACTTCATGACGCTTCAGGTGCGTGGATCGGGTGGGGTAGACCGTGTACGTAATGTGGTCGATGAAAAGATCACCGCGGAACTGGAAAATATCGACGGAGTGGCGGGCGTGAATGTCTACGGCGGACGTGAAAAGGCGATTGAGGTCAGGCTGGATAAGGAAGCCTGCAAGGCGCTGAATCTGAATACGGCAAGAATTGCGAACCTGTTGAACAGCAATACGCAGGAAAAAGTGTTTGTAGGTAACGTAAAAGAGCCTGACAGCCAGTTTTTCGTTCATGTCAACTCGTCCTATACGAAGGTATCGGATCTTGAGAACCTGGTGGTCGCACCCGGCCCCGTTTTGTTGAAAGACATCTCCACCATATTTTTTGACCTGAAAGAGGAAACGTCATTCAGCCGTGTAAATGGAAAAGAGGCGATTTCCGTTTCGCTTGTGAACGATGCGCAGGCAAACCTTATTGATCTGTCACACCGGACGATTGCGGTCGTTAACGACCTGAATGTGCGTTTGGAAAATATGGATGTAGAGATTGTCATCGATTCCAATACCGCCGAAATCATGGAGAACAATATCAACCAGATCATAAACCTGGCCCTGACGGGAGGGTTGCTGGCGATCCTTGTGCTTTGGTTTTTCCTTAAAAATATACGGCTGGTTCTTTTTATTGCCCTGTCCATACCAATCTCCGTCTTTACGGCGTTTAATTTCTTTTATGCGGCGGGGATCTCCATCAACAGCCTTACACTCGTCGGGATGGCGCTTGCCGTCGGGATGTTGCTGGACAACAGCGTCGTCGTGCTTGAAAATATCTACCGGCTTTCCGGCAACAGGCTGTCGCTCGAACAGGCCGTCACGCAGGGTACAACCGAAGTGTGGCGCTCGATTGTGGCGGCTACCCTGACGACCGTAACCATTTTTGTGCCTTTTGTTTTTACCGATAATTTTATGGTAAAACTGATCGGCGATCATATTGGCGTCTCCATTGTTTCCACGTTGCTGGTTTCTATGGCGGTTGCATTTCTGTTTATACCGATGGCGGCTTATGTCCTGTTGAGACGGAAGAACAGCCGAAGCGTCTTTTATGAAAAAATATCTCTTTCGCAGCGTCCCGTGCAGATTTATCTGGTATTGCTCAAGACCTGCATGCGTAATCCGGGAGTAACGGTATTCGGCGCTGTCATCCTGCTTTTTGTCACCTTGATATTTTCGCTTGCTACCACTGTACAGCAGAACCGGGAAGTTGATTCCGACCGCTTCAACGTCTATGTTACGATGCATACGGGAAGCACGCTGGAAAGTACGGACCGGGTCGTCAAGGTGCTGGAAGAGCGCCTGGGCGAAATACCGGAGAAAAAAGACGTCATCAGCCGTATCAATGAAGAAGAAGCCGTACTGACTCTTGTTTTGCAGGAAGATTACCAGAAAATCGGCAAGCGCAAACTGTCCGGGATAAAATCCGACGTGCAGTCGAAGATGCCGAATGTGGAAGGTGCGGAAATATCCGTATCGGATGCCACAGGCGGACAGAACAGGGGCGGAGATATGGGAGGAATGGTTGCGTTTATGAGTTTGCTGGGTATTGGCAATAACCAGGAGCGTGTGATCATTAAAGGTTCCGATTATGATATGATGCAGCTTGTGGCCGAAGATATACGTTATTATCTGGATGAACAGGATTTTATCCGTAATTCGTGGGTGTCGTATACGCGTCGCCAGCCTGAAGTCCGTCTTAATTTCGATCCGGTATTGCTGACGTCCTACGAGATCACGCGGGCCAATATAACGGCGGGACTGGCAGACCTGAATACCGAATATTCGTCGGGTACGGCCTTCAAAGTAGGGGAGGAGTCTTATGATATCATTATCCGTGATAAAACGCCCGAGGAAGAAGAGGAAGAACAGAAAAAACAAAAGACGGTCGATGACCTGGAAGCCGTACAGATCATGAATGTAAACGGCGGTCTTCATAACCTTAAAGATATAGCGACGGTGAACAGGGCGTTCGGCCGGTCGCGTATAACGCGCGTCAATCAGGACAAACAGCTTGAGGTGCGGTATAACTTTATTCGCAGCGTGGAACAGTCCAATTCCTTACTGGAAGGGTACCGTACGGATATAGACCAGTTGATAGTCGGTTATAATCTGCCGGCGGGCGTAGCGATTGAGGTGATCCATGAGGAAGACCTGTTTGCCGAATTTAAGTTTCTTATTGTGGCCGCCTTTATCCTGATCTTTATGATATTGGCCTGTGTCTTTGAATCGGTATCGACCCCCTTTGTCCTGCTGTTTTCGATCCCGCTGGCGGCCATAGGCTCGTTGCTCGCTCTGGTGACGACGGGCAACAGCCTGCTCAGCGCCAATACGCTTACCGGTTTCCTGATCCTGCTGGGAGTCGTGGTGAATAACGGGATTATACTGATCGATTATGCCAATATACTGCGAAAGCGGGGCTTCCGCCGGGAGCGCGCCCTGATGGTAGCCGGATTATCCCGTATACGTCCGATACTGATTACCAGTATCACGACGATCATTGCCATGTTTCCGCTGGCGATGGGCGATTCGGAATATGCGGGAGCTATCGGAGCGCCTTTTGCCATTACCGTTATCGGCGGACTCGCATTTTCAACCTTACTGACACTCGTCATCATTCCTACCGTCTGCATGGGACTGGAAAATACGCTGGCATGGTATAAGACATTGTCTAAAAGGATAAAGGCGCTGCATCTTCTACTGGTTGTCGCCGGATTAATCTGTATTTACCTGTATGCGGACGGCTTGCTGTGGCAGTCGATCTATCTTGTGGCGCTGGTGATCCTTGTGCCCGGGATTACTTATTTTGCGCAGACAAGCTTGCGACGCGCCAAATCCGATGTGGTGGATAAGGAACAGGAAATACATATTGTCGTAAGGAATCTTGTGAAAATTTACGACCGCGCCGGGCGTTTTTCACGTCAATGGAACAGCGGATTGGAGTTGCGTAAACGGTTGGGGTTGAGTAGCGAATATCATTTGCTGAAAGATTTTGCCGGCCTCAGCTGGCAGTTTGCCTTGTGGGGATTTGGGCTTTATTTCACCTATTTTTATATTGAAAGTAAGCTGTGGGCCTTCTTTTTATCCATTGCCGTATATGCAATGACACTTTATTTGTGGCATAAAATCAGGACTTACCTGTTTTACCGCTTTTCGGAAAGCCGCGTCGTCAAATATATGAATCGCATCCTGTTTTGGAGCATTCCTCCACTGATTTTATTCGGGCTGTACAGAAAACTGGACAATCCCTCCATGACAGCTATCATTGGCGTGTTGTGGGCGATCGGCATCATAATTTATGTTACCTCCCAGTACCTGTACGAAAAAAACATCAATATAGAGCGGATCAGCGGTCGTTTTGCAGGGTGGAGACGCTCTTACTTCCGGATGGTTCAGCGTGTCCCGCTGATCGGGAAGCGTCGCCGTCCATTTAAGGCGTTGCGCGGTGTTTCTTTTGAAATAAAGACGGGTATGTTCGGTTTGCTGGGCCCTAACGGAGCCGGCAAATCGACGCTGATGCGTATTATTACCGGTATTCTTGAGCAAAGCTACGGCAGTATATGGATCAACGGGCTGGATACGCGCTCTTACCGCGAGGAACTGCAGAGCCTGATCGGTTTCCTGCCACAGGAATTTGGCACGTATGAAAATATGTCTTCCCGGGAGTTCCTGGATTATCAGGCCATCATGAAGGGGCTGACGGATGAAACGGCGCGCAGTGAACGCCTGGAATACGTACTGAAAGCCGTCCACATGTATGAACGGAGAGATGATAAGATCGGATCTTTTTCCGGAGGGATGAAGCAGCGGATCGGCATCGCCCTGATATTGCTGCATTTGCCGCGTATACTGGTGGTGGATGAACCGACCGCCGGACTGGATCCGCGTGAACGCATCCGTTTCCGTAATTTGCTGGTTGAGTTGAGCAAAGACCGCATTGTCATCTTCTCCACGCATATCATCGAAGATATTGCAAGCTCAAGCAACCAGGTGGTTGTGATTAATAAGGGAGAACTGAAATATTTCGGGGAGCCGGCGGCTATGGTACGCATGGCGGAAGGGAAGGTCTGGCGTTTCCTGATTGACAGGGAATCGTTTGAGACGGAATTGGATAAATCGCTGATTATCCATAATATTCAGGAGGGCGACCGGATACAGGTGCGCTATCTGTCCGTCGCGTCTCCTTATCCGGGAGCCGTACAGGTGGAAGCAAACCTCGAGGATGCTTATTTATGTTTATTGAAAAATATGTAAGACATGAAAAAATACATAACGCTTACGGTAAGAGTTATAAGGTATAACCTGAAGATTATATTCGCCGGTAAATTCTTCTGGTTCCTGCTGGCGGCTTTTGCCTTTTTTGCCTTCTTCATGTTCCAGCAGGCATGGAACAGGGCGGAAACCAATGAGGGTTCGATTTATAACCTGTTGCTGTTTCCCTGTCTGCTGCTGATCTTCTATCCCGTTGTTTTCGGCATTCAGAACGACGAAGACAACCGGATACTCGAAATTATTTTCGGAATACCCAATTACCGTTATAAGGTATGGGGACTTCGCATGTTAATCGTATATGTGGCTAACTATTTTATCCTCGTCCTGTTTGCCTATGTCGCCCGTCTGCTGCTCTATCCCGTTAATATATTTGAGATGGCGGCGCAGCTTGTTTTTCCCATGCTGTTTTTCGGCAACTTTGCATTCATGTTTTCTACGATCACCCGGAGCGGAAACGGGACGGCCGTTATTGTGATCGTACTCGGACTGGTCTTCAGTATATTTATCTTTGCAAATGTGAGCGGTTCGTCCGAAAATTCTTTCTGGAATGTCTACCTCAACCCGTTCTCCATACCGAGGGACGTCCACCCCATGATCTGGCAGAATACCATCATCAAGAGCCGCCTGTTCCTCCTGATCGGGGGGATTGTATTCCTGATGATCGGTCTCCTGAACCTTCAGAAGCGGGAAAAGTTTGTGTGATCATACGTTTTTGCGCAGGTGTCCAGCGCTTGATACCATTCTTCGCCGAACTTGCGGATCAGCGGCTCGCGAAGAAACCGGTAGAGCGGGATCTGCTTTTGCTCGCCTAAAATTTCCGCTGCACGACAAACTTTCCACCGGTGGCAGTTTACCGCTATATAATTTGTATACTTCGTGATGCGTACGGGGTACAAATGGCAGGAAACAGGCTTTATAAAGTCTGTGCGCCCTTCATAATAGGCCTTTTCGATAGCGCACTTGCAGATGCCGCCGGGATCGTAACAGGTGAAAACGCAGTTTTTCCCGTTTACAATCGACGTGACAATGTCATGTTCGCGATCAATGTATCCGATGCCCTGCCTGTTGATAACCGCCTGCGCTTCCGGTGAAAGGTCGTTCCATACGGCGGGAAGCAGTTTGCGCAGGATGTCAAACTCTTCCTTTTCGAGCGGCGCCCCGGCGTCTCCCTCCACGCAGCATATGCCTTGGCATTGCGTGAGGCTGCAATGAAAAAAGCGCTCGATAAGGTCGAGACTGATCAGTGTATCTTCTATCCGTATCATTGATTTTCACCGGAAGCCGGAAGTTCTTTAGATGATTCCCTTTCGCAGGCCGGGAGTTTATTTTGCAAATTCTACTTTATCCAGCCTGTCCCACGCCCCACGGGTGAAATCGGGTATCTCTACCGGAACCGAACCGTTATCCAGCGATATTTCAGTCAGGGGAATCAGGCAGCACCATTCCGCCAGGTCATATACGTCCATATCCAGAGGCAGCCCTTTCTGCAGGCAATAGATCAGGCGGTAATCCATGATATAATCCATTCCGCCGTGTCCGCCCACCTTTTTGGCTTTTTCTTCCACTTCTTTTGCGATCGGGTGTTTGTATTTTTCCATCAGTGCGTCGCGGGTTTCATCCGGCACGAAGCTGTGAGCGTTCAGATCTTCATGATTCGGTATACCTTCCGGATCTACGGCGTCGGATGCCAGGGCAAGGCCCTGTACCGGATATTTATTTGCAAAGCCTTTGGTTCCCGATAGCTGGAACATGCGGCTGTAGGGACGCGGAGAGGTCACATTATGCTGAATCAGGATGGTCTTGTCCTTTTCCGTACGGATCATGGTCATGGTATGGTCGCCGTTACGGAAACGGGTTACTTCCTCGCCGGTTGTTTCTTTGATATAAGCCGGGTTGCCCACCGCTTTTGTATCCATGGAAACCAGACGGGTCAGCCTGTCTCCCCGGTGGATGCTCATCGCCAGGCAAACCGGGCCGAGACCGTGCGTCGGATAAACATCACCGCGGTGTTCACGGTTAAAATCCATCCGCCAGTTATTCCAGTAAGATGGCCAGAAGGGTTGCAGGCCGTGGATATAAGCTCCTTCCCCGTGCAGGATTTCACCGAACACACCTTGCCCGGCCATGTTCAGGCAGGTCAGTTCAAAGAAGTCGTACACACAGTTTTCCAGCTGCATGCAATGTTTACGGGTTTGTTCCGACGTGTTGATCAGCTCCCAGATCTCTTCCATTGTCATCGCGGCCGGCACTTCGATCGCGACATGTTTGCCGTCTTTCATTGCCTGGACGCCAATACGTGCATGATTTTTCCAGTCCGTAGCAATATAAACCAGGTCGATGCCGGGCAGTGCCGTCACCTGGCGCCAGCTTTCCGGATCACCGTAAAACTCTTTTGCTTTAGGTTTTCCGAAACGTTCCGTCAGGTTTTTGTTTACAGCCTCCACACGTTCCTGACGGAGATCGCAGAGGGCTACAATTTCAACGCCGTCAATCTGCGCCATACGGTTCACTGCGCCCGGGCCGCGCATCCCCAGGCCAATAAAGGCCACACGTACGGTCGGGATCGGATCGGCCGTCAATTTCAAAACATCTTTCTGACCGGCAGGACGTGTCGGAGCCGGCGTTTTAATCAGTTGATCCGCTACCTCTCCGCAACCCATCAGGAAGCAAGTCATTAATACGGGGATTAAAGATTTAGTTTTCATAATAAATTAAATTAAATAATAACATTTTTAATAAAGAATAAACACCGGCAAAGTTACAAAACATTTCTTTAATTTTTCTCCCTTCCCAAAACTTTTTACTTGGACAACTCCCGTCCATGACGGTCAAGAATCCCATCGGGATGACATATCGGTAGCAAAAAAAAATTGCATGCGGGAATAGCTCACGCCATGCCCGCACGCTAACAGTGCATTTAGATATCCATAAAATCAGATTTGGTATATTATTCAATCATGACCTTTTGGCTGGCGCCGTTGTTAATCGTTACGATGTAGATTCCTTGCGGCAGCTTTATCTGCATTTCCCCGGCGGCGACGACCGTTTGCAGCCGGTACAGTATGCCGTCCGGCGAATAGACGCGGACTGTGCTGCCGGCTTTCATCGTCCGGACATACAGCCCGTCTTCAAACGACCAGATTTTATCTTCGGACGCGGAAGTCGGGGCTTCGACGGCTTCGCGACCGCTGTACAGGTAGTTGGCGTAATAGTCCCGTTCGCCGGTCGAGCCGTGCGGGATGGTGACTTCTGCCTCCGGTTCGTCGCCGTTCGCGCCTGTCCAGCCGGTGAAGACGTCATTCGCTTTGTGTGGGGCGTCGGGGGTGAGCCAGAGTTCGTTGCCGTATTCATCGAGCATGGTTTGCTGCTCGAAGATGTTGTTGAACGGGAAGACGTCGTCGCCGTCACCCAGCAGTTTGTTTTTGCCGGGCAGGCGGAGGGCGGGACTTGACGGGTACTGCGTGACGGTGAGGTCGTCGTGGACGTTCAGCGAGGTGTAGGAATACTGGTTCCAGACTTTGCGCGCCGGCGCCCAGCGGCCGCCTGCGGGAGCCTTGAAGACGCGGAGGTAGCCTCCTTCAACATTTCCTTTCTGCGTATATCCGTTTACAATCAGCTCCGCCTGGCCGTCGCCGTCGACATCGGCGATGACGGGCATTTCCGTTCGCGTGCCGGACGTGACGTTGTCGAATCTGGCAGTTCTTCGGCTGCCGTTCCGGAGCCCTCAATGATGCGCAGGCGCTCCTCGTCGCGGAAGCAGATTTCGTTCCGCCCGTTCTGGTTGAAGTCGAAAAGGCTGATGCCGGTGTAGCCTGACCTGTCGGTATGCGAAAGCGTCCACTTTGCGACAAGCCTGCTGCCTGCCGGCGCCGAAGGATCGTATTTCAGGGCATACATCAGCATGGGATTGCCGTTCGCAATGAATACCGCTTCGGGGTAGCTGTCCGCATCAATATTGCCGACCAGCGGACGTCCGGCAGCCGCGACGCCGGTCGCCGTTGCCAGGTAGCTTCCGAGCAGTTGCGCCGCGCCGCCGGAAACCGGTTTCCACAGGTAGGCGTCCGCCTTGCCGCTGCTTAATGTCACGACGAGGACTTCCAGGCTGCCGTCGAGGTCGAAATCGGCTACCTGCGTTCGTCCGTCGGCCACGATGTTCGCCGGCAGCGATGCGGTGTAAGCGTATCCGCCTGTCATAGCGGTCAGGCTGTTTCCCTGTGAGGAGGTGGGGGAGACGATGTTTACCTTGTAAATCCGGTTGCCGGCGACCAGTTCGGGCCTGCCGTCGCCGTCCATGTCGCCGACAGCCGTGCAGCCGACGACGCCGGACAGCCCGTTGTCGGTAGCCGAGCCATTGCACAGGAAGGCGCCGTTTTCTATCAAGAAGATGCGGGTCCAGGTGTATATTTCGGGTCTCCCGTCCTGATTGAAGTTGGTCAGGTTGATGTCGTAGGCGGCGTTTATCACTTTTGTCGTGGTATAGACCGAGTCGGATCTCCAGCGATCGGGCGGGATTCTGCAGATCAGCGAACCGTCGACGGAATTGAACAGGCTGCCGGCAATGGCGATTTCGGGGATGCCGTCGTGGTTCAGGTCGGCAAGGTGGGCGGCGTGCCGTTGTTCCGCGAGGTATGATACTCTTCGATGCTTTCCCATATCAGCTCGCCGTTGTAGTTGTATGCTCGCAAGTGGCGGTCAAATTCCGCTACGACGATGAGCGTGGAATCCAGGCCATCTATCCGGGTGCGTAGCAGGCCGTATTTCACGCGGTAGTCCCAGCTGTAGCCCGATCGTGTATTTATGATTTTCGGCGGTGCCTGGATGTTGTTCCTCTTGTATATGGCTAAGTTCATGGCCAGCCGGTTCTCCGTGTTTACGGGATTCCGTTCTACGGGGTCAGCCGAGGCAATGATTTTGACGATGCCGTCGCCATCGATGTCGCCCACCATTACCGTCTGGTAGGGGCTTAGGTTGTGCTCGACGGAATAAGTTCCCGCCATGCTCCATTCGTAGCCGGTTGGCGTGATGACGCAGTTGGGATCCTGGACGTTGTCGGGGGCTTCATAGAGGCGGAAGATGACCGTGTCGCGACATTCGTTGTCGTTCCAGCGGTCGATGCAGCGGACGAGGGCGTAGGCGGTGCCCGAATGGGTGTGCGAGGCGATTGTGGTGGGCAGGGACGATGACCAGGTGGCGCCGTTGTCACCAGACTGTGTCCACGTGTAGGATGCGATTTCGGAGCTGTTTGTGGCCGTGACGTTGAGCGTGACGGGGTCACCTGTCAGGACGTATTCGGTGCGGTCGGATGTGAGGATGCCGATCATGCCTGTGAGGGTGGCGCTGTTGTCGTTTGTGTTTGTTTCGAGAAAGCCGTACGGGGGCGTGATTTCGACGCTGCTGACGTATTGTCCGTTCGCAGGCAGAGTGTTGAAACGTCCGCTGAAGGTGACGAAAAGCAAGGTATTCCCGTTGATGCCGACCGTGTATTCGTAGGCTATGCGTCCGTCGACCAGAGTATGCGTGATAGGCAGTGTATCCTCCGATAACGCCGGCAAATCCCAGCCCTAACCGTCCGGGTGTCGGCTGCTCAACGACTACAGGCCCCATTATTGTATCGTAATCGTTGCCGGGTACTGTTTTCAGCATGATGGTGACCGACATGCCCTCAATGCCGCCGGCGAGTGGTTCCATTTCGATTTTTACCCGCCGGTAAAAGTCGTTATCATCGGGGCGTACTGCGGTTTGAGTGGTGTATGAAAGCAGGATGTTGTTGTCCAGTTGAGTCCCTGTTCCGGTCACGTATTCGTAATCAGCCTTTCGAATGGCGATCGAATGTG
>JAISCL010000170.1 GCA_031265585.1 Tannerella sp. | reverse complement strand
TTTATTTTTCCACACTTAATATTTTACACTAAAACAGTGTTTCCCGGAACCGACACTGTACGTTTTGCCGTCGAAGGGCGTCATAACGGTTGCTTCCGTGTTGGGCGGAACGGTTACATCCAAAGTAAACGTCCGGTTGCGGTCTGTCCAGGACACTTCGATGAGGCCCGTAATGGCGTGATAGCTGCCTTTGACCCATTCCAGCCCTCCGCCCGGCAGGGGCTTGACGGTGAAATGGCGGTAGCCCGGACGGCTTTCGTCGGGCCGGATGCCGAGGATGTGGCTGTACATCCATTCGCCCACGGCGCCGAAAGCCACATGGTTGAACGAATTCATCCCGGCATTCTGGAAACCGCGTCCGGCGACGTAGCCGTCCCAGCGTTCCCAAATCGTGGTCGCACCCTGATCAATCGAATAGAGCCACGACGGGAAACGGCGGCTCGTCAGGAGTTGGTAGGCAATGTCGGCATAACCGCAGTCGCTCAACTGATTCATCAGGCGAATGGTGGAATGGATGCCGGTAGAGATGCGGTAATCGTAGGCCTTAACGGCTTCGGCCATGTGGGCGGCGGTTTTCGTGCGCAACGCTTCGGGGATCATGTCCCACTCCAGCGCCATGGCGTAGCCGGCCTGCGTGTCGCCTTCTATCTTGCCGTCGGGCGAGACGTAAGCGTTGACAAAAGCCTGTTTTATACCGTTGGCCAAAGCGCTGTAATGTGCACAGTCGCTTTCTTTACCCAGCAGTCGGGCTGTTTTGGCGAGTATACCGGTGGAATAAGCGAAATGGATCGTGGAATATACGTCATTCGGAACCTGTCCTCCCGTTTTTGGATAATCATCCGAGACGATGGTGTTTCCGTTCAGCCAGTCGCCGTACATGTTTCCACGCTCGGAACGCCACAGCAGATCGGGGTTGTGCCGGTGGATGAAATCGATGAAACGCTTCATGGCGTCGTACTGTTTGGCCAGTAGGTCGATATCGTTGTAGTTCTGATACATCCGCCAGGGGATGATGACACCGGCGTCGGCCCAGCCCGGCGCGCCGTAGAAGGCCATCCATCCGCCGTCGTTCGGCGAGATGTCCGGCAGGCGACCGTCGGGCAACTGGTCGTCGCGGATGTCGCGCATCCATTTCGTATAGAAGCCGGCCATGTCAAGATTATAAATAGTCGTCTGCGAAAACACCTGCGCGTCGCCCCCCCAGCCCAGGCGTTCGTCGCGCTGCGGACAGTCGGTCGGGATGGAAGTCATGTTGCCTTGCTGCGTCCGGAGGATGTTTTCCCACAGTTTGTTGAGGTCTTTGTCGGAAGTGACAAAGGTTCCGGCTTCGGGGGATGAGGAGGCGATCATTTTACCGAGGATGTTACCGGGCTGGGGCGCCTGCGTCAGCCCGTCCACTTCCAGGAAACGGAAACCGTGATACGTGAAACGCGGCTCGTAATCAGTCCGTTTTTCCGTGCCAGGGTGATAGATGTCCGTCTGACGGGCGCTGCGCAGGTTTTCCGTGTAGAGCGTTCCGTCGTCGTTCAGCACTTCGCCGTAGCGGAAAGTAAGCGTCCGTCCCGGATTGTACGGCAGCGACAGCCGGCACCAGCCTACGATGTTCTCACCCAGGTCGAAAATGTGTTTATGCTCGCCAATTTTGCGGACAGACAGAGCCTTGTGTTCGGAAATGACGGCAATGGGTTCATTCAATTGAGCGCAGAGACTGGCGCTTACGTCCGGATAGACGGTCGGGACGCTCCACTGCGAATCGTCGAATCCGGGCTTGTCCCAGCCTTGGGGGGCGTTTTTCGCGTCATATTCTTCCCCACCGTAGGTCGTTACCTGTATAATCGGACCCTGCGCCAGGTATTTCCAACTGCGGTCGGTGATGACCGTTTCGGAGGTGCCGTCTTCATAGTAAATGACTAACTGTCCGGTGAACTTGCGCGTCAGACTGCCGTAGGGAACAAGCGGCCAGCGCATGCCCGCATACCAGCCGCCGGCCAGCATGACGCCGAGTGCGTTCGCACCCTTTTGCAGCATGCCGGTGACATCGTGCGTCTGATACTGGACATGGTGGTCGTAGTCCGTCCATTCCGGCGCCCGCAGCTGTTTGCCGACCTTTTTCCCGTTGATATACGCCTCGTAAATGCCCAGTGCGGAGGTGTGATAGAGCGCATGTTTGATTTTCCTGTCGATGCTGATTTCTTTGCGCAGCAGCGGCGACGGCGGTATGCCGGTGGAATCGACGCCGGACGTAGCGGGGGGAACATCCGTATCGCCAATCCACTGTGCCGTCCAGTCGCTCGCAGACAGCGCCCCGGTCGAGAATTTCGCTGTCGCGCTCCAGGCCGACGGCTTCCCCTGTTCGTCCCACACGCGGACGCGCCAGTAATAATACGTAAACGATTTCAGCAGACGTCCATTGTAATGAATCTGGTTTGTCTCATTACCGGTCATCTTCCCGCTGTCCCACACATCACCTTTCGCCAATGCCGCCGGGTCTTCGGAAACGAGTATCTGCCAAGCCGTCTGCCGTTTGTTCTTTCCGGCAGAAGTCAATTCCCAGCTGAACCGCGGCTGCGGCACATCCATTCCCAGCGGGTTCTGCATATATTCGCAACGCAGATTCCCGACCGACATAGCTCGCGCGAGGACACTCCCTCCCGAAAGCAAAAAGGATACAAATAAAATAACTGCAGTTCTCATCTTATTAATAATTTTAATTCAATCTTCTGACGTATAGCTGCGGAAGATGCGCCAATTTGTATTTCATCATTACATTCTCCTTAACAGAATACCGTTTCCATGTCAATCACAGGCCAGGGCTTGGCATCCTGCCATGCACCGCGCGTAAAGTCGGGCACGTCCACGGAGTTGCTCCTGTTTTCAAGAGAACGTTCGCTTAGTTCCGTAATGCATGACCAGGTTGCTGCATCGTATACGTCCTGATCCAACGGCAGACCGTTGCGCAGGCAGTAAATCAGTCGCCAGTCCATAATGTAGTCCATTCCACCGTGGCCGCCGACCGCCTTCGCCTTTTCGCCGATGTATTTCGAGAGCGGGTGCCCGTACTGCGCCATGATCGCTTTAAATTCTTCGGGTTTCAGGAACTCGTGTGCATGGGGATCGAGGGCGATTTTCTCCTCCGGATATTTGACTGCAAAGCCTTTGGTGCCGCTGATCTTGTGGATGCGGTCGTAAGGGCGCGGGCTGGTCGTGTCGTGCACGACCAGTAGGGTGTGGCCGTTGACGGTGCGGATCAATGTATTGTTTATGTCGCCCAGCCTGTAGGTGGCCTTTGCTTCGGGTGAATCCTTGCCGAACTTGTTTTCGGCGTAGAGCGTGAGGCCATACTGGTTGGTGGACATGGAGGTGAGATAATCAAAACGGTCGCCGCGGTTGATGCCCATGATTTGCGCCACAGGCCCCAGTCCGTGCGTCGGATACGGGTCGCCGGAGTGAAGTTTGCTGTGTTCGAGCCGCCACATTTTGTAGTAGCCGTTTTTGTTGTGTTTCGAGCTGCGCAGGTCGTGGATGTAGGCGCCTTCGCCATGATAGATTTCACCGAAAAGGCCCTTGCGAGCCATGTTGAGCGTGGCCAGTTCGAAGAAGTCGTAACAGCAGTTTTCGAGCATCATACAGTGGCGCTGTGTTTCTTCGGCGGTATCGACCAGCGCCCAGCAGTCGTCGAGCGTCAGGGCGGCGGGGACTTCCACGACGGCGTGTTTGCCGTGCTTCATGGCGTGCAGGGCGACGGGGACGTGCAGATGCCACGGCGTGGCGTTGTAAATGAGGTCGATATCGTCGCGTTCGCAGACTTTCTTCCAGTCTTCTTCGCCGGTGTAGGTGGCCGCTTCGGGGCGTCCGAGTTTTTTCAGGCGTTCCCGGCTGTTGGCGATACGGTCGCTGCGCAGATCGCACAGGGCGACAATCCGCGTGCCTTCGATCTGCGACAGGCGTTCGACGGCGCCTCCGCCGCGTCCCAGCCCGATGACGGCGATGCGTACTTCCGGAATGGGTGTGCAGCGCAGGCCCATCACCGGTTTTCCTTTGCGCGGACGTGTGCCGGCGGATGTGTTTTCCGGTTTCGTCCCGCTGCTGCAATTCTGCGCCATGCCGGAATAACTGCCTGTTACGCCCAGCGCCAATCCCCCGTACAGGGTCTTCTTCAAAAATTCTCTACGATTACTTTTCATACTTGATAAACTGACAGGTTAATAATTTCATGGGGCAAAGATAATACTTTTTCGCCGGTTTGCAACTGTCGCAACCGCATATTTTCCCGGTAAAACCGTGCGATATTTCCGCCATTTTCCCGGTTTATTCGCCGTTTTCCCGGTTTATTTGCCATTCTCCCGGTTTATTCGCCATTCTCCCGGTTTATTCGCCGTTTTCCCGGTTTATTCGCCATTCTCCCGGTTTATTTGCCATTCTCCCGGTTTATTTGCCATTCTCCCGGTTTATTCGCCGGATTCCCGGTGCTCCGGCCGGAATACCGGAACATTTCAGGGAACTTCTTTATGGATGCGAAAGAACTGTTTTTTTTAACCGCAGGCTGTTGGCTACGACGCTGACACTGCTTAATGCCATCGCTGCTCCTGCGATCATCGGATTGAGTAAAAATCCGCAGACGGGATATAAAATGCCCGCCGCAACCGGGACGCCGATCAGGTTGTAAATAAATGCCCAGAAAAGATTCTGCCGTATGGTTTTGACCGTTAATCCGGACAGTCTTATCGCTTCGGGTATCCGCATCAGGTCCGACGAGACAATCGTCATGCCGGCTATTCCGATCGCCGTATCACTCCCTTTTCCCATCGCTATGCCGAGGTCCGCCTGTGCAAGGGCGGCGCTGTCGTTTATCCCGTCACCCGCCATTGCGACCGTCCGGCCTTCGGCCTGCAGCTGTTTGATAAACGCGGCTTTCCCGTCGGGTAACAGTTCTGCCCTGTAATGTGTTATGCCGCATTTTGAGGCGACTTCACGTGCAACGGATTCCTGATCGCCTGTGAGCATGCAGACTTCAATGCCCCGGGCCTGCAGGATCCCGATTGCTTCCGTCGAAGATGCCTTTATCCTGTCGGTGACGCCTGCCACGGCGAGCGCCCTGTCCGTATCGGCAAACCAGATCACCGTTTCGGATTCTCCGGCAAGGCGCCGGGCTTCCTTTTCAAGCTGTTCGCTTACCGCTATCCGGTTTTCTTCCAGCAGTTTCCGGTTTCCTGCATAATACGTCTGCTGCCGTATCATCCCGGTAATTCCTTTTCCGGTAATACTCTCAAACTTGTCCGGGAAAGGGGACGGGCCTGTCCTCCCGCCGCTTTCAAAGTAAGCGGCCACCGCTTCTGCCAGGGGATGCTCCGAACGTTTTTCAAGGCTGTAAAAGAGATCCCGCAGGCTGTCATCATCATTCAGCCATACCATACCGGTTACGACAGGCTTTCCTTCCGTGACTGTTCCGGTTTTGTCCAGCACTACCGTATCTACCTTCCGGGCCGTTTCAAGACTTTCGGCATCTTTTACAAGGATCCCCCTTTCCGCTCCCTTTCCTGTTCCCACCATAATAGCCGTAGGCGTAGCCAGGCCCAGTGCACACGGACAGGCGATGATCAGAACGGTCACCAGAGCAAGCAGGCCATGCGTGATTCCTTCCGCAGGGTCAAAGAGCAGCCACAGAATAAAAGAAAGAACAGCAATCCCTGTAATAGCCGGAACAAAGACGGACGCAATCCTGTCCGCCATTTTCTGCACGGGCGCCTTACTTCCCCGGGCCTCCTGCACCATGTGTATGATCCGCGCCAGCATGGTGTCTTCCCCCACCTTTTCCGCCCTGAAACGGAAGCTTCCTTTCCGGTTAACCGTACCGGCAAAGACGCCTGCATTTTTTTCCTTGAGCACGGGAACAGGCTCGCCGCTCAACATGCTTTCGTCCACGTACGAACTGCCGTCCAGGACTGTCCCGTCTACCGCAATCTGTTCGCCGGGCCGGACAAGCAGTATGTCGCCTTTCCGTACCCGGTTGACGGGGACTGTTTTATGCCCGCCCGTGTTGTCGACCACCGTAACGGTTTCGGGTCGCAGCCCCATCAGTTTTTTTATGGCTGAAGACGTATTCCCCTTCGCCTTTTCCTCAAGCAGGCGCCCCAGCAGGATAAAGGAAATAATAACGCCGGCGGTTTCAAAATAGACATGCGGATGAAGTCCTTTTGACAGCCATAATTCCGGAAACAGCATATTAAAAAGACTGAACAGGTACGCGATGCCGGTGCTCAGCGCGACAAGCGTATCCATCGTAGCGGAACGGCGCCTCAACTGCTTCCATGCATTTATGAAAAAATCCCTTCCCAGCCAGAAAACGACAGGAGTGGAAAGAAGCAGCATGATCCCGTTTGCACAGGGCATATCCATAAAAAACATGCCGGTGATGACAAGCGGAACCGAGAGAACAGCCGCCCAAAGCGTTTGAATTTTCAACTTCCGGATTTTTGCGGCGCGGGCCTGCTCCGCCCCGTCGTCCGTCAACAGGTCATATCCCGCATCCTGAAGGGCCTTTTTAAATAATCCGGGGGATGTTTCCGAAGGATTGTACCGGACAGTAGCCGTTGCGGAAGCAAAGTTGACAGCGGCCGACTGTACTCCTTCCAGCCTGTTCAGCGCCTTATCCACCTTTCCTGCACATGCAGCGCAACCCATACCCAGCACAGGAAATGTTTCCTTTATGATTTTGTTTGCCATTACACAGTTATTATAATTTTCATCCGGCAAATTTACACTAAAACCCGCACAAGACAAAACGAACCCCGGATTCCTTTGAGGCATACCTGATAACTATCCGAAGACCATAAGAATAGACTGAAAAAAGGAAAATTTCGATTGATTTATAAATATTTAATTAAAAAAGGAAATGGCAAAAAATTTTATTCCAAGAGTGACTGCAGAATTTACAGCGTACATTAAAATCAGTTATCAGAAAGCGTTGGCGAACTTGACCGCTTACGGGATTCCGGCTGCCAAGTTTGCCGTGATAACCCTCCTTTACGGAGACTACATGGCAAAGGAAGCGCTTGCAGCCAATCCCGAAACGGCAACAAAGGGCAACCTCGATGCGCACAACGAGGCACGCGACAAGCTGGAAAAGGCATGGCGGCAATTCCTGAATGAATGTATCCGCTTCAACACGTCGATCGGCACGGCCGACAGGGCGGTTTTCGGCATATCGCCGCGCGACGGCATACGCACGCCGGCGCAGACGCCGACGGCCACAGGAAGCGTAACCGTGAAGCGCCTGGGCACCTTCGAGTACGAAATAACCGTGATAGACGAAAAGACGTCGAAGCGCAAACTCCCGGAGTACGCCGCGGGCAGCTACCTCTACCTGTCCATTTCCGAACCCGGCATCCTGCCCGAAGCAATCGATGCATACCGGAAACTGGATTTCTCGTCCGGTGTGCGCCACAAACTGCGTTTCTCCTCCTCCGAACTCGCCCGGCAGGCCAACATTTACGTCCGCTACGCCAACCGGCACGGAAAAGAAGGCCCCGCCGGCCCGGTCGAAACCTTCCTCATCCATTAGCCGCCCCCACCTGCCCCACCTGCCGACGCAAGCAGCACAAAAATAAAATAAACCACTTAACATAAGTATGTTAATAAATAAATCCTTATCTTTATGTATATTTAACTATGAATATTTGCAAAATAATATTTTGGATTTGACCTATACGGCCATATATAAATAAAATTTAAAATTCATGCGATGGATGTGAAGATATGAACATAGAATAACTTCTTTTTCAATTAGAAAAAGACTCGAGATATTAAAAATATATTATATTTATTTAAAACAAAACGAATTATGAAAAGAAAAATTAATTTAAGGTTTGCTATTGCAACAACAGTATTTATGATGGCAATGAGCCTCATGTCTGTAAATGG
>JAISCL010000166.1 GCA_031265585.1 Tannerella sp. | reverse complement strand
TTTATTTTTCCACACTTAATATTTTACACTAAAACAGTGTTTCCCGGAACCGACACTGTACGTTTTGCCGTCGAAGGGCGTCATAACGGTTGCTTCCGTGTTGGGCGGAACGGTTACATTCAAAATAAACGTCCGGTTGCGGTCTGTCCAGGACACTTCGATGAGGCCCGTAATGGCGTGATAGCTGCCTTTGACCCATTCCAGCCCTCCGCCCGGCAGGGGCTTGACGGTGAAATGGCGGTAACCCGGACGGCTTTCGTCGGGCCGGATGCCGAGGATATGACTGTACATCCATTCGCCCACGGCACTGAAAGCTACATGGTTGAACGAATTCATCCCGGCATCCTGGAAACCGCGTCCGGCGACGTAGCTGTCCCAGCGTTCCCAATTTGTGGTCGCGCCCTGATCAATCGAGTAGAGCCAGGAGGGGATACGGTGGCTCGTCAGGAGCCGGTAGGCGATGTCGGCATAGCCGCAGTCGCTCAGCTGATTCATCAGGCGAATGGTGGATTGCAAGCCGGTAGAGATGCGGTAATCGTATGCCTTGACAGCTTCGACCATGTGGGCGGCGGTTTTCGTGCGCAACGCTTCGGGGATCATGTCCCATTCCAGCGCCATGGCATAGCCGGCCTGCGTGTCGCCTTCGATCTTGCCGTCGGGCGAGACGTAAGCGTTGACAAAAGCCTGTTTTATGCTGTCGGCCAGAGCGCTGTAATGTGCACAGTCGTTTTCTTTGCCCAGCAGCCTGGCCGTTTTGGCAAGTATGCCGGTGGAATAGGCATAATAGATTGTAGAATATACGTCATTCGGAACCTGTCCTCCCGTTTTCGGATAATCGTCCGAGTCAATGGTGTTTCCATTCAGCCAGTCGCCGTACATGTTTCCACGCTCGGAACGCCACAGCAAATCGGGATTGTGTTGGTGAATGAAATCAATGAAACGCTTCATGGTGTTGTACTGTTTGGCCAGCAGGTCAGTATCATTGTAATTCTGATATATCCGCCAGGGGATGATGACGCCGGCGTCGGCCCAGCCCGGCGCGTTGTAGGAGGCCATCCATCCGCCGTCGTTCGGCGAAATGTCGGGCAGGCGGCCGTCGGGCAACTGGTCGTCGCGGATGTCGCGCATCCATTTCGTGTAGAAGCCGGCCATGTCGAGGTTGTAGATGGCTGTCTGCGAAAATACCTGCGCATCGCCCGTCCAGCCTAAGCGTTCGTCGCGCGGAGCATCGGTTGGCAGGGACATCATGTTGCCCCGCTGTGTCCAGCGGACATTTTCCCACAGTTTGTTGATATCTTTGTCGGAAGTGACAAAGGTTCCGGCTTCGGGGGATGAGGAGGCGATCATTTTACCGAGTATGTTGCCGGGCCGGGGCGCCTGCGTCAGGCCGTCCACTTCCACGAAACGGAAACCGTGATACGTGAAACGCGGCTCGTAATCAATCTGTTTTTCCGCACCGGGGTGATAGACGTCCGTCTGACGGGCGCTGCGCAGGCTTGCCGTGTAGAGTGTCCCGTCATCGTTCAGCACCTCGCCGTGACGGATCGTGATACTCCGTCCCGGATTGTACGGCAGCGTCAGCCGGCACCAGCCCACGATGTTCTGACCCAGGTCGAAAATGTATTTATGCTCGCCAATTTTGCGGACAGACAGAGCCTTGTGTTCGGAAATGACGGTGATGGGTTCGTTCAATTGAGCGCAGAGACTGGCGCTCACGTCCGGATAGACGGCCGGGGCGCTCCACTGCGAATCGTCGAATCCGGGCCTGTCCCAGCCTTTGGGTTCGTTTTTCGCATCATATTCTTCCCCGCCATAGGTCGTCACCTGTGTAATCGGCCCCTGCGCCAGGTATTTCCAGCTGCGGTCGGTGATGACCGTTTCGGAGGTGCCGTCTTCGTAGTAAATGACTAACTGTCCGGTGAACTTGCGCGTCAGACTGCCGTAAGGGCGAAGCGGCCAGCGCATGCCCGCATACCAGCCGCCGGCCAGCATGACACCGAGCGCGTTCGCACCCTTTTGCAGCATGCCGGTGACATCGTGCGTCTGATACTGGACATGGTGGTCGTAGTCCGTCCATTCCGGCGCCCGCAGCTGTTTACCGACCTTTTTCCCGTTGATATACGCCTCGTAAATGCCCAGCGCGGAGGTATGATACAGCGCATGTCTGATTTTCCTGTCGATATTGATTTCTTTGCGCAGCAGCGGCGACGGCGGTATGCCGGTAGAATCGATGCCGGACGTCGTGGAGGGAACATCCGTATCGCCAATCCACTGCGCCGTCCAGTCGCTCGCGGACAGCGCCCCGGTCGAGAATTTCGCTGTCGCGCTCCAGGCCGACGGCTTCCCCTGTTCATCCCATACGCGGACGCACCAGTAATAATATGTAAACGGTTTCAGCGGACGTCCGTCGTAATGAATCTGGTTCGTCTCATTACCGGTCATCTTCCCGCTGTCCCACACATCGCCTTTCGCCAATGCCGCAGGGTCTTCGGAAACGAGTATTTGCCAGGCCGTCTGCCGCCTGTCCTTTCCGGCAGAAGTCAATTCCCAGCTGAACCGCGGCTGCGGCACATCCATTCCAAACGGGTTTTGCATATATTCGCAACGCAGATTCCCGACCGACATAGCTCGCGCGAGGACACTCCCTCCCGAAAGCAAAAAAGATACAAATAAAATAACTGCAGTAATGGATACGAAGCGCAAACCCATCACCGTTTTCCCTTTACACGGACGTGTGTCGGCAGATGTTTTTCCCAGCTCCGTCCCGCTGTTCATACTTTGCACTGCTCCGGCATAACTGCCCGTCACACCCAGCGCCAATCCCCCATACAGGGATTTCTTTAAAAATTCTCTACGATTACTTTTCATACTTGATCAATTCATAAGTTATTTTGCAGGCACATAACCCTGCCTGCATTAGGGTAAAAAAGCGTGTAAACTTTTTATATACGGGTTTACACGCTTATTTAATTGAAAGTTGAAAGTTGAGAATGAAGGAAATGACTGTGTTCCTATCGGCAAATTTTTCATATTAGTTGAAAGTTGAAAATTATTGCTGCAAAGGTAAACAATCATTTTCAACTTTCAACTCTCAATTTTCAATTAAATAAGCGTGTAAACCAATATGTCAAAGATCACTTTTGATTGTTTGAACGTTTATCTCCGTTCTTGACAATCGTTTCATGCTTGATAAACTATACAGGTACACGTGTAGAGACGCGATGCATCGCGTCTCTACGATGCCTGTAAGGAAACGTCTTACGGAAAGGGAGACCCTGCCCCCCATTCCCGAACCGACGGTCGGGGAGGGGAGGCAGGCTTCCCATACGGCTCACTGGGGTGACTCCAATTCAAAGTGCATTCCTTCCAGAGAAGTCTTGATGTCCTTTCCCGGGGTATATAATACCCGGCGGTTGCGGATGCGTGACGGTACGATCTGTTTCGCTTCGTCCGCGCCTTCGCTGCTGA
>JAISCL010000102.1 GCA_031265585.1 Tannerella sp. | reverse complement strand
GATTTTGCTGCCGCAATAAATGCAGATTTTTTATTCATACTGCTTTTTGCTCGCAAAATTATGTAAATTAGATAGTTATAACTACTTTCAGCAACACTTTTGTCTATTATCCCTAATTTGTTATTGATTATGAATACAGCAAGAAAACTGCCCGTTGGCATACAGGATTTTGAGGATTTGCGTACAGAAGGTTTCCTGTATGTAGATAAAACCAAATATGTCTATCGTCTGGCAACACAGGGAAAACCTTATTTTCTCAGCCGTCCGCGCAGGTTTGGAAAGAGTCTGTTTCTTTCCACGCTCAAAGCCTATTTTGAAGGGAAGCGCGAACTTTTTGAAGGGCTGGAAATTGCCGGACTGGAAAAGGACTGGACACAGTATCCTGTCTTTTATCTGGATTTTAACCGCGAAAGTTACGCTGATTTAGCATCCTTCGACGCCGCTTTGGATAAAAATCTGCAGCAACTGGAGGACGTATGGGGAAAAGACGAACTGGACAAAACGCCGGCAACCCGTTTTTCGGGACTTATACAGCGCACCTGCAAAAAATCGGGCAAAAAAATAGCCGTTTTGATTGATGAATACGACAAACCCCTGATTTCCACAATGGATAATCCCGCACTCAATGACAGTATCCGTAACAGTTTGAAAGGTTTTTACAGCGTCCTGAAAGCAGAAGATGCCTGTTTGCGTTTTGTTTTTCTCACAGGCGTTACAAAGTTTTCGAAAGTCAGCATTTTCAGCGACCTGAACCAGCTTGAAGATATAAGCCTGGACGAAAATTACGCAGGCATTTGCGGCATTTCCGAAAAGGAACTGCTACAAAATTTTCAACCTGAAATTCAGGCACTGGCAGAACGCAGAAAAATATCATGCGACGAAGCATTTGCAAAACTGAAAAAACTTTATGATGGCTACCATTTTGCCAAAGACAGCGAAGATCTTTACAACCCGTTCAGCATCCTGAATACCTTTAAGAAGCTGGATTTCGCCTACTACTGGTTTGCTACCGGAACGCCGACGTTTCTGGCAAAGGCCTTGAGAAATCAGAATTACGACATCCGCAAATTTGAGGATGATGTATATATTGCTGCAACCTCCATCATGGACTACCGTTACGAGAATCAGAATCTCGTGCCGCTGCTGTATCAAAGCGGCTACTTGACCGTCGAGTCGTATGAACAGGATGAAGACGCCTACATTTTAGGCTTTCCGAACGAGGAGGTAAAATACGGTTTTCTGAATGAACTCTTACCGGCATTTGTACTCACGCCGATAGCAACGGGTAAATTTTCAATCATTCTTTTTTTACGGCAACTGAAAAGCGGCGATATCGAAGGGTTTATGACTTCCTTAAAAGCGTTTTTTGCCGATATTCCCTACGATGCGATAGAACAGAAGCACCGTGACGAGCAGTATTACCAGCACGTTTTTTATCTGCTTTTCACGCTGATGGGGCAGTTTGTGCAAACCGAAGTAAAAAACAACAAAGGCAGGGCAGACGCCGTAGTAAAAACGGCCGGCAACATCTACGTTTTCGAGTTCAAAATGGACGACAATGCCACTGCCGAAGACGCCCTGAAACAAATTAACAGTAAAGATTACACGATCCCCTACACCGCCGACCACCGGCAAACGGTAAAAATCGGCGTTGAATTTTCACAAACAGAACGGGGCGTAAAACGCTGGATAATGGAATAAAACAGCCTCCTCAAAAAAGCCCCTGATTGCAATGAATGAGTTGTATAACCCAATAAAAGCCTCGATTTTATCGGGACGCATCAGTTTTTATTGAGTTACAGATGGCAAATATCAAAAGTTGACAGGATAAAAAAACACAGCGTACTTGAGTATACGGGACATATACTCGAGTCGCTGGCCCATATACTCGTGTCGCCAGCCTGTAGATTTGGGTATGCAGAGTGCATACCGGAATTTAGTGGCTTTGGGGTTCCACACTGCGCTTTAAATTTAATCACAAAAGGCTTACACAAAAAACAACGGCATCCGCAATTGCAGACGCCGTTATTTTTTTTAGGGGTACCGAAGCGGAAGGTTATTCATCCGCCTGGGATTCGGCATATTCTTTCAGTAATTTTTCCTGAACATCGGCAGGTACTAATTCATACGAAGAGAATTTCATTGTAAATGATGCACGTCCTCCGGAAATCGAACTCAATGAGGTGGAGTAACTTGCCATTTCTTTCAAGGGTACCTTCGCCATGATTTTTTCATAGCCTTTTTCACTGTTCATGCCCATGATCATGGCGCGACGCCCCTGCAGGTCGCCCATCACATCGCCCATGAAGTCTGCCGGGACAAGAACTTCTATGTCATAGATCGGTTCCAGGATTTTCGGACTCGCTTCTTTAAAGGCCTTACTGAATGCGTTACGTCCGGCAAGCATAAAGGATATTTCATTACTGTCCACCGGGTGCATTTTTCCGTCATAGACGCAAACACGTACATCACGGGCATACGACCCGGTAAGTGGCCCCTGTTCCATACGCGCCATGATCCCTTTCAGAATCGCGGGCAGGAAACGGGCATCAATCGTTCCGCCGACAATACAGCTTACAAAGACCAGCTTTCCACCCCAGTCCAGATCAATCACCTGCGTATCACGCACACTCATCTTAAATTCCTGTCCGCCGAAACGGTAAACCGTCGGGGCAGGCATTCCTTCATAATAAGGCTCTATAATAAGATGCACTTCCCCGAACTGGCCGGCGCCTCCCGACTGCTTTTTATGGCGGTAATCGGAACGTGCAGCCTTTGTAATCGTTTCACGATACGGAATCTTCGGCTCAAGAAATTCGATTGAAAGTTTATCATTGTTCTCTATACGCCATTTCAACGTGCGAAGGTGAAACTCTCCCTGACCGGATACGATGGTCTGTTTTAATTCTTTGGACTGCTCTATCAGCCAGGTCGGATCTTCTTCGTGCATACGGCTCAAGATCTCGCTTAATTTTTCAGCGTCGGATTCACTTACGGGCTTGATAGCGCGACGGTATTTCGGTTCCGGGTAACGGACGAAATCAAACCGGTAGTCACATCCTTTCCCATTCAGTGTGTTACCCAACCGTACATCTTTCAGCTTTACGGTGGCCCCGATATCGCCGGCTACCATTTCCGGCGCTTCCGTACGCATCTGTCCGTCTACGACAAAGAGCTGTGCGATACGCTCTTTTGAGCTGCGATCCGCATTCTGCAAATCATCCCCGGCTTTCACTTTTCCCGATAATACTTTAAAGTATGAAACCTGTCCGATATGAGGCTCGATCGTGGTCTTGAAAAAGAACAGGCTGGCCGGCCCCGCCGAGTCCGGTGTAACCTCCTTGCCGTCCGTTGTTACCGGCCGGGGCATTTTATCCGTACAGGGCACTACGTTTCCAAGAAATTCCAGTGTGCGGCGCACGCACATGTCCCGTTCCGCACATACACAAAATACAGGAAACATGCCGCGCGTCACCAGACCGGCACGGATTCCGGCACGCATCTCGTCTTCGGTCAGCGAACCCTGGTCAAAGAATTTTTCCATTAGCGAATCGTCATGTTCCGCAGCCGCCTCCACCAGCAGATGGTGCAGTTCCATAGCCTTATCCGCTTCACTTTCGGGAATATCAAGCACTTCAGGCACCCCGCCCTCCGGCTTCCAGCGGTACAGTTTCATTTTAAGCACATCGACCACTTCATTAAAAGAAGTCCCGCATGTAACCGGATACTGTATCTGTACTACTTTATTTCCGTAATTTTCTTTTAACTGGGAAACGGATGAATCGTAATCCGCCTTGTCGTTGTCAAGCTGATTGACAATGAATATCACCGGCTTATGAAACTGTTCCGTGTAGCGGAACTGGTTGATTGTACCTACCTCAATGCCATACTGGGCATTGATCACCATCAAAGCGGTATCCGTAACATTCAGTGCGGAAACGGCTCCCCCGATAAAATCATCCGATCCCGGACAGTCGATAAAGTTCAGTTTCAATCCGTTCCATTCTACACTGAAAACGGTAGAGAAAACAGAATATCCATACTCTTTCTCTACCGGAAAATAATCGCTGACCGTAGAATTGGTTTTCACAGATCCGCGACGTCTTATAACACCACCCTCGTAAAGCATCGCTTCAGCAAGGGTGGTTTTCCCAGTGCCGGAGCTTCCCAAAATTGAAATGTTCTTAATTTCACCTGTTTGATAAACTTTCATAAGAATTAATTTTTTGAATTGTAATAATATTGAATCGTATTTTGTGAAAATTTTTCGCAAAGTACGTATAATTAACGGAATTTGCACCCCCTCGCAGGTCTGTTTATAAACTATGTTTTTTAACAGCCCGAAAAAATATACGGAACGAAGCGCCCGGAAAGTATTTATTTTTGTTACCTTTGTGACATATTGTAAACGTAAGCATCGAATATTTTAATCAATCAAACAAAAAGAAGTCATGGAACCAGTAAAAACGTTTTTTTTCTTTCTATTTGTCACAGTAATGACAGCGTGTAATCCGTCTGTAGAAAATAAGGCAAAACATGTAATCTTTATCGGCCTGGACGGCTGGGGCTCTTACAGCTTTGAGAAAGCGGAGATGCCGAATGTAAAAAAGTTAGCGGAAGAAGGTGCATATACATTAAAGAAGCGCTCCGTGCTGCCTTCCTCAAGCGCAGTGAACTGGGCTTCCATGTTTATGGGCGCCGGGCCGGAATTGCATGGCTACACCGAATGGGGCTCAAAAACGCCTGAGCTGCCGTCCCGCGTGATTGGGAAAAATAATATATTCCCGACCGTATTCCAACTGCTAAGGGATAAAAATCCATCTGCGGAAACAGGCTGCATATATGACTGGGAGGGTATAAAATATATAGTTGATACCTTGTCCCTCAATTACTACGAACAGTCACCCGACTATAACACGGTACCGGAGGGTCTGTGCGACATGGCCGTCAGCTATATCACCGGGAAAAAACCGGATTTTGCCGCGATTATATTTGATGAACCTGACCATATAGGCCATCAGACAGGCCACGATACGCCCGAATATTATACCACCCTCGCCCGGCTGGACGGATATATCGGAAAAATCATCGAAGCCGTCAAAAAGGCAGGGATCTATGACGAGACGGTTTTTATTGTCACATCCGACCACGGAGGAGTAAACAAGGGACACGGCGGGAAAACAATGCCGGAAATGGAAACTCCGTTTATCATCAGTGGAAAGAATATAAGGAAGGGGTTGCTTTTTGATGAAAGCATGATGCAGTTTGACATTGCACCTACAATTGGATACATTTTTGACCTGGAGCAGCCGCAAGTATGGACAGGACGCCCCATGACACAGGTCTTCACAACCGGTAATCAGTAATCAGACAACTTAATATGAAAACAGAACAGATTGTAGCTTCGCTGGAAGCAAAGCATCCCGGTGAAAGGGAATACATGCAGGCCGTCAAAGAAGTTTTGACTACCATAGAGGATGTTTACAATGAGCATCCGGAGTTTGAAAAGGCAAAAATAATCGAACGGCTTGTTGAGCCGGACCGCATCATTACATTCCGTGTACCGTGGGTGGACGATCAGGGAGAAATTCATGTAAACACCGGTTACCGTGTGCAGTTTAATAATGCGATAGGGCCTTACAAAGGCGGATTACGCTTCCATGCATCCGTAAACCTGTCGATCTTGAAATTCCTGGGATTTGAACAGACTTTTAAAAACGCGCTGACTACGCTTCCCATGGGAGGCGGAAAAGGAGGTGCGGATTTCTCCCTTCGCGGACGGAGCGAGGCGGAGGTCATGCGTTTCTGCCAGGCTTTCATGATGGAGCTATGGCATAACACAGGCCCATGTACGGATATTCCTGCCGGAGATATAGGCGTAGGCGGGCGTGAAATAGGTTTCCTATACGGCATGTACAAAAAACTTACACGGGAACATACCGGATCAATAACAGGAAAGGGACTTGAATACGGAGGCTCGATATTGCGTCCCGAGGCAACCGGCTTTGGCGGATTATATTTTGTCAACCGAATGTTGCAGGAGCATGGAATGGAGATAAAAGGCAGGACGGTTGCACTGTCCGGTTTCGGTAATGTGGCATGGGGAGCGGCGATCAAGGCGACCGAACTGGGCGGAAAAGTGGTGACCGTTTCCGGGCCTGACGGCTATATCCATGATCCGGAAGGCATATCCGGCAAGAAAATCGAATATATGCTTGAGCTTCGCGCATCCGGCGAAGACGTTGTCGCTCCCTTTGCAGATGAATTTAAAAGCGCCGTTTTTTTCCCCGGCAGGCGCCCCTGGGAACAGAAAGTGGATATTGCCCTGCCGTGCGCTACGCAAAACGAACTGGATGCCGGCGATGCACAAAAATTAATCGACAACGGCATCCAATGTATCGCTGAAATTTCAAATATGGGATGTACGGCCGAAGCTGTCGACCTGTTCATTGACAATAAGGTACTGTATGCTCCCGGTAAAGCCGCCAATGCGGGAGGCGTTGCGACCTCCGGCCTCGAAATGACGCAGAATGCCATGCATATCTCCTGGACGCCCGGCGAAGTAGACCGGAAACTGCACCAGATTATGAATGACATTCACAGCCAGTGCGTGGAATACGGGCGTGAAGGAGATTATATCAACTATGTCAGGGGAGCCAACATCGCAGGATTTATGAAAGTAGCGAAAGCCATGATGGCTCAGGGAGTCATCTGATATCCTTTTAAAAAATGCCTGCCCACAGGAGCGGATCTCACAAACGGTTGAACCGCCGTGTTTCAGGCAATGAGAGGCTCACTTACGAACCTTGGACGGGTTTTTAGCGATAAAATCTTTCCAGCCCGAATAGGATTTCTCAAATTTCGGACGGTTTGTTTCCAGATAATGGCAAAAAGCCGCGGCAAGGCCGTCCGTCGCATCGAGTTGAGGCAGCATGTTCTCATCCGGTATATGCAGCATCCGCTGTAACATTCCGGCGACCTGCTCTTTGGAGGCCCGGCCGTTTCCCGTTATGGCCATCTTTATTTTTAACGGGGCATATTCGCAGATGGGAACATCGCGGTTCAGGGCTGCGGCAATGGCAACTCCCTGAGCGCGGCCCAGCTTGAGCATGCTCTGGACATTTTTACCGAAAAAGGGAGCTTCAATCGCCAGTTCATCCGGATGATACGAGTCGATCAACTGCGTTACGCGGTCAAATATATATTGAAGGCGAAGGTAATAGTTCTCAAACTTGTTGAGCTTAAGCACTCCCATCGTAACAAGTCCCGGCTTCTTTGACTTGATATGCAAAACACCGTATCCCATCACGATGCTTCCGGGGTCGATTCCCAATATGATACGTTCCTTATTCATGAAAGCTTAAACCTCAATTATTTCCAACAGGAGTGGCATTTAAAATGAAGTGCAAATGTAGCAAAAGTTTTTTGAAAAGAGGCTTTCCCGCAGCGCAGATAACTCTTTTAATACGGCATATACTGTGCGCGGACGGCTCCATTCCCGCGCAAAGCAGGCGAAAACGTAGCTACGTATTGCCCGAACGTAGCTACGTATCGCAAAAACGTAGCTACGTATTGCAAAAAAGTAGCTACGTATTGCAAAAACGTAGCTACGTATTGCGAAAAAGTATCTACGTATTGCAAAAACGTAACTACGTATTGCCCAAACGTAGCTACGTATTTGCCGCCCGCAGACGCATTTTCCCACCGGAAATGCGATTAAAATGACGCCGTGTATCGGATTTATGGAGCAAAGTCCGTACTTTTGCACGCAAAACAAACGTAAACATGGCTGAAAAAGAGACAGGCACACGATCCTCCGTACAGCAAATAAATATAAACGAATATAATTATCCGCTACCTGACGGGCGTATTGCCAAATACCCGCTGCAGAACCGCGACAAATCGAAACTGCTGCTTTACCGCAACGGAGAAGTAAAGGAAAGCGTATTCGACCGGATACCGGATCTCCTGCCCGAAAAATCACTGCTCGTATTTAACAACACGCGGGTCATTCAGGCCAGGCTTCTCTTCCGGAAAGACACGGGGGCGCAAATCGAAATATTCTGCCTCGAACCGGAAGAACCGCGCGATTACGCCATGAATTTCCAGTCATGCGGACAATGCCGCTGGATCTGCCTTGTCGGAAACCTTAAACGGTGGAAAGGTGCGCTAAAGCGCACTTTCATTCTGGGAAATACGGAAGTCGTGCTGACGGCCGAATACAGGCAGGCCTGCGGCCAGGCGCACAGCATCCTGTTCCGGTGGGACAGCCGGCAGACCGGCGGGCCGGGAAACAGGCCGGAGGCATCCCCTGCCTTTGCCGACATTCTCGACGCCGCAGGAGTACTCCCCATCCCGCCTTACCTCCATCGCAAAACGGAAGCATCCGACTTGCAGACATACCAGACCGTCTACGCAAAAATAAAAGGCTCGGTAGCCGCACCGACAGCCGGACTGCATTTTACGCCCGAAGTCCTGGAAAGGCTCGACCGGAAAGGATTCATCCGGGAAGAAATAACGCTGCATGTAGGAGCCGGCACCTTCAAGCCCGTACAAACCGATACAATAGGCCGGCATGAGATGCATACGGAACATATCTCGGTAAACCGCTCGACCATTGCCGGGCTGATTGAACACACCGGCCGTATCACAGCCATCGGAACCACCTCCGTGCGCACCCTCGAAAGCCTGTACTGCACAGGAGCGATACTTGCCGTCCACCCCGATGCGACACCGGAAATGCTGGCCGTAAAGCAGTGGATGCCTTATGACGGCAAACTGCCGCAACTGTCCACCCGGGAAGCATTGCAAAACATCCTGGCTTATCTCGACCGGACAAAACAGGACCGGCTGATCACATCCACGCAGATTATCATTGTGCCCGGCTACGAATTTCACGTCGTAAACCACATGATAACAAACTTCCACCAGCCTGAAAGCACGCTGCTGCTCCTTGTATCGGCGTTCACAAAAGGCGACTGGAAAAAAATCTACGGTTACGCACTGGATCACGGCTTCCGGTTTTTAAGCTATGGCGACACTTCTTTCCTGACCCGGAAATAGAATATAATAAAATACGTTTTTTACCGTTTTTCCCCTGTATGCGTTTCTTTCATTTTATAGGAATTATGCTGGCAGGAATAATATTATTCTCCTGCAAAAGCGTAAAACTGAGTGTTGCCGAGGAAAAGCAACGCATAGGGGAATATTATGAAGCGGCCGGCATGTACCGCAAATTATACTCCAAAGCAAAACCGGCGGAACGCGATATGCGGGCATACGTTTCTTACCGTATGGGCCTCTGTTACCAGAAAATTAACGACGTACAGCGCGCAACAAGCGCCTATATGAATGCCCTGCGATATAATTATCCGGACAGCCTGCTAAACCTGCGGATCGCCCAGACTCACCACCAGGAAGGAAAATACAGCGATGCGGTGAATTATTATAACAAATTCCTGGAGCAGAATCCGGAAAGCGCACCGGCGTTAAACGGCCTCGAAGGATGCCGGCTCGCCGCAGAAATGAAGAACAATCCGACCTTATACGAAATAAAGAAAATGGAGATTTTCAACTCCCGCCACGGAGAATTTAGCCCCATGTTTGCGGGAAGTGATTACGATAAGCTTTATTTCGCATCATCACGGGCAAAAAAAGTCAGCAAAGACTCCATCAGCAACATAACAGGACAATTGACAAACAACTTCTTTCTTGCGGAAAAAGACGAAAAAGGCGCCTGGAAAAAGCCCGTAGAATTTGAAGATGCCATCAACACGGTCTATGACGAAGGCACCCCCTCCCTGTCTGCCGACGGAAACACCCTGTATTACACACATTGCGAAAGCGACCCGATCAGCTCGCGCCCCGCGGAAATATACGTATCCACCCGTAGCGGAGCAACATGGGGAATCGGTACGCGGACGAACCTGGTGAAAGACTCCGTCACAAGCGTGGGGCACCCTTCCCTGTCACCCGACGGACAGTTCCTCTATTTCGTGTCCGATGTAAACAGTTACGGCGGCAAGGACATCTTCCGTGCACGGTTATCCGGCATGAATGATTTCAGGGGAATCGAAAATCTCGGCCCGCAAATCAATACGGAAGGAGATGAAATGTTCCCGTACATCCGCGATTCCGTTACGCTGTACTTCGCATCAAACGGGCATCCCGGCCTGGGAGGACTTGATCTTTTCAAAGCGACAATGGACAGTCTGGGTGTATGGCACGTAGAAAACATGGGAGTTCCCGTCAATTCCATGGGCGACGATTTCGGCATCACCTTCGAAGGAGAACGGGAAAAGGGATTCTTCTCGTCCAACCGGAACGACGCACGCGGCTACGACCATATCTATTCATTTGAACGTCCCTCCGTCACGGTCTTCATCAGGGGATATGTGTCCGATGCCGAAGAATACACGATTGAAGGCGCGACGGTACGCATCGTCGGTAAAGACGGCCTGAACGAAAAAGTCCCGGCCAAGCCGGACGGATCATACAAAGTAGAACTCGAACGCGACATCAGTTATGTAATGATGGCAAGCGCACCGGGCTACCTGAATCAGAATTTCGAACTGAAAACAGACCCCGACGAAAAAAGCGAAACCTACAACGTAGATTTCTACCTCTCACCCATACATAAACCGACCGTAGTGGAAAATATATTTTATGCCTTCGACAAGGCAACACTCCGCCCCGAATCAAAAGAAGCCCTGGACGAAATTATCAAAGTGCTGAACGACAACCCCAACGTAACAATAGAAATGGGAGCGCATACCGACCGGAAAGGAACCGAAAAATACAACGAAGGACTTGCACAGCGGCGCGCACAGTCGGTAGTGGATTACCTGGTCGAAGCCGGCATCCCGACAGACCGCCTGACAGCCAAAGGATACGGCAAATCCGAACCGAAAACAGTGACCAAAAAGATGGCGGAAGAAAACGACTTCCTGCAGGAAGGAGACATCCTGACAGAAGAATTGATTCTTCCGATGACGCCCGAACAGCAGGAAATCGCCGACCAGTATAACCGCCGGACGGAGTTCAAAGTAACCGGAACAACGTATAACCTTTATTAAAATGGGAGACACTTTATATTTCAGTCCGCTTTCTTTCCCGGTCTATGTAATGGCAAAGCCCGCCGGTCCGATGTGCAACATGGACTGTGAATACTGCTATTACCTTGAAAAAAGCGAATTGTTTCAAGGATGCCGGGGATATAAAATGACGGACGAGTTACTCGAACGTTTTACCCGTGAATATATCAACTGCCAGACATCACCCTTTGTACAGTTCACATGGCATGGAGGCGAATCGCTCCTTCGCGGCATCGATTTTTACCGTAAAGCCATACGCCTCCAGCAACAGTACGGACGCGGACGTGAAGTGTCGAACTGCATACAGACAAACGGACTGCTGATCAGCGACGAATGGTGCCGTTTTTTCAGGGACAACAATTTTCTGGTCGGCATATCGATTGACGGCCCGGAACGGCTTCATGACCGCTATCGCAAAGACCGGGGCGGACGGGGAACGTTCAAGCGCGTCATGCAGGGAATCGAGCTTTTACAAAAGCATGGCGTCGAATTTAATACATTAGCTGTCATCAATGATTACAATGCCGCTTATCCCGTAGAGATCTACCGTTTTTTTAAGGAAATAGGAAGCCGTTACATGCAATTTTCACCAATTGTCGAACGCTTGGGCACACGCAATGACGGACTTGAAATACTCACTGCCGGCGACCGCCCGGAAGACGGTAAAATCGCTTCCTGGTCTGTTGACCCGGTCGCCTGCGGAAATTTTTATATCCGCATGTTTAACGAGTGGGTGCGCCATGACGTGGGAAAATTTTACGTACAGCTGTTTGATGCCACGCTGGCCGGAATGGTAAACGAACAGCCGGGTGTATGTATATATGCCAAAACATGCGGACACGCCCTCGCGATGGAACATAACGGCGATGTTTACGCATGTGACCACTTCGTATACCCCGAATACCGCAGAGGAAATATAATACATGATTCGCTCGTCGGCATGACACTTTCAAATGTCCAGAAACGCTTCGGGAATGACAAGCGCGACCGCCTGCCTCTGCAATGCCGGACATGCCGCTTCCTGAACCTTTGCAATGGAGAATGTCCGAAAAATCGCATCGCCGTAACTTCCGACGGCGAATATGGACTGAACTACCTCTGTCCCGGACTCAAACTGTACTTTGAACATGTCTATCCCTATATGGAATTTATGGCGGAAGAACTGCGAAATCAAAGGCCTCCGGCCAATATCATGCAGTCCCGGTTACTTTCTCCCCCTTAAAATCTCCCGTTTCCCCGGCGGCCCGGGCAGACGCTCCACAACAAATCCGGCTGACTGCAACACTCTGCGAACGGCTCCCTTTGCACAATAGGTCGTTAACACAGCCCCGCTTCCGGAATGTGCATAAATCTTTCCAAACCCGTCTTCAGACCATAACTCCGGCTGTTTTTCCGGAGAAAAAGCATCAAAATAGACGACATCAAATACTTCCATCGGTTCATACGCTATAAAATCAACCTTCACTTTACGAAGCGTAAAATAAGGGGTAATGTCCACATCCTCTTCCCAGGGTGAAAGATGTATTTTTTCAAATAACCGCCTGTCCGCATGAAGTATTTCCGGATAGTTAAGCCGTAACGCCTCATCCGCAGCCAGCGGATACAATTCCAGCGAAGTATAATGAATCGCTGTTTTCAACCTTTCAGCTTCGGACAATGTCAGGTATACATTCAATCCTGTACCGAATCCTGTTTCCAGAACCTTTACCCTGTCCTTCTCTTTCATCGTTCCGGCATCAGCCTCAAATCGACCCGGTTTTCCGGCAGATAAAAACACATGCAGGCCCGCATTTATAAAAATATGCATGGATTCCTGCACCGCCCCATGAGCCGAATGGTAACACTCGTCAATCTCCGGCACATACAATGTATGGGAACCGTCTCCCGTCACCCGTATTTTCGTTTGCATGATTACATTCAATAAGAGCACAAAGGTAAGCGAAACAAAAAAAACAGAAAAACACTTGCATAAAGAAAATAAAAAACTAATTTTGCACCCGCAATTGATTAAGAAAAGACTCCGTAGCTCAGCTGGTAGAGCAAATGACTCTTAATCATTGGGTCGAGGGTTCGATCCCCTCCGGGGTTACATTTTAAATATCAGGAAAATAGGGGGTTTTACGGTTTGTAGGGCCTCTTATTTTTTTATGAAGTGGGTAAAATATCGAAATATATTTGCTATATTTGTACAAAAAAATTACAAATAAATTACACGGGTATGGCAACACTTAAAGCGGTTGTGCGGACGAAAAAAGAGCTTAATACGGTTTATATCCGGATCAGTCACAATTCCCATACGGATTATATTCCTACTTCTATGATTGTGCATAAATCAGGGGTGCGAAAAGGAGAAATTACCGATCATAATGTGATGGCCAATTGCGCGATTATGATTAAGAAGTATGTAGACAGGATCAATAATGTTGATATATCGCTGTGGACGGTGCAGGAGGTGAAGAAGTTCCTGGTGTCGGATTCCGGTGCCATTTCTTTTTCGGATTTTGCGAATGTATATGTTAACCGGATGCGGGATGATGGACGGGATAAACCGGATGCGAATTATATGGCGGCGCTGCATTCGCTGGAGAGGTATTTCGGAAAGCGGCAGATTGATTTTTAGGATATTACGTCGAAGATGCTGCGCGAGTGGATCAGGTCGCTTTCGGAAACGAAAAGGGCGAAGGAGATGTATCCCGTGATCATTAAGAAACTGTTTGACGAGGGGTGTATGGAGTATAACGATTATGAGCGGAATATAATAAGGATACCCAATCAGCCGTTCAGGGCGGTCAGGATTCCGCGGGCCGATATGCCGCGCGAGAGGTGTCTGGAGGTGGAGGCGCTACGAAGGATTCTCGACGAAAAGCCGTCTTTTTCCAGGGAGGAGCTGGCGCATGATGTAGCCATGCTTGTTTTTTGTCTTGCGGGGATTAATGCGGTTGATCTGTACAATCTCGAAAAGCGGGAGTTTGCGGGAGGAAAGATCTGCTATAACAGGACGAAGACGGAAAAAGAGAGGCGGGACAGGGCGTACATAGAAATCGCCGTCAGGGATGAAATTTTGCCCCTGTTTGAAAAGTACAGGGGGGAGAAATATCTGTTTAATTTCCGGGAGCGCTATTCGGATCCGAACAACTTTTCAAGGGCGGTAAACGAAGGATTGAAGTCTCTCTGCACGCGGGCCGGGGTGCAGGTTATTACGGTTTACTGGCTGAGGTATACGTGGGCTACGGTGGCGAAGAACGAGTGCGGTGCGAGTACGGAACTTGTGGCCTTTGCGCTTAACCATGTTTCGGCACACAGGGTGACGGAGGGATATATCCGGAGGGATTACGGTCCTGTTGATGCGCTGAACGGAAGGGTGATGCAAAGGGTTTTCGGACGGGAACGGGTTTTATAAAAACGCCCGACTTTCACAAGCCGGGTGTGAAAATGAATAACAATCACACAGTCTGAAGAATACAAACGGTTGTTAATCCGTGTTTTTTTCGCCGAACAGTCTTTTGTATACTTTTCTTCTGTTTTCTTCGCTGTCGGAGCCTTCTCCGAAGTCCTTGGGGCGCGGGATGATTAATTTTGTTATTTCCACGTACAGCCTTGCGCGGATGGAGGGGTCTGTGATTTTTCTGAAATCGTCGACGAATGTGTCAAATTCGTTTTCTACATAGACGCACAGCTGCTTCCGTATGTTGTTCTGCGCTTTTCGCAGATTGAGGTTTTGATTTAGCTTTGTGGCGAGTTTGTAGGGGACTGTCAGTTTTGCGTCGGCGAGGCTGATGCTTTCCGACTTTCCTTTTTTTTCCGGTTCCAGGTTTTCGATCCTTTCATTTGTCGCTTTTACGGTCTTCTTTCTTTTTGCCTGTTTTTTTCTTGCTTCTGTCATTGAATAGCTTATTTTTAGGCAAATATAATTTTTTTTCGCAGGAATGTGGGATTTTCGGGTGAAAAGTTTTTGACTTTTCAGCTACCAGAGTTTTCCTTTTCGCTCAATGCTTTGACTTCTTTTGTTCAGGTTTGCATTGATTTCGGATTTTAATTTTTCTGCTGTGGCCAGGTATTTGGCTGCTGCCGGTTCGTCTTTCATTTCCAGCCACCTGTACATTATATAGGCTTCTGTGAAGTCTTCTATTTTTATGCCTGTGGGCCTTGCCAGCGATTCGTTGAAGGAACGGGGCATCGGTAGCTGAATGATCCGGTCTTCTCCTCCGGACCGGGCGGTTTCGAGCAGTCCGGATACTGCCGGAAGGTTTTTCAGGTAGGCCGAGAGGTATTCCTCCAGTTCTCCCTGTGCGGAATAGAAAAGGGAACGGAAACGGGTTTCGTGGCCTTCATCCAGTACGTATTCTTCGAACAGGGAATTGCCTTCCGCGTCCCTTTTGCGGAGTGCGAAGTGGGAGGATTCCTCCTTTATTCGCTGCTGCATTTCCTTGAAGCCTATTATGATTGTGATGATCATTCCTTCGGGGGTTTTTTGGGTGTTTAGTGTCATATTTTTTTATTTTGTTGTTTTTTGAAGACTTTAAGACTGTAAAACTGTAAGGCTTTAAGGGTTAAAGGGTTTTTGATAATTCTTTGCCGAGTGCCGGGTTTGTTTGACCCATAATTTGTGACCGGATGTCCTGTGGGATTGATTGCAGGGCGCCGGAACCGGGCTGTACGCCTGCCTGCATGGCTTCCTGCATTTGCTGTTCGCGGATGCTGATGGACTGCAGTAATTTGTCTGCGAAGGGGAAGGTGCCGTTTTCGAGCAGTTCGCGGATTGTGATATGGCCCGCGTTCAGGAGGTTCATCAGCATGTCGTTTACAATCATCCGGTAGACGGGCGATGAGGTGGATTCTACGATCGACAGGTCAAATACTACGTGCTGTACCTTTTTGGGATCGTAAAGGACGGGATCGCCGGTTCCGGAGGCGTTGATGAATCGCTGTGTGTCGTAAAACTGCCGGATGATCTGCAGGTTCTTTGTGTCCCGTTCCTCCCGGTACATCCGGTAAAAGTCGAACATCTCCGCCAGCGTGGTGGATGAATTTTGAGACTGCTGCGCATACAGGGCCGCCGGCGTGCCGCTGTTGGGGGATTTTCCCTGCAGTGCTCCCTGGATGCCGGAAACGTCTTCCAGCATTTTCAGCTGAATCGACAGCATGTCGTAAACTCCCAGCTGGGAGCTGTTGGCGGTGATCTGTTCCGGCAACGGCATGCCCGATTTTGCTTTGTAGACGATGACTCCGTTAAACCTGATCCAGTCTTCGGCAAATTCTTCCGGCGTTTTTCCCGATCCCTCCAGGCAGTAGTCCGGAATCATCAGTACCCCCTTGGCCGAGGCGCGCATCATGAAGTCCTGCATCATGATGAGCCGGTTGATGTAGCGCTGCTGGTCGAGGAATCCGGAGACAAACGGGAATATCTGTTTGTCATAGAATGTATAGAGCTTGAATGTGTACGGATGCTCTTTGTGCCAGTAGGGACTTTCGCCTTCCATCAGGACGTCTCCTGCGGGTGTGAGGTGGTAATAGTACCAGTAGTTATCCACGTGCCATCTGTGATTGATCAGCTTTATATTTTCAGGCGTTACGCCCGCTGCCGACTGTTCCGCCATCCGTTGCCGATTGGTGGCTATCAGGCCGTCCTCGTCCGACAGTTCCGTTTTGTAGTATTCGCCTGTCAGCGTATCGTGCACCAGCAGGCGGTCCTTCGCTTCCTTGCGCCATACGGTGATGACGCGGCACCGCGTGTCGTCGTCGGCCATGAAGAACTCCCGGTAGCCTCTTGTGTCACGCATGTAGGCATTCAGCTGGCTTGTGATGCGCGTGCTGTTCACGTATGCATAGGCCCGGCGGATCTGTTCCGCCTTTTCGCGGCTGCCGTTTGCGAAGCGGGCCATTACGTCGTACAGGCTCATGTCTTCCAGTTCGCCGACCATCTGGCAGTCCCACTGGCGCGTGTCCTCCATGTGGCTGTCGAAGAAGAATCTTGAGTAGTTGATGTTGTCGTTCCAGACGTCGATCTTTCCGCGCTTTTCTCCGAATACAGACTTGCAGGCCGACAGGCCTGAGATCATAAAGTTGCTGAGGTTGGCTACGTCCAGGCTCCAGGTCTTGTTCAACTGGTAGACGTACTGCAGTGTGGCCGTCATTACTTCCCCGTCTTCCTGGCTGCCCCTTTCGCGTGCAATGCAGACCGGCTCCGTGCGGTTGCCCTGGAAGACGCCCGTGACCGAGTTGATGATGCTTCGCAGGCGGTTGTTGGTGACCGGTACGTTTCCCTGCCGGCGGATGGATTCACGCTCGGACATGCGCCTGCCTTCGTGGATGACGGTGTCGCCCCACTGGTCGCCGAAGACGTACTGCATGTTGCGGTCTGCGTTGCGGCGGAAGCTGTCCAGGGACTGCCAGGCTGCAAATGCGTCCATCAGGACGTCACGGGCTTTTCCGCCGGGGGTCTCGCTGCGTACCGTGTCGATCCGGGCGGGGTCTTCGGGGGTAGCGGGGAAGAGTTTTGTTCTCAGTTTTAAGTTTTGACGGTTCATAATTTTAATTTTTAAGTCTTTAAATCTTTCAGTCTTTAAGGGGTTTTTGATTTCAAAGTTAGGGGTGGGGGCTGGAAGTTTTGGCAGTTTGGGGAAAAAGTTTTTGACATGTTTGATTTTTGTCACAATAAGTGTAGAATTAGATGCGTATATGTGCTTTTTTTGCAGGTGAAGATTGTTTCAGGTTATTTTTTTCAGGTTATTATATATGGAAGAGAAATTGGAAGAAAAAGTTGTTGAGGAGACTGCTGCCGGCGCCGAAGGTGAAACGGTTGGGGAAAAGCCCCGCGGACGGGCTGCGGCGCTGGCTTCGTACAGGGAGTCGAATCCGGAGGCCGGGGAGGATGTGGCGGATGACGATCTGTTTGATTTTGCCGCCGGACGGGCTGCGGATGCGAATGGACGGTATGACGAGCTGGCGGGATACAATTCGCGGCTGGCGGAGCTGATGTCGAAGGATCCGAAGTTTGCGGAGGCGATGACGATGGTTGCAGGGAAGGACGGCAGGTCGCTGCCCTATTCGATTGCGAAGGTGTACGGGAAGGATTTCCTTTCCATGGAGGGCGAGGCGCTGGATGATTTCGAGAAGGGATACCAGGAGAAACTGGCGGAACTGGCGAATGATGAATCGGCGCTTGAGCAGGCCAACAGGAATATTGAGGAGTATCACCGGCGGGTGTCGGATTTTGTGCAGTCTAACGGGATTGGGGAAGATGAGGCGGAGGGGCTGAGGAATGCGATTTATGATTATGCGATTGATATTCTTAACGGGGTTATCAAACCGGAGTTTATTGATTTTATCTGGAAGGGTATGAATTATGACCGGGATGTGCAGGAGGCTGCGGATGCGGGTGTCGTGGAGGGTAAGAATACGGTGATTAAGGCTGATATGAAGAAGGTTTCGGAGACGGCTCCCGTTGGTGGGGGTACCGCCGGAAAGGCTGTGGCGCCCCGGGTGAAGGAGCGGCGTAGCTTTTATGACGGGTTTGAGGAGGTTCGGGATTAGTTGGGAGTTGAAAGTTGAAAGTTGAGAGTTGAAAGTTTAAGGCTTTCAGACTTTCAGGGTTTCAGGCTTTCAGGGTTTTGGGATTTTTTTTGATTGTTTTTTTTAAAATATTGTTTAGATGGAAAAGGTTAGAGATTTTTTTAGGAGTGGGGGTTTTTGGATGCTGATTTTTTCGGCGGTTTGCTTGCTGTTCGGTGTGGTGGACGGCGGGACTGTTGCGGCAGCGGGTACGGTTTTTCCTGCTGAAGGCGGGGCTGTGGCGATCGATGAAAAGACGAGTGTGACGCGGACGCATACGGACAGTCCGGATTTGCTGCTGGATACGATCGATAAGGAGGTGACGAAGATCCGGCCCCATGAGGTGGTGCTGGATACGATATCAAGACATGCGGCGAAGTCGGAGAGTACGAATAACCAGGTGGTGAAGTATTATTCTATTGATGTGATTGAGCTGTCGACTACTACGGCTACCGCGATCGGGGCGGGTCAGACCCCTACCCTGCATTTTCAGGAGGATCTGAATACGGCGGATAATAAGATTTTTGCGCGCGACCAGACGGTTCTGGTTCACGGTATTGCCGGTTATAAGGAGGACGGGACTACGGTGGATCCGGATAATGAGCTGATGCTGTATGTGGTGGGACGTTCTTCGGGCGGCGTTCCGAATGTGGTGGCGGTTAACGGGCCTGTTGTGGGAGGTACTATGGTTGTGCCCCCCATCCCGGCGGGAACGCCTGTGACGCGCGCGGGCCGTGCGGGTTCGGAAAGCCAGATCCAGACGGATGCCTACAGCGGTATTCCTACGCCGAGCACGCAGTATATGCAGAAGTTTATGGCGCAGATTGAGCAGACTACGTTCTTTAAGATGAGCGACAAGGAAGCGGACTGGACGTTCAACGATCAGGAGGAGGAAGCGATTTTTGATATGAAGCGGACGATGAACCTTTCGTTCTGGTACGGGAAGAAAAGGATGATCGTGGTTCAGAATGCACGCTCGAACAAGCCGGAGGAGGTTTATTTTACGGGTGGAGTCTGGAATATGGCCGGGAAGGAGTATTCGTTTTCGGGACTGCCGGTGGATGAGAATAATATTGTCGGACTGATGAAGGCTGCTTTTGTGGGGAATGCATCTTCCAAAAAGAAGGTTTTTATCGTTGGCAGCGATTTGCTGGAGAAGTTTGAGCAGGTGGATTACCGGAAGGTGGTGTATGTGGGTACACGGCAGCAGGCTTACGGGCTGGAGTTTTCTTCGATTATCTCGAAGTTCGGGACGCTGCTGGTGATTCATGACCAGACGCTGAATGATCTGGGCTGGTCGGACAGGGGGCTTGTTCTGGATGCGGACTTTTTGAAGAAGTGGTCGATGGGCTGGCGGGTGAATAATATCGATTTCCGCGGTAGCGGACAGTCGGACAGCGACGGACGGACTCTGATCGAGCCTTGCGGGCTTACGCTGAAGAATCCGGAGGCTCATATGCGGGTGCTTTTTAATTAATCCATAGTAAACGGTTGGAGGTCTTTGAGGCTTTAAGTCTTTAAGGCCTTCAACTGTTGTTCATTTTAAAATAAAAAAAATTATGTTGAAGGTTTATCGAAGTAAGACGGGCGTTAAGTACAGTCTTTTGTTTCAGAAAGAAGATAAGACGCAGGTGCAGATTGAGTTCCGGGGGAGTAATAAGGAGTACCGGACAAGGGATAAGGAATTGCAGGGGCTTCTTGAGGGAGGCCGGCATTTCGCGGAAAAGAAGATTGAGCTGTTTCAGTCGGTTACGGAGGATGAGAAGTCCAAAGATACTGCGGTTAGCGAGATTACAATTACGAGTGTGACGGAGATTCAGGATGCTGCTGCGTTTCTGCAGAAGGAGTACCAGGTGAAGGGGAAGGATCTTAAGACGCCTGCCGATATAAAGGCGGCTGCTAAGGCTAAGGGGGTTTCTTTTCCTAATGTGGTTTTTAATTGAGGGACTTTGGGGGACTTGGTGGCTTTGAGGCCCTTCAGGTCTTTCAATTTTCAACTTGTTTGCTATGACTAAGGGGGAGTACGTCAAGGGGGTTATGCAGCGAATGAATGAGCTTGGATGGGATGATTCCTTTCCGGGGGCTTTTGCGGGCAGCGATACCACGAAGGTTGAACGGCAGGTTGAGGGGTTTTTCCGGGATGCCTGGCGGAAAGGGATTGGCTTGCTTCCACGGACTTATTTCAGTCAAAGGTCTTTTACGGATTCCGTTTTGGTGGAGGATGTGTCTGCCGGGACGGGATTTGTTGTTTTGCCGGCGGATTATTATGCGCTGTCGCTGTTTCGGATGCGGGGGTGGAAACGGGCCTGCTTTGCGGCGGTTGATGAGGATGATGCGATTTCGGCGATCCAGTCGAATGAGTTTGTGCGGGGGAATTTTTGCAGGCCGGTTTGTACGGTGTCGGAAAATCCGAAGTACGGGCGGGTGCTGAATTATTATTCACTTCCCAGGGGGGAGGCGCACCGGGTGGAGGAGGCGCTGTATGTTCCGCTGGTGGAGAGGATTGAGGACTGGGAGGATTCCCGTGAGCTGGGGCTGGATGAGAGGCTTTACGGGCCTTTGCAGTGGCTGAATGCGGGGGTTGTGTTTGCGGTTTTTGAGAAGGGAGAGATGGATAAGGCTTGTGAGGAGAAGGCCTTGTCGGTTGGAGTTTAGAGTTGGAGAGGCTTTGAGGTCTTTGAGGCTTTAAACGGTTTTAGAGGATTTAAAATTAAAACAGGATGGGTACTGTGTTTGAGAATGGTGGTTGCGGGGGTTGCTCCGGGGATATTTTGCGGAGGATACCGGTGTTGCGGTATTTGAAGGATCCGGTGATGGAGTTGAATGACCTGTATCGGAAGCATCCGCTTGGGGGGCAGCCGGGCTGGTATGCTTTTGTGTTTAATGCTCATAATTTTGCTTACTGGCATCATGGACGGAATAAGTGGGAGCTGGTGCCGGCTTATTTTACGGTGTTTGATTTTATGGAGCGGATGGGTATTGATCCGGATGAGATTAAGGCGGGCGACGGTCTTTTTTGGGATGGAGAGAAAAGGATTTTTTCCCTTTTCGGGCTGAGGGTTGTCAATTCAAAGCCTGGCAGGAAATCGGGAGATGGGCTTTATCTTATGCATGATGCTGACGGGAATGCCGGGATATATGTTATTTCCGGCGGGAAAGAGTTTACGGTATTTGAAAGTTTTACGGATAAGACGGTCAGTAAAACGGATGCTATCCGTTTGCTGATGGAGGAAAAGAGTTTTACCCAGATAGCGGCTTTTGATCCCTATTCTCCGGGAGATGCGGGGCTGGGCGCCTTTGTTGCCGGCAATATAGATGAGAGTTTGCATCAGGCTGCAGGAGGCCAGTTGAGGAAGATACGGGTTTATCTTGCGGAGGCTTGCGCTGTCCGTCCGATTGTTGTCAATGTGGTAAGCGGGACGGTTGCCGAGTTGGGGGAAACGGTTGATTTGCCTGCCGGATTCAGCGAAATAGCAGGCGATCCGATTGTTTTTCAGCGCAATTTTTCTACCGATGTGTATGATGATTGCAGGCTTGGATTGCAGTCGATGTCGGGGGTTCCGTTGAGGGTATGCGAATCGCGGTCGGTTCGTGCGGGCCTGTATTATGAGGTTTCCGGGATTGGTAATGTGGGTGATGTGGCTATCGTTTCTCCTCCGGTGAATAAGCGCCTTTGTTTTTCTTTTTTTATGAGTACATAATTTCTTAACTGTGAGGATATGGGATGCGGAGGTAATTGTTTAGGATGTTTGAACAGGTGTGAGGATTTTTTTGTGCAGTTCCAGTCGGACTGGGAGGAGGCGAATCAGTATGCTCCGGGGTTTATCAGGAATAAGCCGGATACGTCGGGTTTTGTTACGGCGAAGGGGTTGGAGGATGCCTTGAAGGAGTATGTTAAGTCGGGGGATTTTGAGGATTTTGCCCGGGAGGTGTTCCGGGTGGTTGGAAATCCGGAGGATTATCCGAATCTTGCCGTTACGCTTTTGAATGATCTGGTTTTCAGGTACGGGGTGAATGCGGTGGATTCGCTGGCGTTTTTGCCGGTGGACAGGCAGTCTGTGGTGGCTACTTTGACGGGGAATAATACGCTTTCGCTTTCGGGGGATCTGAAGGCGGGGCAGGTGATGAATATACAGGTGAATCCGTCGGTGGCGCTGAAGGTGACACTGCCTGCGGGTGCGAATTTTAAGCTGATGGATGAGGAGGAACTGAATCTGGAGGCCGGACAGACGGCGGAGATTAATGTTTGGTGTACGGGGGACGGGGTTTATTCGGTTAAGACTTTGGTTAGTTGATAGTTGAAAGTTAAGACTTTGAGGCTTTGAGACTTTGGGGACTTTAGAGACTTTGGGGACTTTGGGGACTTTAGGGGATTTTGGGATTTTAAAATTTTTGGTTATGAATGTATTGGCTTTTGTGAAAGAAGGGAAAAGGTGGGTTTCGGATGTGTTTCAGCCTGCCAGGGTGAATATTGAGGTTGCTGTGAGGTTTAAGGATGAAGGGGGTGGCTTTGTCGGGGTTTTGAGGAGCGTGGACGGTGTTGAGTTTACGCCTTTTGAGAGCGGTGTGACCGGGAATCTGGGCAGGAATACGCGGCTGCTTATTTTTAATGTGACCGGGATTGTGCCGGGGGGATTTCTCCGGCTGGTTTCTACTTCGGAACCGGATGCGGATTCGGGATGGAGGGAAGACTGATTTTTGGATTGAGGTTCTGGTTTTTAAGGATATAAGACTTTAAGACTGCGGGGCTGTAAGATTACAGGACTATAGGATGTAAGGGTTTTAGGGAGGAGATTTTTTTATGGGGAGATTTATTGATTTTGGAGGCGGGATCCGGTTTGGCGGATCGGCGGATGTTGATAATGTGGCGGGCGAGGCGATTGAGGCAATATTTGCCTACGGCATTGAGTTTGACACTTCGGTAGCGAATCCTTCCTGCCGGCGTACCGGGCGGGCGGATCTGCATGTTTCACTGCCGGTGCAGAGGAGGATGCGGCGGTGCCTGCTCCGGGATGACGGGACGGTTAATTATTATCTGGACGCTAACGACAGTACGCTTAAAGAGGACGGTACGGGGGCGATCCTGGACGGAACGGACGGGCAGGTGATGGTGGAGATTCCGGCGCACTGGCGGAAATTCGAATCGGAGGGGACGAAGCGGCGGGCGCTGGTTTCGGCGGTTCCGGTTCCGGGGTTTCATTTTGTTCCTAAGGTTTACCGGTCGGCCTATGAGGCTGCCATCGACCGGACGGACGGCGGTGCGCCGAAACTTTGCAGCGTAATGAACGCAGCGCCGGAGTTTCGGGGAGGCGACAATAATGCCGCTTATGACGGGCAGTCCAACAGTTTGCTTGGGATGCCCGGAACGGCTACGAGCCTGACTAATTTCCGGGCTTATGCCCGCAGGAGGGGTACATTCGGAAAGAACGGGGCGGGATGGAACTGTGATGTGTATGATGTTCAGAAAACATGCTACTGGCTTTATGTCATTGAGTACGCTAACTTGAACTGTCAGGCAGGATATAACGCCGCGCCGGATGCGAACGGATGTCGCCAGGGTGGACTGGGGGCCGGGGTTACTGCCTTAAATGGTACATTGTGGAGCGGTTTTAATGCCTATAATCCTTTTATTCCATGCGGTTATAATAATTCACTTGGGAACAG
>JAISCL010000035.1 GCA_031265585.1 Tannerella sp. | reverse complement strand
TGAAGCCGAAGCAGTAAAAGAGCGCCCCGTCAACAGACGGCAAAAGGAACTGGTCGGGCGCCTGAACAGATACCTGCTCGGTGATAAAAACTTTATTAAACCCGGCATTGACCTTGACGAGCTTGCTTTGGAGTTGGCCACCAACAGAAGTTACCTGTTTGAAGCCGTCAGAACCATTACCGGAAAAACGCCGATGGAATATATTCATACCCTGCAACTGAACGAAGCCCGGCAGATGCTGCATATCCGCCCTGACCTTACGGTTGAAGCCATTGCCGCAGATTGCGGATTCAATAACCGCCAGACATTCTACCGTCTTTTCACAGAGCAATACGACATCAGCCCGGCGGAATACCGTAAAATGGTGAAGAACCGGTAACGGTATCGAACCGGATTGCTTCGCTCGCAATGACGGAAACCGAAGGCGTTTTGTCGGGAAAAGAGTTTTTTGCTATTCGAAATAAAGATTGCATCTTTGTATCTTCAAAAACAAAGTATTATGACAGAAATAATATTCAAATCAGAGATAGACAATGTAAAGATAGATGCATTGTTGCTGTTTCTAAAAACCTGGGGAATCAATGCAGAAGTGCGATATTCCGATGAATGCGAGCGTACAAAAAAAGTAACATTTACCGATTTCGGACTCGCTTTGCCACAGGATTACAAATTCAACAGAGAAGAAGCTAATGCAAGATAAAGTATTTTTAGTTTGATAATTGCTGCTGCCCTGGAAAACAACTGCACAATTCTTTACTCCGAAGATTTGCGGCACAATCAGGTTATAGAACAACGATTGAGAATAATCAATCCATTTTGCTTAATTTAGATTTGTATCTCTGCCTCTTCCTGCCCGGAAATTTTAAATATTCCTCCGTACGGCATCAGCCCGGCGGAATACCGTAAAATGGTGACGAACCGGTAACGCGCGGTTCGGTGCTGTAGAGACGCGATGCATCGCGTCTCTACATTGCGCCTGTATGCAAATATAATTTGTTAAGCACAATCAGAATCTTCCGAATCTGTTGCAATAAGAGTGACTTTTCATTACATGACCGGTTTATAAAGCAAATACTTATTTTTCCCATCATAATAAATTTTCAATTCATCCTTGCTGTATTCGTATGTGTCAATTGTCAGGAGGGCGTCATAAAACAGGGAGGCGTTGTTATTATCTCCATCCCAAATTTCTGTTGCCAGAATCATTTTTATACTTGACGGGGTTACAGTATAGTACATTGTGTTCAATACTGATTTTCCTGTTGCCGTAGTATCCGAATTAAATTCAAGCGTATAACAGTTACTACACTCTTTGGGTTCCGGTTCTATGGATTCGCGCGTTTGTACATCTACGAACGCGGCTAATTTCCATTTGGTTCCTGTCAGTTCCGGATTTCCTTCCGTCGGGGGCGTTTCCAGTTTTGTTGCCGAATTTATAATTACCGGTACGCATTTGTCAAACACACTTCTTATTAGGTAGAACGCCGGAATAATACAGGATGCATTTAATCCGAGTTCATGTATTTCTTCTTCGGAAGACCGGGTATATGTAAACCGCATCTTAAATGCGTACCGGAATCTTTCGGGGAAAGCTGTATTTACTGTTCCGGTACCGGCTGTTGTTACAGGAAACGCTTCTGCCGGAAATTCAAAAATATCAGGCAGGCCGTAAACGGCGAGTGTATCTTTTAAATCCTCGGAAATGACGATATAGCCTTTGGCTTTCCTGTTATCAGGCGACAGACCGCAGGTCTCGTAACCGGCGACATAGCCTACCGCTTCATCGGTTTCCTGTCCCGGTATAATATCTTCCGCGCAGGCTGTAACCATACTCAATATAAGCAGGGTAAATGAAAATTTTAGCGTTTTCATCTCTTTCATCTTCTTTTTTGTCCCGTTATTTCCGGGTCAGTAATTCTAAAAATGCGTCCACTTCCATCCATCCGTATTCCGCTCCCGTATTTACACGGCCATCCGACAGGGCGAGCACTGACGTGGCGCAGTCTATTGTTGTGAAATCGCCGGCGGTTCTTCCGGTTGGATAACCGTCATCCACACGGTCAATCTGTTTCATCAGCACAAGGACCGTGTCTTTTTTATGAATATGATATCCTTGAAGTTTGTCCACGCAGCCGGATGCATCGCCGGCGCCCCATAACAGAACGGTGGACAAATCTTTCGGAAAATTCCCTTTCAAGTCTTCAACAGGTTCAATCCTTACACCGTATGGCCCGGAAGTCTGCTCCTTCGCAATTTTTCCCTTAATGAAAAAAACGCCGCCGTCGTGATAAATGCCGGCTTTGCCATTGTCGATAAACCCTGTTTTTTGCGGACAGTTATCCAGCAACGCCCGTAATGTCTCCCAGTTCATGGTTCTTTTTGTATAATCCGAATTGATTACTCCGCTAACCTGTCCGTCCGACAGCGCAAGTGTGGAAAATCCGGTCATCACAGTCAGGTAATAATCCCCTGTCATACCGTCGTCACCCGTCATTGAATATTTCCCCATCAACAGGATCAGCGTGTCGTTTACAGCATAGTGGGTGATATTTTCAGCCCCTTCGCTGTACGGACTGTCACCGCCGGCGCCCCACAGGATAATTGAAGGGTTCTCCCTGAAATTGCCTTTCAGGTCTTCGATGATTTCTATTTCCTTTCCGCTCCGGGACACGGTTTCTCCCGCTACTCCCTTCACGAAGAAAATGTTTTCCCAACGGATCACATCCCTGTACACTTCAATAAATCCTGCGCTGTACAGGAGGTCGCCTGCGTCCACCACGGGAGGCGCTATGGCGGTTTCCGGGCTGTCCGAATCATGCTGTTTGTAGAGCAGGTAATTCATCTTCCCGTTGTAGAAAAACTTCAAGCCTTCGGCATCCTGATAATAGAAGTCGATGGATTTGATGGCATCGTAAAACAGGGCGGCGTTTCCGGTTTCACTGTCGTAAACTTCTGTTCCAATGCTGAAAAAAGGCTTCTTTCCCAGGTCAACTAAAATCAGATTTGCAACTGATTTTCCTGTGGCAAGCGAATCGGAATTAAAATTGAGCGTATAGCAGCCGTCGCAATCTTTCGGTTCCGCATCTGTCAGTTTCCCTGTTGAAACATCCACATAGCCGGCTAATTTCCATTGTGTTCCTTTGAGCTGAAAGGTTCCGGCGTTCAACAGATCCGGAACAGAGACGCTTAACGCGATGCTCGCATCTCCCGAAATCTTCGGCACGGTCATGTAAAAATACAGCGGCTCTGCGTTTAGCGTGGTGGACGGGGTTATCTGCACTTTGAGCTGATACTGTCCGGCTGAAATTTCCTGCATGAAACTTTCCGTTATTCTGCTGTCGGCATTAAACCGCTGGATTTTCACGGCAAGGAATGAGTTTTTGTTCCAGTCTATGTCCTGTCCGCCCAAACAGGCAAGGTCGCCGGTCAGTTCTTCCTGCGAATTGTAGATATAGACCGTATCGCCCTTAAGATCCGGACTGCAATTGCCCGGTGAAGATTGCGAGGAAAGCAATTTTACAGGAACATCAACTGGAAAATCCGGCGTGTTGCCGGCTTCATTATCCATGTTTTTTTCGCATCCCAAACAGGCTATTGCAAGCAATACCGGGTAAAAACGTTTTGTTTTCATAACCTTAAAAAACTGTTTTGTTTTCATGACCTTAAAAGTTTTTGTTGTACATACTGTTACAATGATGCAATTGTCTGTTTAATGGTTGCATTTCTTCCGATAAAAATATCAGCTTAATGCCATATTCTACCCCTGCCTGTTACAGGCCCCGTACACGCCCGTGTCTTAGCCCCGCAACTTTCCGCCTGTTATCCGGACGCCTTCCGGCATCAGATCGCAGGCGTAAAACCCGCGCTATCTGTATGCTGCGGGCGGGCGGGGGCTTATTGCTGTCGTCACGCCGTATTCCGTGCGGTAGTCGGGGTGTCCTCTGAAAACCGTATCCCGGCGGCCGTAATATGTGCCGTAATACTGGCAGTTGGTATCTATCCAGTTGGTGATTTGCAGCAGTTCTTCGGGCGTGAGTTTGATTTTGGCGTGCACTTCGGCCAGATGTGCGGCTCTTTGCCGGGCCTGGGGGTCGTCGAGGAGGATGTCCGGCGCAAACATCGCCACCAGCACGGATGTGTACGAACCGAGCGACCTGGCGGGAAGATAGCGTACATTTCCGTTTTTCGGATGGTTCTCGCCTATGACCGGGCCTAAGAGACCCCGGTCGTACACGTTCACAAATCCGAACCCGTCGGATGCAACGTAAAAGCCTTTGCCTTCCGTGGTATATTTCTCGTCGGGATGAGCCGGAGGGGCGGTGAAGTAAGTCCTGTCGGCGGCAATGTAGTATTCGTTTCCGGCTTCGGACAGCTTTTCCAGCGGGAGAGCGGTTACCCGGCCGCCTCCGGCTTTCCGGCGTTCGGGCACCAGATTCTCGTACGATTCGTTGAAGAGGCGTGTTTCGCGACCCGAAAGATTCAGTCCGCCCTGTGCATGGGAGGCGTTGTGGCAGCTGATGCACTGCCTGTCCCACACCGGCTGCACATCCCGTGCGTAGCTGAGGGTTTTGGCGGCGGCGGTTTCTCCGGCCTGCGGGCGGGGCATTTCCGCACGGCGCTTCAGGGCTGCCGGCGTAAGCCTTCCGGACGGGTAGGGGGCCTGCGAAGCCGGTTCGTGACAGCCGGTGCAGCTGCGCACCTCACCGGGCATGTAATTGACGTAGGTGCGTTCGGTCTGTATCGAACGGTAACGGGCGTCCAGCGCCTGCAGGAAGATGTTCCGTCCGGCGGGAACGAGGAAGCGCGCCGAACCGTCGTCTTCCACCGTCACCACGCCGTGCTGGATCTTCAGCCCCAGGTGCGTGTCCTTGCTGACGGCGGCGTGCTGCTGGTCATACTCGTCCTGCGTGTATTCCGGCTGATAAAAACGCCGTGCACCCCACGGACGCGGCACCTGCTCCAGTATGCGCAGGTATTTGACGGAGCCTCTCTCCACGCCGCTCATCCCGCTGTACACGTCGGTGACGATACATTCGGCCAGATCCCGGTCGGCCAGTTCCCGGTTCGGGTGCGACGGAATCACGGGCGGCGTTTTGCGAGCCGTCAGCGGCACGGGACGGAAACAGGAAATGTCTCTGCCGGAATAGACCGGCTCCACCTTTCCGCCTTCGTGCAGGAGGTACAGCCGGTAGCCCGTGGAATCGTCCCATGCCGTACCGGCCGGCTTGTGCGAAACGAGAAATCCGGTGCGCGACAGCGGATAGCTTTCCCTGAAAAGCGGGCCTCGACCCTGCCCGTCGTGAATCCACCGCGACGGATCCGCCGGGTCGCGGAAAGCCGTGCCGTGTTCGTAGCGCACATCCGTGTAGGGCGTCATGTAAGTCATCGGTTCCGCGGTACGGATGTTTTTCGCCGTATTGATGCGGATGACGGTACCCACGCAGTTTTGCGGGCAGCAGTGAGGCGTGCCGGTAAATACATACTCGCCGGGCGAGCCGGGGATGGGGCGTCCCATGATCATGGTGGGGGGAGCGGGTATGTCGTTGCCGTAGATTTCCACCGAGTTGGAGCCGTCGGGGTTCATCGCCCAGAGGCATTTGACGGATATGGCGCCCTTGTCGACGTATTCCCAGCGGGTGTACATGATGCGTCCGTCGGGCAGGATGCAGGGCGTATTTTCCGATACCGAACTGTTGGACAGCCGGCGCATGTTTCGCCCGTCGCCGTCGATCCTGTACAGCACCGTGGTCGTGAAAATATCGGGTGCATCGCACAGGATGCCGAAACGGCAGCGGGTGGAGATAAAGGCGATGCCGCCGTCGGGCAGATAGCACGGGTCGAGGTCTTCGGTGCCGTGGTGATAGCCGGCGATTTGATACGTTTCGACGGTTTCGTCTTCATCGTCGGGCGGGAAGGTGAGCTGTCGCAATCCGCGTCCGTCCGCTCCGACTTCATAGAGCCGGTAACCGGTGTCCGGCGCGGCTTTCCAGGCGAAGACAATCCGCCGGGCGTCGAACGAAACGTCGAAGGCGCCGAATACGCCTCCGGTCAGTTCGGGTACGAGTTCTTCCACTTCGCCCGTTTTCAGGGAAAGGATGCAAAGGTTTCCGCCCGGCATCCACTTCGAATTGAGGTATTCCGTGTAGTAGTGATTGGCATTGTAGGTAAAGCGTTTGACGAAGACGATTTTTTCTACGCCCTGTTCCAGCAGCTTGCTCCACGTCGCCTGTTCTTCCGCATCGGGAGTGTATGTTTCACTCAACCGGCTGTGCGAACCGGCGGCGCATCCGGCCAGCAGCGCCGCAGCCATAATAATCAGTAAAGTTTTCATCGTATGATATTATAGGGATTTGTTCATGACTTCCTGCCGCAGGAGATGCACGCCGCCCTCGTCGAGCAGAAGAGCAGCGCTTTGAGTCGAAATGACATAACTTATTTGCCGAGGAAATGGTCGTTGATGGCTTTCACCTGATGGCGTACGCTTGCATTGTCATGTACGTTCGCCACTTCGGTGATGATTGCCCCTTTGTCGCCCGCAAACTGCCAGTGATGCGAAAAGACTTTTGAAAGGGGTACAAAATCGCCCGGAACGGCTTTCACCACGTACCCGACGGTTACTCCGCCCCCGTGACAGGCCGGGATTTTGATTTCGGGGAACGACGCCCGGTTGTCTTCGCCTTCTCCCACGATGTAGCTCGTGCCGTTGCGTACCAGCCAGCCTTCCATTTTGGCCGGGAGGTCGCTGTCCGGCTTTTCGTGCCAGTGTTCGGGCAGCATCTGGTGAGGCAGCAGGAACAGGTCTTGCAGCATGTAGCGGTCTTGCGTGTCGTTGACATACATGATGGCCGCCAGTCCGAGTTCCGTAAAGCGTCCCGTGCCGTAGTCGCTCACCCACAGTTGCCCGCGCGTTTTTTCGGTGACGGGATACCGGTAGTACTTCATCAGCCGGATCACGGCGTCTTTGGCCGCCTCTTCGCTGAACTTGCCGCCGGCGTAGAAATCGGCGTTGCTGAAAACCGGCAATTCTGCTTCACAGCACGCATTCTGCCCGTGCGGACACTCCGCCGCCTGCTGTTTGTTTCCCTGCGAACAGGAACTTGCGGCTATTACGGTGACAGCCGCTGCAAATAGTAAATTTTTCATTTTCATATTGTTTTCAATTAATCAGTTTAAGACATTTTCGAACGTTTGCAGTATTATTTAGTTATTTATCCGGCAAATGTATGTAATATCTTTTGATTTTTCAAGGGAATATTGCATCGGCATGGTGAAAAATCTGCAATTCCGCTTGCAGTATAACGAAGCGAAGAATCCCGCACTTTTATCCTATAAGGATCTCCTAAGTATCCTATAAGTATCCTATAAGCTTTTTTTCTATAAGCTCGCCTCTTCTTCGGTGATGATGCCGGCCGGCGTCAGCCTGCAATTCCTGCGGGAAGTATAAGATGGAAGCGGTGTGTAAATATTCAAAACGCCTCAATGCCGCTTGGAACAGGGAATTTCTTTTACATCTCCTCAAAATTTAAATGCGTTGATCCTGCACCGTGAAACGACTGTTTGTTTTTTCAGAAGAAAACTCTAACTTTGCCGGCAAATGAAAAATTTAGAATACATATTAATAGGTTCCGCCGCGTTGACGGCCGTTTCCTGCCGGGAAACGCAACGGCAGGAAGTGCAGCGTCCCAATATCATCTTTGTGCTGACGGACGATTTGGGCTATTCCGATTTGAGTTGCTATGGAAATCCGGTTATTCACACGCCATTTCTGGACAGCCTGGCTGCCGGAGGCGTGCGGGCGACGGATTATGTCGTCACGAGTCCGTCCAGTACGCCTTCGCGGGCGTCGCTGCTGACCGGCCGGTATGCGTCGCGCGTGAATCTGCCGTCTCCCATAGGGCCGGGGTCGCCGCTGGGGCTTGCCGACGACGAAGTGACCATTGCGGAGATGTTGAAAGGCGTCGGCTATCATACGGCGATGATCGGCAAATGGCATCTGGGCGACAACCGGACGTTCAGTCATCCTACGGCGCAGGGATTCGATTCGTATTACGGATTGCTGTACAGCCATGATTACAGGGAACCGTACGTCAAAACGGACAGCGCGCTGTACCTGTTCCGCGACCGCGTGCCGGAGCGCCGGCTTCCTGCCGATTCGCTGTTGACGAAACTGTACACGCAGGAAGCGATTCAATATGTCCGGAAACAGCGTGCCGGTCAGCCGTTTTTCCTGTATCTGGCCTATAACATGCCGCATTTGCCCGTAGCTTTTGCCGCCTCCGCCCCGTCGCTGGAAGACCGTGTGGCGCATAGCGGCGAGCTGGGTGCGGTCGTGGAGGAACTGGACGAACAGCTTGCCCGCCTGTGGAACGCGCTCGAAGAGCAGGGCCTGGCGGATCATACGATTTTCATGTTTTCGAGCGACAACGGCCCCTGGATTGAATACCCGGAGCGAATGGCGGGCGACGGCGTCACACAGCGCTGGCACGCAGGCGCCGCCGGCATATTCCGGGGTTCCAAGGGACAGACATACGAAGGCGGCGTGCGCGAGCCGTTCATCGTCTATTGGAAAGACCGGCTGCAATCCGGCATTCTGTTCAATCCGATCAGCAACGTGGACGTTTTGCCTACGCTTGCCGAATGGGCGCAGGCCCCGTTGCCCGAAGGCCGGACGCTGGACGGACAGTCGATAGCAACCCTCCTGACAGGCGAAGCCGACCGCAGCCTCTACAAACACCGCCCCGTCTATCTGGTGAATAACGGAAGACTGGAAGCCGTCCGGGACAAAGGCTGGAAATACCGGGAAATACAGCGCGGCGACAATCCGGTAATCGAACTCTTCAACCTGAACCGCGACCCAAGCGAACGGGTTAATCTGACGGACCGCTACCCGGAAAAAGCCGCGGAACTGAAAGCGCTGTTTGACGCTTTTCCGGGATACCGGACGAATTAAACTGCGCGCGGTTTAGGATTGTGCATCGTAGAGACGGGGCGCGCCCCGTCTCTACACCTGTACCGGTCGACATTGTTCATTGTATGCAATGCACAAAACCGCGCCGCGTGCGGTACAGGTTCATTCGATAGATTGCTCCTTTTGCGAATTACTCCTTCTGTAATCTTTTGGAGTTTGATTGTTGTGATATTTGGCAAACTCTTTATAAAAATGGGAGCGGTTGGAAAACCCTGTATTATACATGATTTCCTGAATGGTGCGGGTGGTTGTGAGCAACAGTTTGGCGGCACGGGCAATGCGCTGTTCCTTGATAAAATCTTTTGGCGAAGGCTGATTGAGGTCTTTGAATTTCCGGTACAGGTTACGGACGCTTACCTGGAGGCCGCTTGCCAGATCGTCCGGCAGAAAGTCCGTGTTGTCGATGTTTTCGTCAATGATGCGAACGGCGGCTTGCAGGAAATCCCTGTCTTCCTTATGTATCAGCTGCCCTCTTGAGAAATCGTAGGCGCTGGCTGAGGAGTTGTAGTACTGTTGCATGTTCTCCCTGTTTTTTATCAGATGCCTGATTACCGCTTTCAGATACTGGGTGTCAAACGGTTTCGTGACATAGGCGTCCGCGCCTGATTCGATGCCTTCTATCTGTTCGTCGATTGTGTTTTTGGCGGACAGGATGATGAGAGGAATGTGCATCGTATGCCGGTTTTGCTTGAGTTTCCCTGTCAATGAGATTCCGTCCATGTTCGGCATGATGATGTCGCTAATGATCAGATCCGGGGTTGACTGTTGAAGTAACTGCAAACCTTTCTCTCCGTCGGTTGCCGTCACGACTGTATATTCGTCGGAAAGGATTTCCTTTATCATCCATAACAGTTCCCTGTTATCGTCGATTACCAGGATGCGCACGCTCCGGTCGCTGTACGGATTTTCGCTTTCCATTCCGGCGGCTCCGGCCTCCCCGCCTGAATAAATCCGGCTTTGCGATTCCTTCGAAATCCCATGCAATATATCCGGCGCCTTACCGTCCGGTTCCAACGGAGGGAGCGAAACGGTGAACCGGGCATAGCAGTTTAATTCGCTGTCGACGTCTATTTTCCCCCGGAGCAGTTCCGTCATGCTGTGACAGATGGCCAGTCCCAGGCCGTTCCGGGAAGAAAGGCCTTTGATCGTGTTTTCCCTGATGTTGTCCAGTACGCTGTAACGGTTAAACATGAGCGGGATGTCTTCTTTGCGGATGCCTTTGCCGGTGTTGTGTACTTCCAGCCGCAGGATATTGTCCGCCGTATCTGCCGAAACATTGATTTCTCCTCCCGCCGGCGTGTATTTGAACGCATTGGAAATTAAGTTGCTCATTATTTTTGTAAAACAACCGTAATCGGTGTTCCAGGTTATGCCGGGTTCGACCCGGACGCTGAATCCGATACCGTTCTGTTCGGACAGTTCACTGAAGGAATCCTTCATGTCGAGTAACAGGGTACTGATATTTAACGGTTGGATGAAGACTGTTTTGTTTCCCGTTTCCATGCGGCGAAAATCAATTACTTCCTGAATCAGACTGTTTAGCCTTTCGGTGTTCGATTTGATCATCCGGGTATATTTTTTCACGAACGAATCGCTGCCGCCGTGCGAGAGGATCCGTTCGCAAGGCCCGTAGATAAGCGTCAGCGGGGTGCAGAACTCGTGGGTGATGTTGGTGAAAAAGCGGAGTTTGCCTTCGTACATTTCTTCCCTGTATTTTTCGTTCAGTTCTTTTGCGATCATTTTCTTTTTCCTTTCGTATTTTGCTTTCAGGTACAGATAGATTAAGACAAGCGTCCCGGCAATCAGAAGCACATAGACCGTCCGGGCCGCGAGGCTCGCGTACCAGGGCGGCAGGATGACGATGCGGAGGCTTTGCTCCCGGTTTTCATAGCCGGTAATGCCGTCGTTGTAGCGGACTTTGAGGGTGTAGTTGCCGGGAGGGATGTTGGTGAACCGGGCTTCGTTTGACGGGGTGTCCATCCAGACGTCGCTGAAGTTTTCCAGCCGGTAGGAATACCGGCTGTTTCCGCCGTTGATGAAATCCATGGCTACGAACGTGACGGCAAAGAAGTTTTGCCTGTGATTGAGTTCGATGTACGGTTGCTTTCTTCCGTCTTTTTCAAATTCGTGGATGTTGTAATCGCTGTTGAAGATTCTGAGCCGGGTGAAACGGATGTCCGGGAAGTATTTTTTCCTGTAGTTTTCCTCGTTTTTGATCCACACTACGCCGTCAACTCCTCCGAAAAAGTAAACCGGCCGGAGTTCGTTTTTATAGTAGGCATTGTCGCTGAACTCGGTGATGTTAAGTCCCGTTTTCCGGTTGAAGTTCCTGAACGTTTCCTTCAGCGGATCGAACAGGATGATTCCCGTATTGGTGCTCAGCCACAGCTCGCCGTCCCGGTCTTCGAGTATGCCGTGAACCGTGTTGTTCGGAAGGCCGTCGTTTTCGTTGTAGTTTTTGTAGTCATAGCTTCCGTCGGGGTGCATTTCGAAGCGTGTAAGTCCGTAGCTGGAGCCGAGCCAGAAGGTGTTGTGCCTGTCCCGGTGGATGCAGAGGATGTCGTTCATCGGGGCGATTCCCCTTCCGTCGAAATCGAATATGCGGTAATTCCCGGTCATGGAGTTGAAGCGGATGATTCCGTTGCCCCGGATTCCGATCCAGATGACGGAGTCGTTTTCGGGATAAAGGGAATAGATCTGGTTGAACGGCTGGGCGTTTTTAATATCGAACGTGAAGCGCTGCGCATGTTGCGTTTCATACATGGAACCCCGCCTGCGGAGGTGTATTTTGACCAGGTCGCTGCCTGTTCCGGCCCATAAGAGCGTGTCGCCGGATTCTACAATTGTGTGGATGTATGAAAAGCGTACGGGCGTGCGGTTGGCGAGCGTGTGTATTTTCCGGTCCTGCCAGGAATAGTAGTTGATATTCGGCCCGTCGGAAGCAATCCACAGGACGCCGTTCCCGCGGCTGAAGGCAAATACGGCATTGTTGCTCAATCCGTCCCGGGTGGTGAAGTGGTCGACGTTGTGCGGCGTGTAATCCGTTGCCGAGCTGTAGTTTTTTATGCGGATGATGCCGTTGTCTTTCGTTCCCAGCCACAGGCTGTTTTGATGGTCGGCGTAGACGGCTCTCACGGGGCGTTCTTTTTTGACGGGGAGCTGTTTCAGGTTCAGGCTTTTGAAGGTGTAGTCTTCTTTGGTCCATGCATAGACGCCCTGTCCGTCGGTGCCGATCCATACGATGTCCTGGGCTTCGTCTTTCCAGAGTGAGAAGACGCCGCAGTTGATGTCAATTTTTTCGGGTTCGTAGTTTTGCTGCGAGCGGAGGCAGATCAGGCCGTTTGTTTTGAATCCGACGAGGATGTCCGTGCCGTCGAGGATGATGGACGAAATGATTCCGTTTTCGCGGATGAGAGGCTGTATGTTCCGGATAAAAACCGTTCTCCGCGAGTTGATGATGTACAGGTCGCCTTTCCTGTCCGTAAACAGCAGCCGTTCTTTGCTGTAGAATGCATTGTCGACGGGACAGGGATGGCTGTAGTCCGCGTGGCGTGTGATTTCGGGATTTGCCGGATCGCCGGACGTTGTGACCGTGTATTTTTCGATAACCCCGTTGTGGGTGATGTGAACCGTATCGTTTACATCGATGAAAAAACCGGTGACGTCGCCGCATCGAATGGCTTCATTCACCGGAAGGTCGATGAAACTGTTTTTTTTCCGGTCATATAGCGAAAGGAATCCTTTTTTTCCGAGTACATAGAGGTTGCCGTGTTTATCCCGGGCGATGCTGGAATCGTCCTTAAATTCGCCGTAACATTCTTCAATGAGGTTGTCCCGCTGCGAAAATTTATTAAGTCCCCATTTGGTGCTGATCCAGAGATGATTGTTCCCGGTTTCGACGATGTTGCGGATGACGTTGCTCGACAGGCTGTTTTGACTGTTGATGTCGGGCTTGTAGATGTGTATGTCGCGGCCGTCGTACCGGTTCAGGCCGTCGAAGGTGCCCATCCAGAGGAACCGTTTGCTGTCCTGGAAGAGGCATATTACGGAACTGTTCGACAGTCCGTCCTTGCTGTTGATTTGCCGGAGGTTGTAGGCTGACAAACCGGCAGGAAAGAGCAGGGTCAGTATCAGGTGAAAAATCAGGGATTTTAATTTCATGATTCGAATTGTTTTGTGTAAAACAGGTTATAATGTCATGCAAAAGTACGGAAGAATAACGGACTGTCCAAATTTCCCGCTGTCCGGTTATTTTTTTTGAGATGCTATTATACTGTGCAAAGTATAATTGTATATTTCCGTCGGATATTTTTAGAATAAAGGTGTATTATGAATATTTCCATCGGATATTTTTAAAATACAGGTGTATTGCGAATATTTCCGTCGGATATTTTTAGAATACAGATGTATTATGAATATTTCCGATTGATATTTTTAGAATACAAGTGTATTACGAATATTTCCGATGGATATTTTTAGAATACAGATGTATTGCGAATATTTCCGTCGGATATTTTTAGAATACAGGTGTATTGCGAATATTTCCGACGGAAATCTTTATACTGCGCGCGGCCCGGTTTTGGGCATTCAGGCTGACACCGGAAGGTGTCTGATCCTGATAACCCCGGATGCAATCCGGGGGGGAGGTGCTCTCTTTCAGCAACCCCGAAGCGGGTTGAATGGTTTTGCAGTATATCGTACGGATGAGGCGCCGGAAAGGATTTCATTGCCATTCAACCCGCTTTGGGGTTGGGGAAAAGAACTGTTCTTCCCCCCTCCCCGGATTACATCCGGGGTTATCCAAATTGGACGCCTTCCGGCGTCAGCCTGCAATGCACAAAACGATCCCGCGCACAGTATAGAATCGGACTCCATTCCCAAAAACATGCCGGCAGCGGAATCTTGCGCACAGCAGATGTATTCATTTCTGCCAAAAATGTATTCTGCTGTTTTGCATCTGTTTTTGGCAAAAACGGACTTTTCCCGGAAACCTCCCCTACCCTATATTTGCGTCCGTAAAAAACGGTGGAACGCTCCGTTTTTTAAAGAGAGTAGAATCCTTTTTGTTCAATTATTAAATTTATTACAAAATGATGCAGAAGCAAAACACATCTGGTGATCCGAATCGGAAAATGCCCGGGCATTGCCGGTTCAAACGAATGAATCTGCCGGTCAGGAAGCCGGTGACATTCCTTATTCTTTTCATCTTTCTTTCCCTTACCGGCATTTACGCATCCGGCGAAAAAACGGCCGCCGCACAGCAACAGTCCCGGACGGTAACCGGGCGCGTCACGGATCAAAACGGCGAGGCCATTATCGGCGCTTCCGTGAAAGTAAAGGGAACATCGACCGGCACCGTTACCGGTGAGGACGGGACTTTCGGCCTGACGTTGAATCAGCCCGTATCCAATCCGGAAATCGAAGTTTCCTATATCGGTTATCTGACGGAATCGATCGTCGTGCGGGGAAACAGTCCGCTGGAAGTAATCCTCAAGGAGAACATAGAAATACTGAACGAAGTGGTAGTCGTCGGTTACGGCACACAAAAGCGCCTGACGATGACGTCTGCCGTCAGCAGCGTGAAAGGCGGCGACATCGCGGTTTTACCGTCGCCCCGGATTTCCAATAATATCGGGGGAAAAGTGTCGGGCGTCATCACCTTCCAGCAAAGCGGAGCGCCGGGATCCGACGGCGCCACGATCTACGTCCGCGGCTCCCAGCCCCTCGTCCTTGTCGACGGCGTGGAACGTCCCGGCGACCGCGTGAACCAGGAGGACATCGAATCCGTCACCGTACTGAAAGATGCGGCGGCAGTAGCCCCGTACGGACTGAAAGGCGCTAACGGCGTCATCCTCATTACCACGAAACGCGGCGTAGCCGGCAAATTCACCACCACATACAAAGGTGAATTTAGCCGGCAGAAGCCGATGCGCACCCCGGAATTTATGGGTTCGGCCGATTATTTCGAGTTCCGGAATAAAGCCTACGAAATGGACGGGCTTACGGAACAGATGATGTCAGCCGAAGAAGTAAGCAAATACCGCAGCGGCGCCGACCCCGACCGTTATCCCGATACCGACTGGGTAGGCAACTACATGGGAACCTCCGGTGCGTATAAACATACGGTATCCGTATCCGGGGGTACGGAAAAGATCCGGACGTTTGTCTCCATAGGATACGTCTCCCAAAACAGCATGTTCGACGCGCAGGATTACAAACGCTATACCGCACGCGCGAACATTGACATACAGGCCACGAACACGACCACAATATCCTTCGACAACTCCTTCATGCGCGACATCGTCTCCCAGGCCGGCCTCGGCGCCGACCAGATCATGGAACGCATCTACCGCGCCGTGCCGAACGAAATAGACCGGTACAGCAACGGACTGTCCGCCTTCCAAAGCTCGCTCGGCGTCAGCCTCTACGAAGCCATGCACCACCGCGGGGAAAATACCGACCGGAATGAAATTTCAACTTACAACCTCACCCTCGACCAGCAGTTGCCCTTCCTGCCGGGTCTCTCCGCGAAAGCCTCGTTCAACTACGACAAGCAGCACAAAGACCTCAAAAGCTGGGTTCTTCCCGTCGTCTACTACAACCTCACCGACGAAGGAGAATACGAAAAGATCGACCAGTCCGCCACCGTAAAGCCCTCCCTCGGCGAAGAATACAAACGCTGGGACTGGTACACCTTCGCCGGCTCGCTCAACTATACAAACCGTTTCGGGAAACACAGCATCGAAGCCCTCGGCCTCTTCGAAGCGCGCTGGACGGAAGACAAAGTAACAACCACCAGCAAATCCGAATTTGACTTCCTCATCCCCGAACTGAACTACGGCACCTCCGACAAAACCAAGTGGGGCATGGGAGGCTCCTCCGCCCGCACGGCGCAGTACGGCGTTGTCACGAGGTTGAGCTATAACTTCGACAGCAAATACATGGTGGAACTCGCCGGACGCTATGACGCCATCTACAAATACGCGCCGGGACGCCGGGGCGACTTCTTCCCCTCCGCATCCCTCGGCTGGCGAATCTCCGAAGAACCGTTCATGGCCTCCCTGCGCGATCGCCTCGACAATCTGAAACTGCGCGCTTCGTACGGGAAATCCGGCAATCCGGTCGGAAACGCATACGCCTACATGTCCTCCTATTCCATCGGCAACAGTTACCTGTGGGGACAGGAAGGCGTCCGCGAACAGGGCATCTACAGCACCGTCGAATCAAACCCTAACCTCACGTGGGAAACCGTCCTGAAAACCGACCTGGGATTCGACCTCAACATGTGGAACGGATTGCTGGGACTGGAATTTGACTGGTATCACGAAAAGCGTAACGACAAAATCCTTGCCCCGAACGCGCAGGTGCCCGTAGAATACGGAATCAGCCTGGCCGACGAAAATGCAGGCATCGACGCCCGCTGGGGAACGGATCTTACCGTCAGCAACCGCACCGGCATCACCGGCGACCTGAGCCTGCAAAACTCCGTCGTATTCAGCTTCACGGATCATCAGCTGATCGAAAACCACGAAAACCAGGGCACGCTCTACAATTCCCGCCGCCGTCAGACCGGCCTCGCGTCGGGCCAGATATGGGGATATAAATCCGCCGGACTGTTCACCGACGACGAAGATATCCGGAACTGGGCCTTTCAGGATGCCGGCAGCCAGCCCGGGGACATCAAATACGTCGATATCAATGGCGACGGAAAGATAGACAGCGAAGATATCGTGTGGATAGGACGTTCAAGGATTCCGCAAATCATGTGGGGATACAACCTGCGCGCCACATGGAAAGGCTTTGACCTTGCCCTGTTCTTCCAGGGGACGGGACGCTCGAACTATTACCTCGGTTCTGCCGACCGCGGCGTGCGCAGGCCTTTCGCCGACGGGAAAGCCCGTATCGAACATTATAAATCATGGACAACCGATAACCCCGACCCCAATGCGGAATTTCCGCGTTTGCGCTCAAGCAATTTTGCGATGAACTATGTGACTTCCGATTTCTGGGTCATCAACTCCTCCTATATCAAGCTCAAATCCATCGATGTCGGCTATTCATTCAAACGGGAGTGGATAAGGAAAGCCGGGATGGAGGACTTGCGTATAAATGCGAACTTCTATAACGTGTGGACAATCTTCTCGAAAGCATCCCGGGATTTCGACCCGGAAGCCCAGGACTTTTCGGTATACCCTCAACAGTTTATTTCAACCATAGGATTAACGGCCACCTTCTAAATTTCGACAGACAATGAAAAAAATATATTTAACATTATTGATGAGTATCATCACGCTGACATTCGAATCATGCGACGACTTTTTGGACATCACGCCCAACGACCGGATTGCCGACAGCGGCGTGTGGGATAATCCCGTAACGATCCGTTTCTACATCAACGACGTATATCACAACATCAACGGGCCGCTTTACATCTGGTCAAGCCGGAACAGCCGCGACAATATCGGCGGAGCACCGGCTATCTTCGACAATTTCATGACGGGAGACCTTTGGTATAACGGCGGAAACCTGTACACCTATTCGCAGTGGAACAAGTCGACCGGCCTGGGAGCGCTTATCCGGTGGACGGACTGCTATACAAACATCCGGAAAATCAACAACGCCATCCGGGAGCTTGACGCCACGACCGTTTTACCCCAGGAATACCGGGATCGCTACCTGGGCGACATGTATTTCTGGCGAGCGATGCTTTATTTCGAACTGTTCCGTTTCTACGGACAGGTGCCCGTCATCGATCATGCGCAAAACCGGCATGAAGAAGAAATCTTTAATCCCCGCAACAGCGAAACGGAAGTGGTCGATTTCTTTATCCGGGATTTTGAAAAAGCAATCGACTATCTGCCCAAAGACATTCCGTCCGGCGAACTCGGACGCGCTACGAAAGGCGCGGCTATCGGGATGCTTTCCACCGCTTACCTTTATCTGGCCGGAGTAATGGAAGACGTCGTCGGATCGGTAGCCAGGGAATACTATAAAAAAGCATACGAAACGGCAGACATCCTCATCAATGGCGACCTGAAAGGAAAATACGGCCTCTTCGGCAAAAATGCAGCCGATAAGGGACAGGCCTATCATGACCTGTTCATGGCCGCAAATGAATACAATGAAGAAGTCATTTTCGATATCCAGTTTACCGACGACGGCATTGGCGTCACGGGGAACGACCGTCGCGGACACGATCTTATGGGCGTATCCCACGCGGGAAGCTACGGGCAAAATACGGACGGCTCTTACGGCGGCTGGGGGCGTAATACGCCTACTCAAAATCTGGTGGATAAATTCCGCATGGCCGATGGCTCCCGTTTCGACTGGAACAACCCGGAACATGCCGCGGATCCGTATGGAAATCGCGAACCCCGTTTCTACGCATCTATCCTCTACACGGGAGCGCCCTGGCGGGGCGACGTGATTTACGCATCAACCAACAAGCCTAATTCTGCGGGAACCGACCTGGTGGATAATGCGACCATGAAAAGGGGAACAAACTCTTACACCATGACCGGATACTACCTCAAAAAACTGATCGATCCCACCAAAAGGGGAGGAACGCCAAACAGGTATGCCCCGTTCGAAGGCTCGGATCAAAACCTGATTGTCCTGCGGTATGCGGAGATGTTATTAACGTATGCGGAAGCAAAAAACGAATATTCCGGCCCGGATCAGCAGGTTTATGAAACATTGAATGCCGTCCGTAACCGGGGCGGGTTGCCGGAACTGTCCGGACTTGATCAGGCCGGACTTCGGGAAGCTATCCGGGAAGAACGCCACATCGAACTCTGTTTCGAAAACAAACGCTATTTCGATATTATGCGCTGGCGGAAAGGCCCCGAAATTATAGGCGAGGACGTATACGGCATTGATATCACATATACAATGGTCGATGGCGTACCCGTACCTCATTTCACCCGGGTGTTGCTCACTGCCAAATCTTTCGAAAGTCCTAAAAACTATCTTATGCCCATACCCGATGCCATAACAGGCCGGAATCCCAACTTGCTTCCGAATAATCCGGGATGGTAATTCAGTCTTATAAATTTTTAAATGATGCACAGATGAAAAAAACAGTTTATTTATTCCTATTCGTCACAGTAATCCTCTTTTCCGGATGCAGTGAAACGATAGACATCGAAATCCCCGAAAACTACGAAAAAGCGGATATAACAGGCCTGACCGTTTATAATGCCGCCGGAACATCCATATCGTCAAGGCTCACAATCACCGAATCGAACAGGGAAGTCCTGGCCGTTCTCGGGACGGCCGGCGACCTGACAAAACTGAAAGTCACTCTCACCGTGTCGCCCGGTTCGACGGTCGTACAGCCTTTAGGCGCCGGGTATCTTGATTTTTCAAGTCCCAGAACGGTTACAATCGTTTCCCCCGGCGAAACGGTGAAGAATGAATGGAGTATCAAAATTGAAAATCCGTAAAGCAGATCCGATGATGATTCAAATTTTTAAAAATGCACTGTGCCTGTTCGCAATCATTTGCGTGACCGCATGTGCCAACAGCGACAATGCCATGAAAAAACATGGCATTGTCAATGACGGCGTAACGTTAAATACAAAAGCCTTGCAGGGCGCAATCGATGAATGTTCGGAAAACGGAGGCGGCGTCATCTCGCTTGCGGAAGGGAAATACCTGACGGGAACAATTGTTTTGAAAGATAATGTAACGCTTAACCTGGAAAAAGGCGCTGTCATTCTCGGTAGCCGTAATATTATTGATTATCCCGACAAAGGCAGAAGGAAAGCATTAATCTTTGCCGAAAACGTGAAAAACATTTCAATAACCGGTGAAGGTGAAATAGATGGTAACGGAGATGCCTTTACCCGCGAAAACAATGCGCCGAACCGTCCGACTTTGATCCTTTTCTTCGATTGCGAAAACGTGAATGTGAACGGTATCAAAATGGCTAATTCCGGTTTCTGGACATTTCGGTTTGTCCGTTGTGACGGGGTGGAAATCCATCGTGTAAATGTAGAAGGACATGCCAACTGGAATAACGACGGTTTCGATATCGAAAGCAGGAACGTAAACATCTCCGGCTGCACGCTTGATACGGACGATGACGCCATTTGCCTGAAAAGCGAAGACCCGGATTATGTGGTCGAAAACGTTACCGTAACGAACTGCCGAATAGCTTCCAACTGCAATTTCATTAAATTTGGGACAGCCGGCGCCGGAGGGTTTCGCAACGTCGACATATCCGACTGTACGCTGTCCGGATGCAGCCGGTCGCTTTTCCGTTTCTGGGAGCAGAAGATTCCCGGAGTCAGCCGTCCCGTCACCGGAATAGCCGGCATCGCGCTCGAAGTGGTAGACGGAGGATTCATGGAAAACGTTACCGTTTCCGATATTACAATGGAAGACGTGCAGACGCCTGTTTTCATCCGACTGGGAAAGCGTAAAATTTCGGATAACTCTTACCTGAAAGATATTCTTATCAAAAACATCATCGCTTCTTCCGCCAGCTATATTGCGAGTTCCATTACCGGCGTTCCCGGCCTCAGGGTCGAAAATGTGGAAATACGCGACATTGACCTGAAGTTGAAAGCCGGCGGAAAAGCGTCCGACACAATGGCGGACGTCCCGGAAGCGGAAGACAAATATCCCGAAAACCGGATGTTCGGAACGATGCTCCCCGCTTACGGGTTTTACATACGCCATGCGGATAATATCTCATTTAACAACATCAAATTAGCTGCAATCGACGGTTCCGAAGAACGTCATGCCGTGGTTGCGGATGATGTTACGAATCTCAAGGTGGAAAATTCCGCGATACAGTCTCCTGACGGCGGTAAAGCTGTTTTTCTTTTGAAATCATGTAAGGAAATCAGGTTAAGCCGGAATGTATACAGTAATCCGTCTTCCGTTACGGTAGAAAAAGTGAATACTCCGGATTCGGAAGTTGAATTAAAACACTAAATATTGAATATATGAAAAGACTGTTAAGTTCGATTCTGTTTTTCCTGTTTCTTTTCCCTCTCCTGTCGAAAAGCGAGCCGGTCAATGATGCCGTGGACAACGGGCATATCCGGCTTGACTCCAAAGAGGTGCATCAGGGCGCGTGCGAATGGAAAATGATTAGATCCGGTGATGAAACCGCTTCTGCCGAAAAACTTTCCATGCCGGAATTTGATGCCGGAAGATGGTTGCCGGCCATCGTCCCGGGAACAGTACTGAATACATTCGTATACAACAAAAAATACCCCGAACCGTACTACGGAGTGAACAATAAACTGGAATCGAACTTAATACCTGATATCTCCGTTACCGGTCGCGATTTTTATACCTGCTGGTTCCGGACGGAATTTGTAATACCGTCTTCGTTTAAAGGCAAAAATATATGGATACAGCCGGAAGGCATTAACTACAGGGCGGAATTTTGGATAAACGGGAATCTGGTCAGCGTCATAACCGGCATGTTTATCAGCGACTATATTGACATTACCGAATTTGCAAGAGCGGGTGAAAAAAATGCGATTGCCGTTAAGGTATATCCTGTAGACGATCCCGGTACGGCCAAACCTAAAAAATGGGGCGCCGCGGGAGAGTTTCATAATGGCGGCAATGGAAATATCGGCTTAAACACAACGATGCTGATGTCCGTCGGCTGGGACTTTACGTTCATGGATGGCATTCGCGACCGGAATACGGGTATCTGGAAAAGTATCCTGTTGTATTCTACCGGGAAAATAGCCTTGAGGCATCCGTTTATCAAGTCCGAATTGACAAAACCGGATTACGGCGTAGCCCGGGCATTTATATCCGTAGATGTCGTCAATCCGGCAACCTCTATGGATACGGTGACTTGTACGGTGAAGGGGGAGATTGCCGGAGAAAATATCCGTTTCGAAAAACCGGTTCATATCTTGCGCGGGGAAGAACTGACGGTGAACTTTACGCCGGACGAATTTTCGCAGCTCATCCTCCGCAATCCGCGTTTGTGGTGGCCGGTAAATAAAGGAGCGCAGGAATTGTACGAACTGAAAATGACCGTTTCCGTCGACGGGGAGATCTGCGATTCCGTAAGGACGAAATTCGGGATCAGGGAAATCACCTCCGATACGGATACTCCCGATAAATCACGGGTTTTCTATGTGAACGGCCGCCGCCTGTTCGTGCGTGGGACAAACTGGATACCCGAAGCGATGCTGCGCAATTCGGATGAACGGACGTATGCCGAACTGCGGTATACGCATCAATCGGGCATCAACCTGATCAGGATCTGGGGAGGTGGAATTGCCGAATCGGATTATTTTTTCCAACTTTGCGACGAACTGGGACTGCTGGTGTGGCAGGAGTTTTGGATGACGGGAGACACCCGCCATCCTCGCGATAAGACGGTTTATCTGGGCAATGTCGAATCGACGGTAAAGAGAATCAGGAATCATCCGTCACTGGCTTATTATGTTGCTTCGAACGAAAGTTCGGAAGTGACGGGAACACGTGAGCTTCTGATGAAGCTGGACGGGACGCGCGGTTACCAGATGCAGTCGGAATGCAGCGGTATACACGACGGAAGCCCGTACAAACAGGTAAACCCCATGCAGCATTATGAAAATACGGCTTCGGCAAGAGGAAGCCGTGTGGATGGATTCAATCCCGAATATGGTGCGCCTGCATTGCCGGTTGTGGAGGTTCTCCGCGAGATGATGGACGAAAAAGATTTATGGCCCATCAACCGGGACGTCTGGGATTATCTGGATGGAAACGGATTTCATCTGATGTCTACGATGTATAAAGACCTGGTCGACAACTACGGGCCATCTGCCTCTATCGACGAGTTTGCGCAAAAAGGACAATTTGTCGGGGCCATTAACTCCAAAAGCATTTGGGAAGTATGGAATTACAACAAACTGGATTTTGGCGACCGGTTTGCTTCCGGCTTGCTGTTCTGGTATCATAACTGTCCTGTCAGGCAAGTCTGTGCAAGAATGTGGGATTGGTCTTTGGAACCTACGGCGTCACTTTATCACACGGCCAATTCGCTGGAACCCTTACATGCTCAATTCGACTATCTGAAAAATACGGTCTCCGTTATCAACGATTATTATAAAGACTTCCCGGACTATACGGTTACGGCTGAGGTATATGATTTAAATTCAAAGAAAGTATACGAAAAATCGGCAAAAGTCAATCTTCTTTCCGATGCCGTAGTAAATGATGTGTTTACGATTCTGTTCCCGGAAAATCTTACTCAGGTGCACTTTATCAAATTACGTCTGAAAGATGAGACGGGAAAGGAAATATCGTCTAATTTTTATTGGAGATCCGGCGATAAATATGCAGGAAAAACAACACTGACAGGCCCGGCTTCTTCCGGTTTCGAAGATTTGTCGAAGCTGAAACAGGCTAAACTGAAAACATCCTGTAAAATCAGGAAGCAGGATAATAAAATCTTCGTCGATATCCGAATTAAAAATGTATCGTCTGCCATCGCTTTTTTCAATCAGCTTCAACTTCTGGATCAGGAATCAAAACCCATACGGCCTTCGTTTTATACGGATAATTTCTTTTCTCTGCTTCCGGGGGAGAGTAAGTCGGTAACAATTGAAACATCCGTCAAGAACCTGAAAGACAAAATGCCGGTATTGGTCATAAAAGGCTGGAATATTAAAAAAAGTAATATGCCGTTCCGGATATGAAATAAATAATTATGTGCAGGGGCAATGCATGCTTTTTTTTCTTCTGACTTCATGTTATTATGGTTTTTATTCTTGTCTAATTTGTTATATTAATTCCCTTTTCTATTTTTACGGGCTTTTGAGTGTCAAATAATAGGGAGATATATTTGTGCCTGCACATGTTTCTCTACCATTATCCATGATGCAAAAATAAATTCAATTCCATAAATCAATCCGGCAATTGATTTTAAACTCTGTTTTCAATGTACTTTCAAGTTCAGCTTTTATTTTGTCGGCTACATTGACATTAATTTCTTTTTCAGTCGGATGGCAAAAATAGCCAATGATACAATCCGGTTGAGACCCATTGCTTAATGCAAGATGCTTAACTAAAGATTCGATTTTTTTAGGGATGTCCATGTTCCCATATTCTTCCGAAGGAAGGACAAAATGCCCAAGACCTCCGCCAATAAATAAAATATGGTTATTGTCGGCAACATCAAGGATTGCATCCAATCTGCTTTCAACATTATCCATATCCACCGGAACCATGATTGAAATCCCGTGCTGCCGAAATTCTCCTTTGTGGAGTTTGTTACGAATTCTCTTTTTCATATTTTAATTTTCCTCCTGATAATAAATCTTATAATATTTCCCTTTTTCATCGCTGCCTTGCTCAATCAGATTGCGGTTGCCATGAATGTATATATGAAAATTTTTATCTAATTTGATTACGCTTTTATATATGCGGGCTTGCTTTTTAACAGCGCTGTCAGAAATTGTAAAATTATCAGCTATATCCAATTCAAATTCTTTCTGATACTCGGATTTATATTGAGTAAAACTTTGTATGATATCCGGCTGTTGCATTACTTCGTTAGTAAATTCGTCGAGATTGAAACTGTCTTTTTCTTTGAAAAAACCTATTGATTTATTCAAAAGGTCTATCTGGTCGGCTCTACTAATATTGATTTGCTGCGGCAATTCGACTTCGACAAAATCCCTGCACAGCGACAAAGTCTGTTGTGTATTGTAATATTCATCTTTGCGTTGCCGAACATGAAGAAAGTCATCTATCCAATATTGAGCCTCTACGCCTTTGTTCGTATTATCAACGACAGCCACTATGTATCCATCTTCACGTTCGGTATTGAATATCAAACAACCCTTATCTAATTTATTTATATTAATCCCCTTTTCGCTTTCAATCTCAAACCCTTCACCTTTCGGAAACACTTTCAGAAATATATCTTTATTCTCCGATTTAAATAAACCGACTGCATCTACCGTTTCGCCGTCAATAATGCAATCTTTGAAATAGACAGTGTAAAATTCGCCGCCTTTTATTTGGGGATGTACACTACAGTCATATAAAAGCCTTGCACAATTCTTTGATTGTTCAATAAATGATTTGTTTTCTTGAAAAGCTGCACTTATAAATTGAAAAACAGGATTTAATTGTAATTCCGAAATAAAATAAAACTGAAATAATTCGCTTGACTTAAAACTATTGTTTATCAAATGTATGATATGCTCTTCCGAATTCTCAAAATCTGATAAATTATCAGAAAAACGCACTCCATCTCCATTATTTTTATTTCCAACGAAATGGATTATTAGCCTCTTTATTTTGCCTATTGCTGTATCTTGCATAATTAATTTTAATCGTTATAAATATCTTTTGGAATTAATCCATTGCCATCAAGAAACTCATCAACTGTATGAAAATGTTCTAACTTGCTTTTTATCCAATATTCTTTCGGAGCGTGTTCAACCATAAATATTTGGAAATGATTTTGTTTTTGATTAATAATATAGTCAATAAATGAATTGATTAAGGAAAATGCATCTATTAATTTTGTTTTGTCATCATTTCCCTTTTCTGTGTTATCCGAATAATACGGAATACTTGGCTGGTCAATAAACAAGAATTGGGGAACGTGTTCTTGTCCTACAGAAATAAAATGTTCGTGCAAACCCAGAAATACGCATAAATGCATAAACATATAGTTTGATTTACTGCCAACATTATCTATAGGGAAGTTCGAAAATAGACCTTCTCGTGGATAAAGTTTCAAAATCATTTCTTTTTCATCAAATCTGGTATCATATGTAGGTAATGATTTTAATTGATTATAATTCCTCTGAATACTTTTATCCAACTGTGTTTTCATTACATATTTTGTTTGTTCTATTTCGTTTGGAATTTTTTCTAATTGAGCTTTTTCTTCATTCAGTCGGTTTAATTGTATTGCATCAATCGGTTTATTTGGTTCTCTTATTAGAATCTGCTCCAAAGCATTTTTGATTTCCCCTATTGCTATGAGTTTTTGCCATTCTTTTTGATATATTGTTTCTGCATTTGTTTTGATTGTAGTCAATTCGACTATTCTTTTGTCTATCTTATTTATCTGGTTTTGTAATTCATTGACATTACCTAAAACTTTTAATGGCTTCTCTATATTTTTGGACAGATTATTTTTAATTTTCTTTAAAGAAGATTCCAAAGAATCAATAAACATTTTTGTTTCATAAGAATCGACTAATTGGTCTGATAGGTTTTTATACAGAAATTCAATAGGCTGGAGGCTATCGGCTGCTTTATTCAAACTTTTTATGTATAAATTATACTCAGTATTGTATTTTTTTATATCATTTATCTGAAATTGCAATATTCGCCTCTGCTGATATAAATTATCAATTTCTGAAAGCAGACTTGTATTATCAGTTTTTTTGATTTTGTTTTCGACAATGTTTTGAATAATAATAATCGCATCATCTACATTTTCAACTATTTGTTCATATTCAATAAAACTATTTTGTTTGCACTTATCAAGTAAGCTGAAAATATCTTTACTGAAATTCTTTGAGTTAGTTTGATTCCATTTTTCTTTATTTTGTATTTTTTTTATTTCTTCCTCTATTTCTTTTAATCGTTCTTTTGCTTTAATATTTTCCATATCATTAATGCCTATAACTAAATCAAAGATGTGACTTAAAGCATTATCATATTCTTGTTTTCCAAAGAATACAGTATCAAAATATGTTTTTGGTGCTCCAATAATGGTCTCCGAGAGAACATTAAATAGTAAAAAATACCTGTATGATAGACTAAAAGAGGTTTTGCCTAATTTTTTACCAAATGGAAATCTTAAATTATCTGTAACACCAAATTTGGTATCTAAAATAGATTTTATTTCTGCAATTTCCTTATTACTGCTCGGCATATTGGGAAATGCACCATAATTAAAACATACTTCGGAGGAAACAGCTCCATTAGTTGGTGTCTTACGAACTATAGATAGTTCTTTATCACCAATAGTAAATCGTATTCCAAACCACAAAACCTTTTCATTAATAATATTGGCAACATTAACTTCTCCTGATAAAAGGCAATAATCAATAATGCTCCAAAAACTCGTTTTTCCTGTGGTAGCATCTCCTGTAATAACATTTACCTTGTCAGGCAAGAAGAAATAACTTTTCGGTTTTGTATCTTCTCTTTTAAACCACAATTTTATTTCGTTTAATACAAATTTCATAACTGAATATTTAATAATTTATAAAGTTGTTTTGTCGAATAGTTACTTATAAGAGATAAAAATAAAGGAACGATACCTATTATTCTATCTAATCTTTCGCCCATCATTGAGTTATATATTGGAAGAATATCATTAACGATATAAATATCCTTCCCAATGCCTATTTGATTGGATTTACTCAAAATCATTAAAGAGTTTACCGTAATAGGCAGCAATGATAAATATCTTTTATTAAATGAAGTAAATAATAAGGGCTTATCTTTTCGCATTTGTTCCAGAGTTAATTCATTATTTTGATTTACGCTTAAATATTTCACTGTTCTATCATCTAATAGAAAAGGTAACACCAAACAAGAGCGAGCAATATCTAATGTTTTTAATCTATCTAAAACAGCCAAAAACACGCAACTTGCAATTGCTTCATTATTGTATATGTAATAAATCTCTTTCATTTTTTCTTGTATTTATTTTTCCAATCGTAATGCCATCCAATTTTTAAATCATCAGACAAGGCATAAAAATGACCATTGCTAAATTCTCTATCAAAAGTGGGAAAACCTTGAATAGTTAAATCTTGTTCTCGAATAAAATCCACTAATTGAACTCCTAAATTCTTGATTTCATCTTCTAATTCACTTATTTGTGTTCCATTTGTAATTTTCTCTTCTATTTGTCGGTACTGTTTCTTAAATCTATTTCTCCAAATTAAAATACTACTTGCCAAAAAGCCATTCATTTCATCATATAAAATAAAATTTTCTTCTACCCAGTACGAAAAATTATTAAACGCTTTTAGCATTAGTGTTGTGTATTTTTGTATATCAGTGGAACCGCTTTGTACATCTCCAATATCAAGTAATTGTTTTATAAAAGTTTGGTCTTCCAAATTTTCAGGTAATAAAATAGGAGCATTTCTTGGAGGTAATGGTTTATCTTTATATGCATCATAGAAACATCTACGAAATTTTTTATCGAACTCTTCACGAGAAATTTCGAACCTATTTTTGTCTTTTATGTCCAAATATTTGGTTTCTTGTATATTTGAAAGTAACTTCTCAAATATTGGTTGAACAAGCCTTTCTTCTCCACGAATTTGGTCTAATATTTTGTCTTTTATTTGTTTTACTATATCATCAATATTTGTTTTAATGGAAAGTTGTGGAATGAATTGTTTTATTTTTTGTTTTCCTATAGAAATCACATTATTGATATACTTTTTTATGGATTTATCTTTAGTTCTATATTTTAACTCTTTTAATTTTGAAATAACAGCATCAATATTCTGGTTTACTTTGAAAGAAGATAACATATCTAAAAATTCATTATTTCCGTCGTTTTTATTTGTAACCAAAATAAATGAATGTTTTCTGAGATAGCTTTTGTCCTCTGCTGTTTTAATAAAATCTACCCAATTACTTAATGTTTTCCATAAGTCAGAATCTAATGTTGTCAGATTTTGATTTTCGTGTATAGTGTGTTTTGCCTGAAATAAAATTGATGTGCCATCTTCTTTATTAATGTGAATATCGTCTTTAACTTCAAAACCAATTTTTTGACCGGGTTCTAATCCTAAAGCCAAATACACAAAATAGTAGAATTGATAATCATATCCTGCAGATTGTGCACCTGCGGTATGTAATTCTTGAAGTTTTGATAATTCATCCATAACATTACATTTTATTCAATTAAAACTCTACTATTCTCATTTTCTATTTCCTTTTCCACCATCTCTTTAGCCTCGTCTAACAACCGTTTACTTTCCTCGCAAAGGTAAAAACTTTTCTCGACTAATTCGGAAATTTGTTGTTGAATTTCATCCTCAACGACAGGAATGGTTATGTCCTTTATATCAGTCGAAGAAACATTAGTTTGTACTCCTCCTGTCCCTATTCTATTCAGTTGATATTTACCTATAGGAGAATTCAAAAGTAGTACAAGAACATGAGAATTATAATTTTGGGGCGTAATCTTCATAATTCTTTGATTGATAACAATACTTAATTTTTCCGTTACCACACAACTTAAACCTATTGTACCTGACATTGAAATAAGAATATCATTTTCCTTAGCAATATCCTTTGAACTTAAACTAATATCTTCTTTTGGTATATATACTGCATTTGATAAATCCAATCCTTTCTTGGTAAGATTATTGATTCTTACTAAAGGGATGCCATTATTGATATAAGTTTCACTTTTATACGGATAACCAGTTGAGTAACTATCTATAAATTTGTCTAAACTTGCATATCCACTTCTACACGTTTTTATCAAATTTTCAATCTCCTCATATTTCGGCTGATAATATTCCGCATCTAGTCGTCCGGTTCTCAAAAACGATTCCTTTAAACTTTTGATATTTATTCCTGCCTGCGAAGGCTGGAAATCTTTTAATCCAATCGTTTCCAGAAGCAATTCTTCGGCTTGATGGTAAAGGGTTTGGGATTGTATTCTTTTTTCGACAGATTGTTTATATATTTTAGATGCAGTCAATCTAAATTGTGGTGAATATTTAAATACTGCAATATCTCTAACAAGAGTAATTGTTAAGTGAGGTTGTACTGATTGCGAACTTGAACGAATTAATTGATAATACGAGAATTTAGTCGATAAATAAAGAAATAGACAAATGTAATCTTCTTCGAGCAAAATAGAAGAATTGATAAAAATCAAGTCTCTTGTTACACAGCAATCTTGTGTAATAAGACCGGCCAAACCCACAGTACCTCCTTTGGTTAAAACAATATCTCCTTTCTTACAATGTTTCAGTGTTGGGTATTTATACAAAATTTCAAATGGCACTTTTATACAATTCTCGTAATCAATATAATCTTTTATATCACCAACTCTCAAAAATGGATAATTACCTTGATTGTAATATGGCTCCAATGCAGGATAAAAAGCGCTTCCATCTACATTTAATCCCATTTCTGATAATTTCAAAAATAACATGGAATTACTTTTTATATAATTTTCGGCTGACAAGTATTTTTTATTATAATATTCACTATCTAATCTTAACGTTTCAACTCCGTAAAAAACATCCGACAGCATCACCTCGCTCACTTCCAGCCCTTCCAACAAGCTCTTATACTTTTGCTCGTCGAAAGGGCGATCTAAAAAAAACTTAGCCGCTCCTTTCTGGCAAATTCGACAAATGCCTCTGCGACGCCATCGTGGGTCAGGCCGTCGTGATTGAAAAGGTCGTGTTTTACAATCAGGTGTTCGTGTCGGTCTAATGCGTAATCATCTAGATTTTTAGGATTAGTGATGTATTCGACTGCCGGATCGGAAACCATTAAATCCAGCTCGCCCTGTTCGTATTGTGGAGACAGTCTGTATTTTTCGCAGTCGCGTTTGCGGACGTAAATCTTTTCGCCGCTGTTGTCCTTGCCTGGCTCCTGCATGGTGGCGAAGAAAATCGGATAATCCTCGCGTTTCGGACAAAGCGTATCGTCCCATTTCTGCACAAACAGCACGCTTGTTTTTGTACCGGTATGCGGCTTGAACACATTTCCATGCAAACCGACCACAGCCAGAATCCGGCAGCGTCCGGCAATAAATTCGCGTATCTGTTTGTCGCTGCTGTTGTTGAAACGTCCCTGCGGAAGCACGATTGCCATTCGTCCTCCCGGTTTCAGGAAGTCAAGATTACGTTCAATAAACAGAATATCGCGACCTGCGGCAGTCTGGTATTTGCCGTCGGATTTTTTACCTAAATCATACTTCGCCAGAATCCGGCTTTCCTTAATATCGCCTGCAAACGGCGGATTTGCCATAAGTATATCGAATTGAAATTCATGATTACTGTCTTTGTCCTTGCGCAGTCTCTTGATTTTTTTCCATCCGTCTCCGTAAGTATCAATCCAGTTTTGGTCGGCGGGGTTTTTGTCATCGCCGGTTTTCTCATACCAGCGTTCCCAGTCGAGCGTGTTCAGGTGCAGGACATTGGTTTGACCGTCGCCTGCAATCAGATTTAGCGTCCGCGCCACACGCACCGATTTTTCGTCAAAATCAATGGCAAAAATCTTATTGTTCACGTAATCGACACAGCGCGCCGGTTTTTGTTCGAGCGTAAAAAGGTGGCTTTTGTCCAGCCCTTCGTCTTTCATGATTTGCTCCCATACATGGAAAATAGTATGGACAGGAAAGCCGCAACTGCCGGCTGCGGTATCAATCATCGTCTCCTTCTCCTGCGGATTGAGCATTTTAACGCACATGTCAATCACATAGCGCGGCGTAAAATACTGTCCCTTCTCGCCCTTGCTGCTTTTGTTGATCAGGTATTCGAAAGCGTCGTCTACCACATCGAGATTGCTGTTGAACAGTTTCACATCCTGTAAAGACGAAACGCAAACCGACAGGTGCGAGGAGGTCAGTTCTATCTTTGCATCGGGCGAAAAAACGCCTTCCCATTTTTGTCTGGCAACATCGAAAAGGTTCTGGATTTTGGTTTTCAGTTCGGTTTCCGTATCGCCGTAATTCCTGAACTCCAGATATCTTCTGCGGTTGCGTCCGCTCTCCATTTCATCGTAGAGCTTGGTGAAAATCAGCTTGAAAAGCTCCTCAAACACATCCACTCCGGCGTTGGCGAGCACCTCGTCTTCCATCTCAAGCACCAGACCTTTCAATGACTTGCGCTCGTTAACCAGCTTGTCCCGCTTAATCAAATCGTCAATCGTCCAGCGTTCCGAAAGAATGTCGGACAG
>JAISCL010000020.1 GCA_031265585.1 Tannerella sp. | reverse complement strand
ATAACAGGCAGCACGGTATTTCAGACTGTCTGACGGGTCGGCAGCATAATGAACAAGCACTTTTTCCAGTTCCGAACGGTTTTCGCCCGCTAACACCAACGCCTGCTCCAGGCGCGTAGGAATGTCGTTGCAGGCAACTAATAAAAGGAATGACACACCGGCTATAATTGCTTTACTTCTCATACTTTTAAACTGTTATACTGAAATTATTCCATATTTATATCGAAAACGAACTCTTCACTCAGATAAAAAAATCTTTCATCTACATTTTTACTAAAATCAGTCTGTTTAGCAATTTTTTATTTAAATTCTTATTTTTATACCACACATCTCCTTTTTTTTCCCATATTTTATATCACTTTTGAACGGACTATTGATGGATAGAACTAATTCATCTTGAATCTGTATATGACTGTTTCATTTTCATAATCCCGTACTCCATAAATAAAATTGGTGGTTGTATCTCTATCCTTTCAACAACCGAAAGCCACTTGGATTTCAAATTATTTCCGTACCTTTGCGCACCTCCTTTCTTTTTTGGAGGGAAGCCGGGACGGAGAGTTTCATGTCTTTTGCAAAAACCGAGGACTCTCCGCCCTTTTTCCCTGATGATTGTTTATTGTTTTCTCTTTCTGTAATAATCTTTTTGAACATTGTCCGTTAAAAGTCATATTTTCCACGAATTTCCTCTAAATATATTTTTGTCAGTTCCGGATTCATTTTGTTGAAAATATGCAGGAATGATATTTTCATACTTTTATCCAGTACAAAGAAGAACGGCGCCTCAATTTCCGCAACGGGCAAGTCTATGCCGCCTAACATTCGTTTCCCGTAACAGTTATCCCTGAGTCTCAACGGATAATCGCCGGCAATTAGAATCGTTTCATTATGCTCGAAATCAGCAAATCTTTCCTTTATCAATCCGATTGCCGAATCAACGCACGGCGTACATGTATTGGTTGAAAAGCAAAATAACAGGCGAGGATTTAACGCCAGTTCGTACAACGGAAATGTGTTAATCGAATCCTTTCCCCAAAAGACTTGCCTGTTGTCAAGAGATGTCCGGGAATATTTAAGGGTGCGGCGGTATATCTCCAGGCTGATTCGTTCGGCTTCTTTTACAGTATAGAACTCATCCTCCAATCGCCGGTTGATTTCCTTCAGTTTGGCGATGCTGTCCGCATCCTGTTGATTGCAGCCACTGAAAGACGCTGCAATCAACAGGAACATAATACTGCGACATAATGGTTTCATATTCATTTTTTGAAGTAGTATTTTATAAGTAAGGGATTGTCATATTCGCTGTACTGGTTTTTCCGCTCAATGTTTTCATCGTCTAAAATCGCATTGGGTGCGGCTTTTTTTTGTTCAATATTTGACAGTTCCGGCATGAAGCCGATAATAAAATCCTCATTCCAGCAAACAGGATAAAAGTATGCGTTTTCCCTGGTCTTCTCAAAAACCAAAGACTGTTGACTCCTTTTGTCGTAAAAAATATTTACATCTTTGCTTTTTCTTATAACCTGAGTGTATATATAATTCAAATTGCCTCCCGATGTTCCGAAAATATAATTTATAATTTCGGACGTCCGGACTTTTTCCATATATTCCAATAATATTTTTTTTGTTCTTGCGTCATTACGTTTTTTAACAGGGGGAATAACAAGTTTATCCAAGTCAATGTTTAATTTCCCAAAATCCCATGTATATGCTACGGAAAGTTTCCCGTCAGCGGACATTTCATAGATGTTATTATCAACAGGCCTTGCCATGTAATTACCGTAAGGAAACAGGGGTGTACTGATTCTTTCGTAAAAATTATCCGTTTCGGGAAAACATTCATTGACTAAATGGTTTTTACTTTTCGAATAAAATTTAAGCCTGTTGTTATAATCGAAAGTCCAGAAAGCAATCATATCGGAATTTAAATATTTAATGTGTTTATAAGCGCCGTTCCTGCTTTCCGGCAAATTGTATTTCCGAATAAAATTACCGTTCATATCGTATTCGTGCAATTTTGAATCAATGGGGGAAACAAGCAGGATTTTATTACTGTCCGTATCAATATCAAAATCCGAAACAAGTTTGTATTGTTCCGGCCCCCCTCCCTGGTCGTCTATACTGAATAAGTATTTCCCACTATGGTTGAATGCGAGTATTTTTGACAGGTTATAATCAAAAATATATAAATTATTGTTGTAACAAACAAGTTTAGTTATGTATTTGATGAGGGATTTGTCATTCGTTTCGAGCGGGATGATTTCCACCCTGTCGAATATGTCGAAAATAGATACATCACCTGAAATATTGTCGACATCAACGAAAATCGTATTTGTTTTATTGCAGGTTTGTTTTTTACATCCGTATGAAATAAATAAAGAGAGAACCATTGTGCACGTAATGATTTGTTTCATTCTTGTTTTTTTAAAAAGGATGTGTCAAAAGGAATTTAAACGTTCTGAAAAGCAAATACAATTCATTTATAATCACATTTTAATCTTTTGACACAAGCCTTTGAATTGTAAATTAGTTTAAGCAAAAATCATTCATAGATCCGGAAAAATAACAAGTGATATCACCAATCCAGGCGTATAGTGGAAATTCCTCGATTCTCCAACATTGCCCGGTATACTGTCCGCATGTAATTACTACTTCGTCCAATTCGTAAGCCAGCGCCTCTACATTGTCCAGCGCTATATCCGTCAAATCTTTGTTTTGCAAATTAACTTTCATATTAAAAACAGCCATTGCTGTGATTACCAAAGCGGCTGAAAAGCCGAAAATCTTTTTTTTGTTCATACGTTTAATTTTTAGATAGTTAAATTTTATTTTTGTAATACGCCTTGCGGCTTTTGTAAACTTGTTCTGCTACAAGCCAAAAGAACTATCGGAAGATTACCGGCTCCCCGCACTCTCTTTTATAATTTTCTGCCTTGCATGAAAATTATCAGACTAATTCCGTACCTTTGCGCACCTCCTTTCTTTTTTGGAGGGAAGCCGGGGCGGAGAGTTTCATGTCTTTTGCAAAAACCGAGGACTCTCTGCCCTTTTTCCCTGATGACTGTTTATTGTTTTCTCTTTCTGTAATAATCTTTTTGAACAGTGTCCAAATGCCCGGATTCAGCGACGGATTGCCGATGACGATGACCTTGTTGTCCCTGTCAAGCAGGAAACATTGATGTTCGGGTTTGGAAGAGAATTTGTTCAGTTTTCCAATTTCATTTTCCTTATCTATAAAGACCGGGTGGCGGAATCCGTTTTGCCTGAAAATATGCTGTAAATCTTTTTCGTCTGCCTTTTTGGGCTGGAAGAAGAATACAAATTCGGGCTTCCTGATGAAAACGGTATCGGATTCTTTCATGATCTTATTCCATTCGCTTAACTTTAAGCGGCAGTTTGTGCAACCCAGTGAATCTACATATAACATGATCCTGTAATTATCATTATATAAATCCGGGCAGGCGGTGTCTTTCCCCATAGACGTACAGGGTATCCCTTCGGGGAACCGGACTTCCTTGCCGGTCCATTCGGCAACTATTTTAATGGCATCGCTTTTCTGTTTGTTTTTACAGGAAGAAAAACAAAGGACAATTAACATTGCAATCGCTGTATATGTGATTTCAGTTTTCATACTTTGTTTCAAATTTATATTCTATGATTGGCTGGTCGTCGTTTACGTCCAGGGCCAGCAATTTGCCGCTTGCTTCGTCAATGCGGAATCCTGTTATGTACCTGTCGAGGATATACTCTTTCAGGGGGATGCCTTCGGTGTTAAATACCCGGATTCTGTTTCCTCCTTCGTTTTTGATCTTTCCCCGGCGTATGTCTTCGAATGAAGATCCCCAGAATAAAGCATATACGGCGGATTCGGAGACATATACGTCGCTATATCCCATGATGCCGTCAGGTATGGCAGAACCCTGTTTTTCGGCAAACCTGGGAGCTCCGTTTTCCGTATTTATCGAAGCGATGAGCCGTTCTTCTTTCATGTCGTACAGTTCTATGACCTGCCCAAGCTGTGTGACAACTGCGAGTATGCCGGTTTCGCGATTATAGTCAATAAATGAACGCCATGCCTGTGCAAGAGATACCGGTGAAATACGATGCCGGCTTTTATCCGGGATTGAAAAAAGTTTTTTGACGATTTGTCCGTTTTCGTTTATGATGCAGACCCGGTTTTCGCCGGTATAGTCGGGAACGATAAATGTCGAGTCATTGAACAGGGCGAAATCAAGCGAGCGGAGAAGTTGCGGACTCAAGTCAATTTCTTTTTGTCCGCAACTGTCCCATCGCGTTAATTTATGCCTGTTGGCGTCGAGTGTCCAAAGCCTGCCTTCCGAATCCAAACGTATATTTTCCGCATCCAGAAGCTCCTCCGGTCCTTCGCCCCGTTTTCCGTACGAAGCAATCGTTTTCATGTTTTTCTCATCCGATAGCTTGTGAATGTAATGTTCGGCTGCATGAAGGTCCATGACATAAATTGCAGAATCGACCGCCCTGATCCTGTAAGGATAACGCATGTATATATCTGTAGTGTAAACGCTCGAAACGGATAACTGCACTGTTTCGGGAAACAGTACGCTTTTACTTTTATCCGAACACGCGATTAAAAGACAGCAAACAACAGATATATACACAACTTTTACCATATATACCTAACTTTTGCTCCACTTATAGGACAATTAAGACTGCCTGTAACAAAACAGTTTGGGTATTCATTCTCTCCGAAAGAGAGTATTTCAATATTCTGAAGACGAATGTCCCCGGCTTCATTTTCAACAACATGGATGTTGAATGCTGCAATGATTCCGATGGCTAACATGCCGGCGAATAATAATAATTTCTTTTTCATAAGTATTTCCTTTTAAAATTTACGATACAAATAAAATACTATTTTTTTTGAATAACGAATTAAATTCTGTCTCAATTCTGTTTTTTTTTATGAGAAAGTATTATTTTTGCATTTTCAAATTAATACATATCAAATGAAACGAAGAATCATATATGTTATTATCAGTGTGTCAATGATATCTATTGTGGCTAATCAAACGCATTGGGTTGTTAATATGTATAACTCTTATGAGAAAGAAATAGTCCTTGATATAAATACAGCGATAGAAAAAGCCGTATATATGGAAGTAACGGAAAGGGGAGAACGTCTGGGAGGTTTTTTTGCATATTCTTCATATACAGAAGATGGCGATACTTCGAGATATGTTAAAAAGACTATCACCGGAGGCGATACTATTGTTAACGTAGTTATTGATCGCCAGGACCCCAATGCGAATCTTAAAATCATTCAATTTATATTGAATGACTATGCTTCCCTAAACATTTCACGTTTAAATGAAATTTTTTTTTCGGGAAATGCAGAGCGGTAAATTTCCGGTAAAGGATACGTATGTTGAACATTATGATCTTAACGGTAACAGACTGATAAATTCTTCGCGCGCGGATTCATATCCGGGTTCGGGCCTGTATGTATCGTCGGATATGATGGTGATAGATATTATGGACAGTATGGGGGTGAAAGCGTATGTCGACAATCCTGTCATCACGCTTCTCCGGCGAATGGTTTACCAGCTTGTGTTATCAATCGTGCTTATTATGATTGCAATCGCATGTTTGTTTGCGCTTGGACGTACAATCACCATCCAGTGGAAAAAAGAAAAGATGCGTCAGGATTCCGTTGATTCAATGACACACGAATTTCGCAGGCCTATATCTGCCGCGATTAGCCTTGTGTCGCTGATTCCTCATTATCTCAAAAATAATAATGTGGCCAAAGCATCGCAATACGCGCTACTGGCAATGAATGAATTGAACAAGCTGACGGCATACACAAGCCGCATACAGCAGATCAGCAATAATGACAAGTCCACCTTGTCGCTTGATAAATCGAAAATTGAAGTACGCCCGTTTCTGGAGGCGTTAACAGAGAAGTATCGCTTGCCTGCAAAAACGCCTGATGCTACGGGATATAATAATGAGCCGGTGAAAATGAACCTGCATATCCGACCGGAGCATCCGGTGATATACGCTGACGAGAATCATTTTGCCAACGTCATTGAGAACCTGATTGAGAATGCGATAAAATATTCCGGTGAAGATTTGGTGATTGATTTGTCGGTTGATTACGACGGCGAATATTTACGCATATCCGTAAAAGATAACGGCATAGGGATCTCTGCCTCCGACCTTAAACGCATATTCGACAGATTTTATCGCGCCCGCCATCGTGCCGTGCGGCGTAAACCGGGATTTGGGCTTGGGCTTACTTACGTCAAGTCCATCGTCAAATCGCATGGCGGCGTCGTCGAAGTAAACAGTCAGGGTGTGGGATCCGGCAGTGAGTTTATTGTCCTTATGCCGATTGATAATAATACTGTAAATTGACGGGCTATGGTTTGTCCCAGGATTTTGATCGTAGAGGACGATGCGGTACTGGTGTTGGTACTGAAAGATTTTTTTGAAGAAAATGGTTATAAGGTAACATACGTCATTTCCGGCGAGGAAGCGGTCAGGGCATATAAAAAGGTGCATTTTTCCATTGTTTTGCTGGATGTTATGTTGCCGGGGATAAACGGTTTTGAAGTTATGAAGGAGATCAGGGAAGTGAATAACAGCATCCCGGTGATTATGATGACCGGTACGGAATGTGAGGAGGACAGTCAGGTGAAAGGATACGATCTGGGAGTGGTCAATTATGTCCAAAAGCCGGTTAACTTCCACGTTCTTCTTGCGCAGATAAAAAGACTTCTCAACCCGCCGGAGATGGAGAAATATAATCCGGGCGGTTATAATATAACGATTTGCAATCAGGAGGTCAGAATAAATGATACAACTTATACCTTTCACGACAAGGACGCCCGGGTTTTATCAGTTTTGCTCCGGAAACAAAATGAAACAGTCTCCCGTCATGATTTGTTGTGTTCCGTATGGAAAGGCGATTTTTCACGTCTAAATAATCATCTTGATTCGTCAATCTCAAGAATAAGGAAAGTCTTAAAAGATTATCCGGGAATAAAAATAAAACGTGTTTACGGCAAAGGATACGGAATCATGGTCGACGGTTAATCATTTCCACAAGTCCGTCGAGATCTAAATAAGCAAACTGCATTTCTGTATTTAAACTCATTATAATCCTGTTTATTCCCATAAGAGAATAAATATCAATAGAAAAAGTAGCCCTTCAGACCAAAACCTCATAGAAGTTTCATCAATGAATGTCCTAACGGATATTTGGAAATGTTTTAAAAACCGTTTTCTGTTAATATACAAGTCTTAAC
>JAISCL010000347.1 GCA_031265585.1 Tannerella sp. | reverse complement strand
GTTCTTGTAATAGATGCCGGCTATCTCATCCCGGGGAATCAATTTGGCCAGCATAACCCAACGATTGGATGAATCCGGTTCCCTGTCGAAGGGGTGCTCAAAACCGGCCAATTTCCCCTGCAAGGGCTCTCGTAGCGCGGATTAAATGCACGACTTTTTCACTCTTTACTCATATTTCTTTGCACTAAAATCCCTCAAATATACATATATTATCTTATATCACAAGTTATTGAGGGTTTTTCAGCAGACCCTACATAGTCTTTGAATTTCATATCGTCTTATACTTTGCAAAAAATTTTGATGCAAAAACAGGCCGGCGTTATACCATGCGGGAGCACAGGTGAAAAAAGATTTTCCCGTTCGCGGATTGAAAACCGGGATGGGCTGTAATGATCCCCGGTTTGTATAAATTGCTTATGTCATAAATATTTCGTAATATTGCATTCTGATTGTTGTAATGGGAAATGTGGCATTTGCATCGGCGGGCTTGGGCAGATGAAATGCGGCGTTTTCAGTTGGGTTGAAATTTAATGTATTATCGGATATGAGTATTTATGATGAATTGGAAAAGCTGAAGAGGCTTTTGGACGAGGGCGCTATCTCACAGGATGAATATGAACGTGAGAAGGCGCGGATACTGGCTTCGCCGTATGGCGTAAGTTCGGCGGGCTGGGATCTGGGGATTGATGAAAAGGCGTTTGTGACGCTTATGCATGCTTCCCAGTTTTTGTCGAGTTTTATTGCTCCGTTGATTATGTGGCTTCTGTTCAGGGAAAAAAGCCGGCTTGTGGATGAGGCGGGGAAGAACATCCTGAACTTCGAGCTGAGTTATCTGATTTATTGCCTGGCGATGTGTATTACGTGTATCGCGATGGTTTTGCTTCCCGCGGTGGCGATTATGATGATTGTTTTCATTGTTATTGCCATGATAAAAGCGATTAATGGCGAGAACTGGATTTATCCGTTTTCCATCCGGTTTTTGAAATAGGAAGGGGCAATGAGGCAAATGAAGAAATATTTGATGGATATGCGGGTAGTGGAGAACGTGCGTCTTCATCCCCTGTACTGTTTATTGAAACTGACGTCGGACAGGAAGCTGCCCGGGATGATTCCCGGGCAGTTTGTCCAGGTTCGTGTGGACGGGTCTTTCCTGCGCCGTCCGGTCTCGATTAATTATGTTGACAGGGAGGCGAATGAGCTTTGGCTTCTTGTCCGGATCGTTGGAGAGGGGACGAGGCGCATGGCGGAATATCAGTCCGGGGATCTTATGAACATCATGCTTCCGTTAGGGAACGGTTTTTCGATGCCACAGTTACCTGCCGGGTCGAACCTGCTTCTTATCGGAGGGGGCGCGGGCGCGGCTCCGATGCTTTACCTGGGCGATACGTTGAAAAGCCTGGGTTTCAGGCCTGCCTTCCTGCTGGGTGCGCGTTCGAAGGATGAACTCATGCAACTGGATGAATTTGAAAAAAACGGTGACGTTTATCTCACAACGGAGGACGGTTCGACGGGCGAAAGAGGCTTTGTCACCCACCACAGGATACTGGCGGAAAGGAAATTTGACCGGCTGTATGCCTGCGGCCCGAAGCCGATGATGGTAGCCGTGGCGAAATATGCGAAGGCCATGCACGTCGCCTGTGATGTTTCCCTCGAAAACAGGATGGCGTGCGGGATAGGAGCCTGCCTGTGCTGCATTGAACATACGGCGGAAGGGAATGTATGTGTGTGTACGGAGGGGCCGGTATTTAACATAAATCAACTGACATGGCAGATCTGACGGCGAGAATAGGAGCGATGACCCTGAAAAATCCGGTCATGACTGCTTCCGGCACATTCGGGTACGGTCTTGAATATTCCGATTTTATAGATCTGTCGCGGATCGGGGGCATTATTGTCAAAGGCACGACGGCCGAGCCGCGTGAAGGGAATCCGTCTCCCCGCATGGCTGAGACGCCTTCCGGCATGTTGAACGCCGTTGGGTTGCAGAACAGGGGCGCCGATTATTTTGTAAAGGAGATTTATCCTGCCATACGCGGGATAGACACGAATATGATCGTAAATGTCAGCGGTTCGTCCATCAATACGTATGTAGCGTGCGCCGAGAAGATGGGGACGCTCGAACATATACCGGCTATTGAGCTGAACATCTCATGTCCGAATGTAAAGCAGGGCGGGATGGCTTTTGGCGTATGCGCTTCGTCTGCGGCGGAAGTGGTTCGCGCCGTGCGAAAGGTGTATCCCAAGGTATTAATCGTAAAATTATCTCCGAACGTAACCGATATTACGGAGATCGCCCGTGCGGTGGAGGCGGAGGGGGCTGACTCCGTATCGCTTATCAACACGCTGCTGGGGATGGCTGTCGATGTGGAAAGGCGTGAGCCGGTTTTGTCGACTGTAACGGGCGGATTATCCGGCCCGTGCGTGAAGCCGGTCGCTCTGCGGATGGTATGGCAGACGGCGCGTGCGGTTAACATACCGGTCATAGGGCTTGGCGGGATCGCTTCGTGGGAAGATGCCGTAGCGTTCATGCTGGCCGGAGCTGCGGCCGTACAGATCGGAACGTATAACTTTATAGATCCGGAAATTTCCATAAAAGTAATAGACGGAATCAATGATTATTGCAACCGGCACGGCTTCGGGTCGGCAGATGAACTGACCGGGGCGCTTCGTGTAAATTAACAGGATACGGATGGGAAAGAAAATTACAGGTATATGCCTGGCTTTGGGACTGGCCGCCGGGATGCGGGCGCAGCATGTCCCCGTTCCGGACGAAGCGTTTAAGGCCTTTCTTGTGGAGCATTTTGATTCCGACGGGGACGGTGAGATTTCGGAGACGGAGGCAAAAGCCGTTACACGCATGAAGTTTTCAACGGAAAAGATTTCTTCCCTCGAAGGAATCGCGTATTTTACATCGCTGGAAGAACTGGACTGCACTCCTTCCGGCCCGTTCGCAAAGGGGCTGCTTACGTCCTTTGACATCAGCCGCAACACCGCCCTGAAGAAACTGTACTGCCACAATAATCAGCTGGACACGATCGATCTGAGCCATAACATGCTGCTGACGGACGTGAACTGCAGGAATAACCGCATAGGAACGCTGGACGTCAGCCGTAATCCCCTGCTGGAAGAACTGATCTGCGATAATAACAGGATTGATTCACTGGATGTCAGCCGGTGCGGCGCGCTCACCTACCTTAGCTGCAGCCGGAATGAGCTTGCCTCGCTGAATGTCGGCGCATGTACGCTGCTGCGTTTCCTGGACTGCTCGGGAAACCGCCTTCCCGTGCTGGACATTGCCCGGAATACGGATTTGCGGAAGATGAACTGTTCACATAACCGGCTGACAAAGCTGGAGACGGGTCATGCTGTAAATCTCGCCGACCTTGACTGCGGGAGCAACCGGATCGATACGCTGGATCTCTCCCGGAATGTGGCGCTGGGCGAACTGGAATGCAGCATCAACAGGCTGACGACGCTTGACGTAAGCCGTAACGGCAGCCTGAAAAACCTGTACTGCAATGCGATGCCGACACTGGCCTCGATCCGTATCGGCAAAGGGAATGAGCTCCGCAAGATCAGCTATTCAAAAGAGACCGCCGTCCTCTATGCCGTCAATGAAGCCGGTGTTGCAGAGGTGACTGTCTTTGAAAAGGAGGAAGAAGGACTGGCGATGATCACTCCCGCAACGGAGGCCCCGAAGAAAACGCGGCAGGCTGAAATGGCCGGGGCAGGCGCCGGAACGAAACGCGGAAAAGCATACACCGATGTGGAAATCAGCGAATCGGAACGGAAAAAGCAGGAAGTACGGCGCATGGCCGAATCAAACCGCCATTATGCCGAAACCAGACATGCCGAAAAAGAAAAGAAGCGGGAAGAACTCGGTTCACATGCCGGAAGCATCGCTGTGCCCGATTCCGCCTTTCATGCCTGCCTCCTCTCTCAATTTGACGCGGACGGCGACGGCCTGCTCTCCGGCCCCGAAGCCCGGACGGTTAAGTTCCTTGACTGTTCGGACATGGAAATCCGCTCGCTTGAGGGAATACAGTACTTCGCGGCGCTCGAAACCCTGATATGCCGCAGGAATAAAATCACGGAGCTTGACCTGAGCTTCAACCCTTCGCTCCGGACGCTTGACTGCAGCCGGAACAGGCTGAACCGGCTCGAGATACGGGAGAATCCGCTCTTGACGGCGCTGTGCTGCACGGTTAACAACCTGGTTGTAATAGACGTCAGCCGCAATGCCGCATTGACGGAACTGCGCTGCAGCGCGGCGCGCCTGATCGAACTCGATGTAAGCAACAATACAAAGCTTGCAACGCTGGAATGTGGATACAATCACCTGGAAACGCTTGACTTGAGCCTGAACCTGCTCCTTGACAGCCTGATATGCAACGACAACAGGCTGGAAACGATCGCCGTCGGACACCTGTCCGGGCTGGCAAAACTGGACTGCAGCGGCAACCGGATGGAACAGATCCCGGTCTCCCGCAACAGGGCGCTGATAGAACTCAATTGCAGCAATAACCGGATTTCATCCGTGGATGTTTCCCAAAACCCGTCCCTGAAAACGCTTGACTGCGGTGATAACCTGCTTACACGCGTCGACCTGACGGAAAACCGGATGATCGAAAATTTTTACTGCTACGGCAACCGGATGGAAAGCATCGACGTCAACGAAATCCCCTCGATGAAGCACCTGAAATGCATGAATAACCCGATGACGGAAATTGACATACGCACGCATCCGTCGCTGAAAATCGTGGAACTGGCCCCCATGCCTTCCCTGAAAATCCTGCGCTGCCGGAGCCTCTTTGCATACACCTCCCTGGTTTACCCCTACACAACGGAAGTCGCCCTGGACAGGGGCGGCAAGTAATCACAAATAAAAAAGACAATGGAAAAATACCGCAAATCAGCCGTCCTGCTCTTACTGGCCGTTTTTACAGCGGGCTGTTCGGACCGTGACGATTCCGAAACGCCTGAAATCCCCGTCGCGCCGCGCATAAAATATGAAGTGCTGAAAGAATACTCATTCGACGACCTGAAGGGCCTGGAATCGGATTTTAAGAAGGAATATACAGGCGGCGCCTTCGATCTTTTAAGCCTTATCGACAGAAGCGTGCGCTATGACGGCGACGTCCAGATGCGTGTTTACAAACTGTCCGTCGCATCGGAACATCCGGGCCGGCCGGGTACGGAAATCAGCCTCTCCGGCCTGCTCATTGCGCCCCCGCCCGAAGAAGGACGCGCCTTCCGCCAGGCCGTTGCGCCCCCGTACACGTATGTCCTGCAGCGTGAAGCGCCTACCGTGCGCATGGCCCGGAGCGACCCGGATCCCCATATCCTCTTCTGGCTGATTGAAGCGTTTAATCACGGACTGGCCGTGATGATCCCGGATTATCCGGGCTTCGGCGATTCTTTCGGACAGTGTTACATCCCCTATGTGGAAAAGGAATCGATGACCCGTACGTCGCTCGAATACCTGAAAGCCGCCCGGACGGTACTCGGAATGGAAAAGTACGCGGAGAAAAGCGGGCTGATCATCTCCGGATACTCGCTCGGAGCCTACGTCTCATTGCAACTGGCGCGCGAGCTGGAAACCGGCGATTCGTACGGGGAGATGCCCGTAGACCTTCTTTTTACGGGCGGCTCACCCTGCAACCTGCTCCGGGAAGCCGACCTGATCCGCGCCTCGGCAAGATTGCCGCAGCCCTACCTCTTTCCCCTGGCCCTGCTGGGATACAGGGAAAACGGCTACCAGCAACTCGTAATGAGCGACTGCCTGAAAGAACCCTACGCCTCGCAGGCAGCCGCTTACCTGGACGGGCAGCATGAAGATTACAGCCGCTTTTTCACCGACAGGCCGGCGGATCTGTTTACCGCCGGTTTCCTGGAAAACAGGAACCAGGAAGAACTCAATAAAATACTGGAAGAAAACAGCGTAAAACCCTGGAAAAACCATTGCCGGTTCATCATGACGCACGGCGAAGGCGACGAAACCGTCTATTACGAACAGGCAGAACAGTACGCCTCGGAGCATAAAAAACACGGAGGCAGCCTCTCTTTCCGCAAAACACCCGGCACACATACGAGTGCGGGACTCTGGTTCTTCTGGAACCTGTATGTCGAACTGGAAAAATCCGGACTTTAAAAGGCGTCGCGTGCAGTGGCGGGACCTGTCCCGCCGCTGCACGCGACGGAAATAAATCCCGTCCTGCCGCAGGGCCGGCTTTCAATTCTCCACTCTCCACTCCTCCGTCAGGGGACGAATACGATGACGATGGGGCCGAACGGGCCTTTGCCGCCGGTATTGTTCTCGTAGCGTGCGCAGAGGCCGAGGCGCATTCCGCGTTCCTCGTCGGTAAAGTCGAGCTTCTTAATGGCGCGTGTGGAGAAGGTAGAGTGGGTCAGGTGCTTGAGCGAAGGCTTTTCGCCGGCGGGGACAAAGCCGTGAAGCACTTCGATGCCGTGCACGCGCCGCGGCTTGGCCGTGCGGTGCTCGCGGTTGAGGAAGCGGCACTTGATCTGCCGGAGGATACTGGTGTCGGCTTCGATTTCGGGGTATTCGGCCGGATCGTTGTCGGTAGTAGGCTTCGCGTCGGGGATCGTCAGGCCGAGCTGCTTGCGGTCTTCATCGGTTACGGCTTCGTTGTAGCGCAGGTTTATGTTAACGAAATGCCGGATGGTTTTCGTAATACTTTTGGCCTGTTCCTGCCGGTTGAGGCGGTCAACGCTGCCGGCGTTGGCTGCATCGGCCGCCTTGCAGGCAGCGACGAAGACGTCAATCAGGGTCTTCAGGCTGTCTACGAGGTCAGCGCTGAGGCCCAGGCGGGTTCTAACATCTGCTTTGTTCAGGTACGCGATGAAGTTGGTCAGCCATGTGAGCAGTTTCGCGTATGATCCGGGAAGATAATCATGTAATGCCATAATAAAATGTTTTTTTAGGTTAGTAATAATTATAATGTATGTTCAACTTAACTCATTATGCAAATTCCGGGGAGGCCCTGGAAAGTTCCGGGGAGGCCCTGCGAAGTTCCGGGACGTCCCCTGAAATTGGGGGGACTTCCCTGTTCCCTGCAACCGGACGCGGCGTGCGGCCGGGGCGGCGGAACAGGAACGGAACGCAGTACGCGTCGAAACGGAAGATTGGTAATTGCTGTTCATTGTATCGGTTTTTCTTTCGGTGTTAAAAGTATTTATTTATATTTCACCGCAAAGATATGCATATATTTTGAAAAATGATTGCCGGTTGAAAAAAAAAGTGTTAAAGATTTTGAATTTCAAATTCCGGTCTTCCGCCGCTGCCTGTTCCGCAGGAATAAATCGCCCGGAGAACCGTTTTCTGCCGGGCGATAATCCGGTTACGGGATTCTGTAAGGCGACTGTTTGAAAGGATGTAGTATATTTCGCCCGGCCCGGTTTTGCGCCCTGTCCGCAGGGCATTCATAAAGCCTCTTTTTATTGATATGGATGCCCTGACTTTCTATTGATATGAATGCCCGATTGGATTTTTAACCGTTATAGACGGGATTGCTGCCGGCATGGCGTCCCGGTTTCACGGGGTGGGAATTTTTGATTTTTAACTTGAATAGCTATCTTCGTATGCTGCGGGCCGGGGCTGATTTGGTGGCTTTTTCCGCTTTGGGCTTTTGCTGTTTGGGCGCTGAGGCTTTGTTATTATCGGAAGAGACGCCTTCTTTTTTTGAAGATCCGCGGGCGGAGGACGAACTGCGGGCTTTTTTTGCTTCCTTTTTGCTTAAAACGACGGTCGTATCCGGCTGTATCCACAGCGAATCATTGAAGGATTTTAGCTGGCCTTCAATACGCTGCTGTTCCGCGAGCATCGAATCCGGTGTCGGACAGTATTCGCGCAATGCCAGGTTCATCAGGTTTTCGGTTTTTACAATCTCCCCGTCAAACATGCGGCGGCGGAAATAGTCATCGATCGTGAAGGTTTTTGCATTGTTTAGATTGGACGTCATGACATAATTATTCTTCACGTAGGGACGTATATCTTCATATTTAGCCCAAAACATGGGCTGGCGCTGTTCGCCTATATCGGAGATGATGAATGCGATCGGACAGAGGGCGAGCGTTTTTACGTCGTAGATCGAATTATTCTGGTCAAAATACCAGGCTTCTTTTACCAGAATCGACCGGACTTCCTGCGAAGGGATGTCGCTTTCATTGATGACAAACCGGGCCGGCTGTCCACCCCCGGCAGGGACTTCCTCGTAGAAAATGCTGAAGTTGTCCAGCATATCTTTAAAGGACAGCCGGTTATCTTCTTCAAACGATTCGCCGCCGTCCAAAAGATATTTGTACACCTGTATTTTGCCTTCGCTCACTAACTGGAACAGGGTGGTAAAAAGGTTTTTCATCCCGTTCATCTCCTGGACCGGATAATATAACGGCGCGTTTTTTTCCTGCGTCAGATCCAGTTCACGGTAAATCACACGCATCCAGCGTGCGTTCCCGATATCGCGTGTCAGCTGTTCGTTCAGAATCTGGGCGCGCACGGTCAGTGCCGGCAATCCGCTATTGTTTTCGACCTGTCCTCCACGGTTCGGGCGGTCTCCTCCTCCCCGGCTTACGCGGGGGGCGCGCTGATCCGGGTTCTGCGCACTGACAGCTGCGCTGGCCGCAAGAAGTAAAACACCTGTATATATAAAAAAACGTTTCATGCCTTATATTGTTAGTTTATGATGATTTCCATAGAATAGCCTATACTGACGGGGTTACCTGCCGGGTCAAGCGTTTTCACCTGGCCGATATGAAAGCGTTTCCCCCGCGGGAGGTTACGTATATATTCCTTTTGACGCGGCGTAAATTCTGCGCTGGTAGATACTTCCGGTATCGAATTTCCCATCCCGTCAACGATTATCATGGTGAAACCCGTCACGGTATGAGGCACATAGAGCATGCCGTCGTCAACGGCGGCTTCTATGCTGTTTGTTTCCACAAGAATGCGTTTGGAAATGGCGCCGCTGGTGAACTTGCGGGGCGTCCCGTTTGCATCCTTATAGGTAATGAACGGTAGCGGAGGGGGTAACGGACGGACTTTAAACTTTTTACTCTCGGAAACCGTACGCCCCGCTACACTGGCGGAAAGAACGACCTCCACTTCCGGCGAACCGGACAGGTTAAGCCCCCTTACTGTCCATATATTATTTTCACCCGGCTTTTTCTGAATACTTCCCTGCCCGTTCAGCCGCGCGCTCACGGCCCCGCTCGCAATGCCGGGCATGGCTATTTCGAGGTCGTTATCAATCTGTTCATAGAGGAAGTTCATTAACACAGGCGCGATCGTAGCCGTCGAGGCCGTTACCGAATAGCTTGCTGTGTAAGGATACCGGTTCCCGTCCGCAACAATTTCACCGCTCAGCTGATGCTCGCCCACACCCGACGAGATTGTGATCCATTCGTCATCCAGTTTCTTTCCATTCAGGAAATATTCCGGACGGCGGGTGGAATCGACCGCCGCCAGTACCAGCTGCGCCTGATAGGGCGTCCCGTTCGTTACGATCTGGCTCCTGGGGATCACCAGCGCTTCCATTTTGTTTACGCGATAGTCGCCCTCATCCACATTCGTGATCAGTGTAGAGAGTACTTCCCCTTCCACGTAGCGGATATCACTCTGTATCTTTGTCAGCAGTGTGATGGCCGCCGCAACCGGCATGTTTTCAAATAGCGCCGCTTCCCATGAACTGGGTATGATGCCGGCTTTCCGGGGGGCTTCCGTGTTTAAGAGGGATTCGAATATGGCTATTTTAGCCGGATCACCTACAAACACGGACATGTTCCCGCGATAATTTTCCAGGCGGTCCCTCAGTTTCTTCCCTTCTCCCACGACAGGCGCCAGCATCACCCTGGATGAGGCTTCCAGGTTGTCCTTTTGCTTTATATCGTTCATATTCCCTTCCTTGCCGTCGGCCTCCTGTACGATACGGAGCTTCAATTCATTGATATAATCGACCAGTTCAGCCGACTGTTTTTTAACATCCTCTCCCCTGCTATACCATTCGCCTGCTTTCGCGGGATTCGCTTCATTGGCCAGGTTGAGTTTTCCCATGACCTGTTCGTTGCGTTTGGTAGAATTTTCCGTAGAAATGCGCAGACTGTTTTCAACCAGTTCAAATCCATCCAGTACTTCCGACGAGACATTGAGGGCCATCATTGCGATGAAGACCAGATACATCAGATTGATCATCTTCTGACGCGGCGAATTGGGCTTTCTTGATACTCCTGCCATCTTTATTTCCTTTAATAAAATATCACCTGTATCCTCCCTGGTAAGGAGGATATCCCGGCTGTCCCGCCGGCGGGTATCCTCCACCCTGTATATTGACGGTCATCGCCTGCAACAGGCGACTGTAAACCTGATTTAGCTGGGTCAGGAGCTGGGCCATCCGTTCGTTTTCATTCCGGAATGCCGCACTGTCAACAATCGAACTGTCATACAGGTCGCGGATACGGTTTAATCCCGCATTTATCAGATGTACCGTTTCCATCTGCGAACGGAGTCCGGAAAACTGCGATTCATAGAACCGGTTAAGCTCTGAAATATTTTCATTCAGCTTAGACATCTGTTCCACATAATTCTTTGGCTTTTCTTCCGCATCCGTTTCAGCAGATCCGGAGATCGCCTTACAGGAATTAATAAGCGTATCGGACACCTCTCCGAGCGAACTGGTGATCTCGCCGAATTTCTCCATATTCCGGGATACCGTGGATATTTGGTCAATATACGACTGGGTCGCTTCCGTAAGGTCTGCCATTTTGGAAATCTGTTCTGCCGCACTGTTCAGTTTCTTTATGCTTTCAGCGAGGACTTCCGAATCCTGCTCCGATATATTAAGCCCCATGGTCGCCATACCGGCATTCACAAGATGCTGCGGGGATGGCTTCGGAGCCGGCTGTTCAGTCGGAGTGCAGAAAACTCCGCCGCCAGCCATTCCGGTATCGGAACCCGTTCCCATACCTGCCGTACCCGGCATACCGCCGATAATGACCATACCGCCACCGGTACCTGCCGCATCGCCGCCGCCGACATTTGCCGCATCGCCACCGCCGATGCCTGTTGCACCGCCGCCGACAATAATCGCACCGCCGCCTGCACCGCCTGCACCGCCGCCGACAACAACTGCGCCGCCACCGGTACCGCCTGCGCCGCCGCCAATGCCAAATGTACCGCCGCTGATGCCGCCTGCGCCGCCGCCGATGCCAATTGCGCCCCCACCGATGCCGCTCGCACCGTCGCCAATACCGCCCACGCCGTCACCGAGACCGCCTGAGCCGTCACCGACAATGACTGCGCCACTACCTCCGCCTGCAAAGTCCGGACGATCCAGCGGATTTTTAGAATTGAGGACAGGAAAGACTTCTTCCCAGTGATATTCGTTATCAGGGCGTTCAAATCCCGAAATAAAAAACACACACGCTTCCGTGATCATCGCAGCAAAAAGGATCTGATTCGCATACGGAAGATGCAGCAGTTTGAACAGTGCGCCAATAATTACAATAGCCGCCCCCCAACTATACAGAAAATTCAGAATGCGTTTACCCCTTTCGCTCGAAAGGAACATCTCTATCCTGTTCTTGTATCTATTATATTTACCCATGATTTATATGATTATTATTTCTTTCCTTTTTTTGAGTTTGAAAACCCGACCTGTGTACGGACGCAACGGAAACCGATATAGGAACGCGTCTCATTCTGATATTCAAACGTACGCACATCGGAACGGATAAAACGGGCGACATCTTTCCACGAACCGCCACGCACCACTTTCTTTTTCATATCATACGGGTCTTCCTTCGCAGCATCGTAACGAAGTTCCGGATTGATGTCGCTCATCTGCTTAGGCCCCGATTCGTAAAAGACCGTCGAAGTCCATTCGGCCACATTGCCGGCCATATCATACAGGCCAAATTCATTCGGCGAAAACGAAGCTACACGCGCCGTGATGAGATGACCGTCTTCCGTATAGTTGCCTTCCCCGGGCTTAAAGTTTGCCATAAAGCAATCCTTACTGTCTTTAAGGCCTTCCGTCGACCAGGGGTATTTATTTTCGTTTTTTCCCGCCCGCGCGGCATATTCCCACTCTCCTTCCGTCGGCAGGCGATAGGGTTCGATCACCTGCCCCGCAGGCAAATCCAGCGACCCTTTGTATTTATGAGTCCGCCAGACACAGAACGCGGTCGCCTGTTCCCACGACACGCCTACCACCGGATATTCATCGTATCCCGCATGTATGAAATACATCCGCAGGTAAGGCTCGTTGTAGGCATTCTTGAAATCGTTCGTCCACGCCGTTTCATCCGGATAGATATTCACAATGCGCGTATGAAGAAAATCAAAATGATTGCTTAACGGACGCGTGACGGTTTCGTTAACGATACGTCCGTTATCGTCTATATATGCCGTATCTTTCGATATGCTTATTTCTTCGTTGGGATCCATCGCTATGTCCGTATTCCTCACACGCAGGGACGGCTCCAGGTTGTTACGGCGCAATGCGGCGGCAGTATAATCATACCATTCATATTTGTAATTCATTTGCCTGGGATCAAGCCCGCGTTCGCCGGTAGCGGGATTCGTGAAATAAACGCTCTCAATGGCGCGCGCTTCGTCTTCGCTAGCGCGCCGCCAGGGAATCGGACGGCTCCAGTCCAGGTGTGGTTCAACGCGTTCGCCATACCGGTCTTCGGTAATCATATACAATTCATTACCGCCATATTCCTGAGACGCCAGGCGGGTGCGGATCAGGGAATCGCGCACCCAGTAAACGAACTCGCGATATTTAGCGTTTGTTATTTCCGTCTCGTCCATCCAGAATGCTTCGAAAGAAACGCCT
>JAISCL010000343.1 GCA_031265585.1 Tannerella sp. | reverse complement strand
GCGCTTTGTGCGGCAGTCGTATGCTTCGGCGGCATGACGGGGATTTATGCCATGGTGGGCATTTCGTTTTTCATGTCGATCACTTATCCTACCCAGTTTTCGCTGGCATTGAAAGATTTGGGCGGAAAGACCAAAAGCGGTTCGGCTTTTTTGGTGATGGCGATTGTCGGCTGCGTGGTGATGCCGCCCCTGACCGGCTACCTGTTAAGGCTATTCGGCGATTATTACTGCATGGCGTATATTGTTCCCCTGCTGTGTTTTGTCTATTGCGCCTGTTACGGATGGAAAGGATACAAAGTGAAAGATTGAGATACTTCCCGCCAGATTAGCCATGTTCCCGTCAGTTTGCCCGACCGACACCAACCAACAGAATTTTCATTAATACGCTGATACAGCTATGATTTTGTCTTATTAAAATAATGTCTTGCAATATAGGACAATGGAAGTATTTCGGTACTTTCAAGCAACTATATCCTGACTGAAACTTCATTGATCTTTTTCTCTAATTCTTCCGTTCCTTTACTCAAAAATTTTTCTGCATAAATTCTTATGTCATTTTGTTGATCAGGATATTTCTCCCATAAATCTTTTAATTGTAATGCAAATGACTCATGCCCATTAACTAAACTCAGTTTTTTTAAATCTTCCTGTAACATAGCTCTGTTTTTTATGCCCCCACTTAAAGCGGGGCCTGTTAATTGCTTCTTTTATTTTATTAACTTATTGGACAGTGCAAATATGATAACCTTTCGATTATTGCCCAAATGTTTCACCAATTATTTTTCAGGAGAATGAATTTTTAATATTTAAGAAGAATGGTACGTGCCGGATCCTTTTGGCATTGTTTCACTTAAGTCACTATCCGGAAGAAGTTTATGATATTCGCCCCATAATAAATAATTAATTCATATTATTATCTTTGCACCCATTATGGGACGAGTGAACACACCAATATTAACATCAGCAATTTTAATCTATACTAATTTTGATGGGTACTTATCTATAAAAAGGTAAAAGACCCGAATTTGGTTGGCGCATTAAGTTGACATAAAGAAGGCAGCAAGGCTTTCAATCGTTACCGGGAGATTGACGAAGAGATGAAAAAGGAGTTAGTGAGTATGTTGGATTAAATAAAACCGGAAATGTTGATTACCTTTGTGTTGGAATTGCGTCCGCAGTGCGGACGCAATTCAACTGGTCTCAATATAAGCTACTTATACACATTGCAGACAATGACAAACATTATTCATTGTTAACGGGAGCGTTTTTTACTCCCCAGAAGTTTGCCTTTTCCTGCGGTATTGCAACGGGTGCAACCGGCTTGACGTCGTTTTCATTCTGATAAAGAGTTACCTCCTGTCCCTTTTTCAAACTGAGTTCAAAGACGCCCGCTTCGGTTTCCCTGACAGCGACCGAAGCGTCCGACAGTTTGAACGTGTCCTTGAAATCCGGCTTCACTCTGCACGGCTCTCCGGCGAGGCTTTTTATCCTGATCCAGGCTGTTCTGCCGTTCTTACGCGAGGCAGTCACCAGGAAAGCTCCTTCGGCGCGAAGGTCTTGGAACGCAATCTCCTTCCATTCCGAAGGCGCTGCCGGAAAAATCCGTATCACATCGCCCCAGCTCTGCATCAGCATTTCCTGAAGCGACTGCGCGGCGACAAGCGAACATTCAATCACCGGTGCGCCTTCGATATACTGCGTATTCGGCATTACGGATACTTTCGAATTGTGATGCGCCCGCAGGCAGCGCAAGGCATTGTCGCCGTCGCCGAGACACGAGTGCATCGCCGATGCCGCTGCAAGAGACCAGCCATTGATTCCCTTGGCGTCCTCCACCGTCAGCCAGTGTTTGACAGATTTCACTACAGCCTCCCTATCCGCCTGACGCTCCGGCGACAGGACATGCAGGGGCCATACCATTAATATATGCGACCAGTGACGGTGTGAGTGTTTAAATGCTATGTTTTTCCCGATGCGGAAACCGTTTTCATCCTGCGGATAATCGACAAGATCGCGCATGACGCGCTCCCACTCCGGACGCATCGGATCTTTGAATCCGTAACGTCCGTCCAGATACAGCAGCGTCCCGCAAGCCCAGCGCAGCAGCGAGAGGTTGTAGTTGTTGTCCTCGTCGTCGCCATATTCGGGCGAATGGAATTTGGGCAGGTGCAGCTTGCCGTCATCGCCTTTTTTGAGCAGTTTCAGATACAGATTGACGCTTTGCTTGAGCAGGGGATAAAATGCATGTTTCTTATGGTTGGTAACAAGCGATTTGTCCATCGAGAAACGGTACTGCTGCCAGTAGAGATGCAGCGCCCAGGTGAAGTCGCCTGGGTTGATGTAGCCGTCCTGCGCAGCGGTTCCGTCGCCGCGAAGACCTTCGTAGTCGGTTGTATGCGGAGTAGTCGCGCAGTCGTCGAACTTCCAGATGTCCTTTGCATTTTTGACAAAGTTGTCCCGCTTGGCGTCGATAAACCTCGTGAAGGATTCGCCGAGTTCCAGACGGTTGGCTGCATAAACCGGCGAATATGCAAGCTGGATATTCAGATTCCACCAGATTCGGGGCCAGCCCGTTTCGCGGTACCATGGCCCAAGCAGGTCGATAACCATCCGTTCGCGGCGCGTTGCCGAGGCGAGCTTGTAGATTTGATTCCAGTAGAAACCTTCTATCTGCGAATCGGGAACGGACACGAAACTCTCCGGATAATAGTCGTGCCACCATTGCCGGTGAGACTTTTCGAGCGTCGAGACCGGTATTTTCGCAACCCGTTCGACTGTTTTCAGCGCTTCCCGTTTCGACCTGTCGCCGGGAAAGTCGTCGGCGACGGTAAACGTCAGCCGTTTCTTACCCGGACCCTCGCTATTGAGACGCCACGCGCTTGTGTACGACCCGCCTGCAATCCGCTTCTGTTCGCAATAGCTTAGATCGCCGTCGCGACCGCTTTCGGCTTGCGGATTGGCTTCGATATTTGCATTCTTGATTTTATCGCGAAGGACGGCAGCCTCTTTCGGCTCCCACTGGAATACGGCGTCTTTTTCGTCACCCTCGAAATCGAAATCGACAATCAGGGCGATTTCTTTAGCGTGATTGAGCGCGCGGAATTTCACCGCCCCCCTGTCGGTTATGATTTCGCCCCGCACTTCGGCGTTCCAGAGGTCGGTACGCAATGTGCCGGACTGTATTTTCCCCACTGTTTTCAGCAGCAGTCCTCCAATGGGCAGGCGACCGTTATCGCGGCGATGGTCCGTAACGTCGGAACGTCCGATCTCAAACCGCAGTTGCTGCGGGGCGTCCTGAAAGATTGTCGTGCCAAGCAGTCCGTTGCCAAGAAAGGCGCCGTGATCGAATTTCTGCGGGAGCGTTTCCCACACCGGATCCTGTTTCGCAAGAAATGTCTGCCAATCAATATTTACTTGCGCCTCAACAGAAAAAAAACAGAACACACAACAGAGGAAAATCGCTACATCCCTGCTTTTATTAAAATAGTACTTTTTCATAAAAAAAATCTTTATAAGTTCTTTAATTTTATCTTTATACATTTTTCTCAATTTTCTTTTGCTACAAAATTACACTTTTCTCGACTAATATGTGAATAAATAATAACTGTCACATCCTAAAAAACAATACACATTTTTAATTATTACTTCTTTCATTTTTTATCAAATTTTACTTTTTGCATGATCTCGTCATTATCAGTCAATAGCACCATACCGTATGGATTCAACACAATGTCGGACGGAATTTTCGCTATATCTTCTACTGAATACACTGCATTTTTCGTATTGGCTTCCGCCGGGTTTTGCAGGGTGGTTCCGTCTAACCGGAGGCCTTTCACATCCGGTAGATTATTGCCAAGCAGTCCTTTACCATTGATGACGGTTATCTTTTCGCCGGTTTTATTGACGAACAGAATACTTTTCCCGCCTCCGGCAGAAATAACCGGTATGATTTCTATCCGGTTGTCAGTGTTGGACGACTGTGCCATATTTCCTCGCAGGTACGGGCTGATCCGGCTGTACAGCAGGAATGTCGCCGCCTGCAAAGCGGCTGAAACACAGACGCCGCAACTAAAAAAATAAATACTGTTTTTTTCATTTTCAATGGTGTTTATATCAGTATATTAAAATGAGAATGGATATTTGAATTAACTTTTTCATGTCATATAAATATAATAGTTTATTGTTTTTTTGTTCATTCTTACGCCTGTTTTTTGTCACAGGCCCTTGAAATTTTGAAATAAATTCACATTAGCTGATTAATTGCAGTTTACGATTTGGACGGGGCCGAGCAGGCCGGACTCATATAAATCGCTGTCAGGACCTCGGCCGATATGGAGTTTTCGTTGTTCGACAGGCAGTTTGCGATCGCCGATGATACGGTTTGCCCAGGTGCTGACAACTTCGATTTCAACTTCGTTTTTACCGGATTTGACGAATGGCGCTATATCCACGCGATACGGCGCTGTCCAGACGCCGCCGGCATAACGACCGTTGATTTTGACTTTTGCCATCGCTACCACTTTGCCGAGGTCGAGATATAATTCGCCCCCCGGCTTCTTGCCGAGATCGAACGATGTTTTGCAAACCGCCGTCCCGGAAAAGTATTTGATACGCTCGTCGGCGTGTTTCGACCAGTCCGTTAATTGCTCGAATATTACCGGCCCGGCGGGTCCGCGTTTGATTTCGTCGGATTCGAAGGTTACCGTCCAGGGCGTATTGACTGTCGTAACGACTTTCGGTTCCGGAAAATTCATGGCAAGTTCGCTTTTTGTCGACGGCTTCGCCTGTTTACGGAAAACAATAAACACGCTTTCGTCCGCCTCCAGTTGAAGCGGCACGGATGTAGTCCCGTTTTCTTCGATTTGGGTGAACGCAGGCAATAACCGATGCTTACCCGTTACGGGATTCCAGAGTTCGGGCTGTTTGCCGTAAACGCGGAACGTTGGCGAGGCCTGAACACGATCGCCCGACTGATTGGTTACGAAATAAATATCCGTGTCGCCATCTTTACGGTGCGAATATTGAAGTGCAGGCGACGAGGCGACGAAATCGGGCGGTAACCGGAGGTCGTTTTTGAAAAAATCCTCCACAGAGACAGAGAGAATTTTTCCGTTATCCCAGAGACCGACAGCGATTTCACGAACCTGATGGTCGGCTGCGGGATAATTTTCGAGTGAGGGCGACCTGACCGGACGAACCGTTGCGATAACCGGTAATCCGGCGTCGGCGAACTGCGCAATCTTTGCAAACACTTCAGGACGAATCTCCTCCTGTGGCGGCATCACCAGGACGCGATACGAAGTCCCGTGCGGTAATACCAGTTTTTTGTTGATGACGGCTGCATCGCGCAGCAGCACTTCGGCGTTGATATGGTCGTAGTGATAACCGGCCGGACAGGACGGATCGGTAACGCCGCACATCTTCGGAGCGTCTTCTCCAATAAAATACGCAACGTCCGAAACATCAACGCCCTGTTGCAGCAGATGTCCGCAACGACGGATGTAATCGGTGTATAAATCAAGTTGCGAAAACCATGTATTTTTGCGGTTAAACTGGACATTGTACCACGCATCGACTCCCGGATAGACATTGTCGGCCTGTTGCTGGATATACACGTGCAGGATGAAAGCGTTGATTCCTTCGGCCAGCGACCAGTCGCCGCGACGTTTCAGGTTGCCCGGATAGTACGTGTAATGCCCGCCGCCGGAAGTGAGCGCTTCCGCCCAGACTTTGGATTTGCCGTAAGTATGGGCGCATGAGGTCGCACAGCGGATTTCCGGTTCGCCGATAAAACGGCCTGTCCAGAACTCGCCTCCGACTTCATCGGATTGACCGCCATACTGCAAAAACTCTCCGGCAAAACCCCACGAACCGTAATTTTCGAACCAGGTCAGCTGTCCGTTTTCATGAGTGCGGTCGGCAAGCGCACGGGCGTATTCGTTCGCAATACGGTCGGCGACAAGACGGCGCATATCCCAAAGAAAACGGTCCGACAGTTCGGGCGAACCCACCGGGAAACCGAAATATGCCGGAATGTACAGAAGCGGGTCATAACCGTAACGCTCTTGGAAGATTTCGATAAAGTTGTCGGTGAAATTCTGTCCGCCTTTTTCGTAGGAATCCATGATGTTGTATTTCCACGATTTCCGGTCGGCGGCAGGAATGCGGCGAAGTATTTCACCGAGATAAGCGTCGAAATGAGCTTGAGTGAGCGAATACGAAAGTTTATCGACTTCAGGCCCGGCGCCGCCTTCGACAGCGGGCGAATTTTGCAGCCCGGTCGGAACCATTCCTGTGCGCATAATCACCCAGTCACCTTCGGGTACATCCCAGGTAAGCGTTCCGTCGGCGGCGAGGTTGCCGGAAATGTCGATAACGCTTTCCGGATCAATCGAAAGCGAGGCGTCGGCCGTTTCTGTTTCCCACATAAATGCGTCCCAGGGCGGTGCAAGGCTGTTGAACATCTTGGCAAACGTCTTTTCGGGAAAACGTTCGATAAGCGGCGCTTCGGTCAGCGAGACACGGGCGATAACGGATGCATTATTCGTATTGCGGAAGACAAGCCGGAACTCGGACGCGTCCGTTTTCGGAAAGGAAACGGCAAACGGCGAAAACGGCAAAAAACCGCGACTAAGCCCTGTGTCCGTACGATCCATGCGGATTTTTTTCACCGTTACAAAATCGCCGTTGACTTTGGCCTGCAGTTCGCCCTGACTGCTGAAGCGGCCTTCGATTTTGATCAGCAGGCCCTGTGCGGATACCGGTTGGGGAAGCGTGAGCGTGATCGACGATTCGTCTTTTTCGGGAAGTTTGACGGGAAATATTTTACCGTCGATGTTTGACGAAAACGTGATTTTTGCTCCGGCGGCTTCGAAATAGTTTTGGATATTCGCCGCTTTGACCGGAAAGGCAAGAACTTTGACATCCTGAAAATCTTCGGGTTTTCCCTGATAGCTTTCATCGCCCCAGGCCACGGTGTTTACGTCGGTCAGTTGCCCGCTGGAGAACGCAAGTTTTTCCGAAATCTTTTTTGGACCCGTAACCATGCATTGAACCGAAGTAAGATAACGCATCGACTGCGACGGTTTAATCCACGGACCGCCGGATTGCGACCAGCCCGGACAGTTGAACATGCCGATTTCGATGTCGAGGCCGGTCGCGGTTTTCATCGCGGTGTGAATGAGTTCCCACCACTGTTCGGACATGAATTTCACGTCCTTTCCGCCGCCGGTCAATCCGATGTAAGCGCGTGTGATTCCGGCTTTTTTCATCGCGTGAAGGTCGGCAATCACGCCTTCTTTTGTGATTACATCGTCAATCCAGTACCAGTAACAGCCCACGCGCTGTTCGGCCGGAGGATTTGCAAACTCATTCGCCAGTTTGTCTTTACATCCAAATGCCAGCAGTATGGCGATAACTGTCAGGATGGATGTTCTTGAAAATACTTTTTTCATACTTTTCTCTATTTATTATTATTGAATCTTTCTAATATATCTCAATATTGGAAATCAGCGGGCAGGCTTTTGATTCCCTGACATGCACGCGGACGGCAGATGCCTCGACACCGCCGAGCGGAAGGATGCGCTTGTATCCGACGGTCGTGCTTTCGGCGATTTTTTTCCACTTGTCGCCGTTCTTCGCTTCCACTTCGAAGGCTTTTACGCGTTGACCGAGACGGATATATTCTTGCAGCAGGATGTAATTCACTTTCTTCGGCGCACCCAGGCTGATTTCAATGCTGCCGGTCGTCACGCCGTCGTCGGTGGCCCAGTACGTTTCCCCGTTTCCGTCAGTCACACTCGTGGCGGCATACTGCCGCGATTTCCCGCGCCACGTGTCGGCTTTGGCTTTGGCGTTTGCAGCAAGGTTGACGGCAAACGTCGCGTCGAGGAGTTTTTTCCAGCCGAGCAATGCATTCACGTCGTTTTCGTGAAGCAGTCCCCGCCGGTCGGGCGGCAGGTTGAGAATGAGACTGGAACCGCGTCCGACGGATTCGAGATAAATCTTGAATAGCGTCTCGGGTGTTTTCACGCGGTCGTCTTCCGTGGCATGATAAAACCAGCCCGGACGGAATGCCTGTGGCGGTAAAACTTCCTGCCCGCAGGCGGATAAAAGCAGTAAAATTGCCGAACTGAAAATAAACAGAATCTTTTTAGTCATTGTATTGTAATTAGGTATTTGATATTCACTGTACAAAGATAGAATTTTTATGCAAACTTTAATAAGTAATCTGTCGTCATAATATGCGCAATGCAGGCGTAAGGGCGACCTTCCGCCCTCATTGCACCTGCTTTGTATTTCACACCGCCAATTATTAAAATTGGTTAATTCATTTAATTCATTCAAATCGTTTAAAAATAAAATTGGCAACTCAAAGCGCTGACGTTCAGCGCAAAAAAAACACACAGACTTTTCGGTAAAAACACACAGTGTTTTAGGGTAAAACACACAGTGTTTTTATATAAAACGCACAGTGTTTTTACCGGAAAGGCACAGACTTTTTGCGCGATCCATTGATAGAGACAAAAATTAAATATAGTTTTCTTTTTTTAATCATATTCCGGTGTAGGGGCGAATCGCACTACGCTCCTACCTTTTAACGATACGGAGGACTGTTTGGTGAATTTTTTTTCTGTTGTCATCATATGATATTATTCTTTAATCCAATACAATAACAAGCGGTATGTCCGGTAACCTGTCCGTTGCCGTTTTCTCTTTTCCGTCAATCAGCACATGGAAGCCGGCGCCGCGACTGTAACGTTTACCGTCTTTGTCCCGGAAAATGATAACCGTATATCCGTGATACGGAATATTGTCCCGTCCCAATTCACATGCGGACACATCACGGCAACTTTCTCCCAAGGCAATTCGGGCTTCAATACCGGCTCAACGCTTTGACGGATAAAGTTAATTCCGTCCGTACTTGTGGCATAACCGATACGCGAACTGTCCCGCGTCTGACCGGTGTACCAGAGATGATAGACGCCGTCCTTTTTTACGATGCCTGGGCGATTGATACCCTTTTCCCAGTCCGTCTCACTGTTGGGCGCGAGGATAATCTGTGGCAGGCTCCACTGTTTGCCGGCGGCGCTGACTGACAGGGCAAGACTGCCTTTCGGTCGCCACGAGTTATACATTTTATAAACTCCATCATCCCTGAGTAGCGATACATCGAATACCGTTCCCAAATCGCCGCCGCCAAGGACGGGATTGTTTTCATACTTCACTCACTTTGCGGGTTCTTTCCTGCTGCTGACGCATGACACCGCCAACATTGACAGCACAATCAAAATAATAAAACCGAATTTGTTTGTCATAACTCTTATTTAACTTTATTTCCGCCGGTTTTTTTCTATAGTTTCCCGTTGATAATAAACACTTAAAATCATATATATGGCTACGGCTATAAACCAGCCCGGAAGTCCGAGAAAAAACACCTGTACTCCCGAATACAGATTCAGCCAGAGACAGATGCCAAGCG
>JAISCL010000250.1 GCA_031265585.1 Tannerella sp. | reverse complement strand
CAAATCCCGGATACAGGGAGCGCAGGTAATACTCCAAAAACTTAATACGGAAATATTTGAACTTCTGCCGATTTCCCTCGACTGTCCCGATATGTCATTATAAATCAATAACGGCACTTTTTTCCCGATAATCTCCGTTTTGGGCGGGTACTTATTAACCAAATGCGTTTTAGCGGTAGGAGTATCCGTATCTATTGTCAGTATATACCTGCCCGTTTTTAATGAATCATTAAACTGCTCCATGGAAAGGGTCTTTCCGGAAACATCAAAATAAACAAAATCAATCGCCTGAACATGCAGGTTGCCATCGGGATTTTGAGTTGTGCTCGCCTTTTCCTGCGAATAGCCGCTTATAGAAACAATGGCGCAAATTAATAGCATAATTTTTTTATTCATAATTTTTAAATTAAAATGAGAAAAACCTTCCGGACAGTTCTCTGTCCGAAAGACAGTTTTTCCTCCCGCTCTTTCTCATCCATAGACAGTAAATCGGAAATGGAGATAGAAAGCGGCGGAACATACTGTCCGTTTTCCAAAAAATGACCCGCCTGTCCGTTTGAACTTGATACATGACTGTATATGCGCAGTTCGGCGCCACGATTAAACAGTCCGAGAAATCCTTCCCGGTTGTTGAAAACTTTGATTTTGTTGATTCTTGTGTAAAACATAGTATTTATAGTAATTAGTGAGTAATGAACAGTGAGGGCGGACCAGGCCGCAGGGGTGCAGGACGTCCTGAAAAGCGGAACGGACGCCGGGAAAGGGAAGACTTGCTTCCGAACCCCATGCGTCCGTCTGAAAATTAGGAAAAGCCGTATGACTCGTTGTTTTGAAAAAAACGTATCTTGACGCACGTATGTGTTGCGCAGGCGATCAATAACGCGCGTAGCGCGTATGCGTATCTTATTAGAGAGAGTAGCGAATATATTCATAACAAACAAATTAAAAGGCATAAAAATACTTAACGCCTTTCTATTTTTTGTTTCCTGTATGAATAGTGTATTGTGTCTCATCTTTTCTATTTGTTAACCGTTCCTGTTTTTTTGATCGGGGCAAAGATAGAGTCTTTTTTTTATTTACTGCAAGAAAAAAATAAAAAAAATAACAGCGAAATATGAAACTTTAGCATTTTATACTATGCTCGTTGATAATAAGAGAAATAAACAGTACCCTTGCGGGCAATAACTATATACGGTTGCCGAGCCTGCCGGGGTATTCTTATCCCGAACTCAGGTTTACAAATCCATTGCCTCACATCTGATGGTAAAAAAAGACTGTTAAATATCATGAATTGCAAAGTGGACATGGCAGTTTTTACTATTTTTGTAAAAAATAAAAGGATTGGTGATATACATTATATAATATAAATTATTCATGGACTTAATAGAAGACATTATTTCACGTGCTAAAGCCGACAGGCAGCGCATTGTGCTTCCGGAAGGAACGGAAGAAAGAACCTTAAAAGCCGCCGACCGTTTAGTGGCCGACGGAGTAGCCGACATTATCCTGATCGGAAATCCGGACAGGATTTATTCGTTAGCCGGCAGTTTCGGACTGAATCATATCGGGAAAGCGACCGTTGTGGACCCTGAAAATCATGAGAAGAAGCAGGCTTATGCCGATTTGTTGTTTCAGTTGCGCCGCTCCAAGGGCATGACTCCCGAAAAAGCGGCTCAGCTGGTTGAAGATCCTTTGTATCTGGGATGTCTGATGATTAAATCGGGGGATGCGGACGGTGAGATTGCCGGTGCGCAAAACACAACGGGAAATGTACTTCGCCCCGCCTTGCAGATTATTAAAACGGTTCCCGGGGTAACAAGCGTTTCCGGCGCTTTTATTATGTTTATCAAAGATAAATCGTACGGTGCGGACGGTATTCTTCTTTTTGCCGACTGTGCGGTACTGCCGAATCCTACCGCTCCGGAACTGGCCCGGATTGCCATTTCCACGGCGCAGACCGCGCGTGCGCTGGTCAATGTGGAGCCTCGCGTCGCCATGCTGAGCTTTTCAACAAAAGGAAGCGCTTCCGGTGATATGGTCGACAAGGTGGTTGAGGCCACCCGGCTGGTCAGGGAAATGGATCCGGCGTTGTGTATTGACGGAGAATTGCAGGCCGATGCGGCTCTTGTAGAGAAGGTTGCAGCGCAGAAGGCGCCCGGCAGTCCGGTGGCCGGCAAAGCGAATGTCCTTGTTTTCCCAACGATTGAGTCAGGAAACATCAGCTATAAATTAGTGCAGCGTCTGGCCGGCGCCGAGGCTGTCGGCCCGATTTTACAGGGCATGGCTGCCCCGGTGAACGATCTGTCGCGCGGCTGCTCCGTAGATGATATCTATAAAATGGTAGCGATCGCTTCAAATCAGGCGATCGCCCTTAAACATGCGAAATAATCCGGATTGAAATTAACAAATAAAAATTATAATAAGTGAAAACATTGGTCTTAAACTGCGGCAGCAGTTCTATTAAGTATAAGCTTTTTGATATGACTTCGGGCGAGGTCATGGCTCAGGGAGGGGTGGAAAGAGTAGGTATGGAGGATGCGTTCCTTAAGTTTACCGATAAAAACGGGGAGAAGGTTACGCTTGAAAAGGAGATCCCCACGCATGAAGAAGGGATTGCATGCATACTCCGTATCCTGACGGACGGGGAATACGGCTGCATTGAGCGTTATAACGAGATCAGCGCAGTGGGTCACCGCGTTGTTCACGGAGGAGAGAAATTCGCATCCAGTGTACTGATCACACAGGAAGTGATCGACATGCTGATCGAATGTACGGAATTTGCGCCGTTACACAATCCTGCAAACCTGGAAGGCATCCGGGCGATCGACAAGATTTTACCGGACACACCCCAGGTGGGCGTGTTTGATACGGCGTTTCACCAGTCCATCCCGGATTACGCCTATCTTTATGCCCTTCCGTACGAGGTATATGAGAAATACGGCGTGCGCCGTTACGGGTTTCACGGGACGAGCCACCGGTATGTATCCGGCCGTGCATGTGAAATCCTTGCCGTGCCGTTTGAGCAGCAGCGGATCATAACCGCGCATATAGGAAACGGAGGATCCGTCACGGCCATAAAAAACGGGAAATCAATTGATACGTCTATGGGCATGACTCCCACGGAAGGGCTGATCATGGGTACCCGTTGCGGGGATGTGGATGCCGGCGCGCTGCCTTATATTATGCGGAAAGAAAATCTGGATGCGGAAGGGCTTCTGGATTTTATCAATAAAAAGAGCGGGGTCGCCGGATTCTCGGAAATTTCATCGGACATGCGGGACATAGAGCGCGCCATGTTTGCCGGAAATCCGCGGGCGATCCGGGTGATGAACATGTACAGTTACCGGATCAAAAAATATGTAGGCGCCTACTCGGCCGTACTGGGCGGACTTGATATTCTTGTTTTTACGGGAGGAGTCGGAGAAAACCAGTGGATTACCCGCGCCGAAGTCTGTAAAAATATGGAATACCTGGGGCTTGTTTTTGATGAAGATAAAAACAGGAATGAACGCGGACGCGAGGCTGTGATCAGCAAGCCGGAAAGCAAAGTCAAGGTGATGGTTGTCCCGACAGACGAGGAATATATGATCGCATACGATACGCAGGCGATTCTGGAAAAATAATATTTTTGGAAAAAAAGTATAAAAATGCTTGTTTTGAGAGGAAACTATATATACATTTGCTACAAATTTAAATGTTTATAAGGCTCTACAGCGAATTGTATGGATAAAAGGGAGATATATGGGGGTTCTGCTTGCATTTATGACTTGAAAAGCCGTTATTTTTATAACCTGAAGTCATCGACTTCCGACGCGCGTCTACAAACTTCCGACGCGCGTCTGCAAATCTCCGACGCGCGTCTGCAAACCTCCGACGCGCGTCTACAAACTTCCGACGCGCGTCTACAAATCTCCGACGCGCGTCTGCAAACCTCCGACGCGCGTCCGCAAATCTCCGACGCGCGTCTGCAAACCTCCGACACGCGTCTACAAATCTCCGACGCGCGTCCGCAAAGGCGCCGGATCTACGCCGCCGGCGTCATGAGTGGCATAAAAATAAAGGAAACAACCCGCAATTGTGGGGAAATGAAAAATAATAAATGAAACTGTATGGATAAAAAGGAAAAATGGCTGCCGGTACGCATATTCCGGTTTTATCTGGAAGGTTTCAGGTCCATGGATCTTGGACGGACGCTTTGGGCGATCATCCTGATAAAGTTATTTATTATGTTTGTAGTACTTAAAATTTTCTTTTTTCCCCGTTACCTCAATCAGTTTGATACGAAATCGGAGAAAGAAGATTATGTATCGAGAGAATTAGTCAATAGAGCATTAAATCCTTAAATGTAAATAATTATGGTTGAAAATCTGGATTCTTCTTTAGTAGATTGGTCGCGTGCGCAATTTGCTATGACAGCTATCTATCACTGGCTGTTTGTTCCCCTCACGTTAGGGCTTGGATTGGTAATGTCCATAATGGAAACGGTCTATTATCGGACAGGAAATGTGTTTTGGAAAGAAACTGCGAAATTCTGGATGAAACTGTTCGGCATCAACTTTGCGGTTGGTGTCGCAACCGGATTGATCCTGGAATTTGAGTTCGGCACCAACTGGTCTAATTACAGTTGGTTTGTAGGCGATATCTTCGGGGCGCCGCTTGCCATAGAAGGAATTATTGCCTTCTTCATGGAAGCCACGTTTATTGCCGTTATGTTTTTCGGGTGGAATAAAGTCCGTAAAGGAGTGCATCTGACTTCCACGTGGCTTACTTTTCTCGGGGCCGCCATCTCGGCCTTATGGATTCTGGTAGCCAATGCATGGATGCAGCATCCTGTCGGCATGAAATTCAATCCGGATACGGTGCGGAACGAGATGTATGATTTCTGGGCGGTTGCAACATCTCCGGTAGCCATTAATAAATTTTTCCATACCGTATTGTCCGGACTGATGCTTGGCGGCTCCTTTGTGATGGGCGTCAGCGCCTGGTTCCTGCTGAAAGGCAGGCATGAGCGGTTTTCGCTGGCAAGCATGAAGATCGGCGCTGCTACGGGCCTTATCTCGGCCTTGTTACTTCTTGTTACCGGGGACAGCTCGGCAAAGGACGTAGCGGAATATCAGCCGATGAAGCTGGCGGCGATGGAAGGACTTCACAACGGCTATGAAGGAGTCGAACTGATCGGATTCGGCGTTCTGAAGCCGGATGCCGAACAGGTGACGGATAACGGCGATGCCTTCTATTTTAAGATTGCATTCCCGAAAATGCTCTCCTGGCTTGCTGCCGGACATACGGATGTGTATGTGCCGGGAATGAATGACTTGCTGAAAGGAGGGTATCAGACAAAAGACGGCCCGGCCCCCTCTGCCGAAGAAAAGATAAGACGCGGAAAAGCTGCGATCAAAGCGCTGGCTGATTACCGTACGGCCGTTAAGGACGGGAATGCGGGAGATGCCGCTATCGCCCGGGCTGCGATGGAAAAGGACTTTAAATACTTCGGATACGGGTATATTGAAAAGCCGGAAGACCTCATTCCTCCCGTGCAGTTAACGTTTTATGCATTTCATATCATGGTGATCCTGGGGGTTTATTTCATCCTCCTGTTTATCGTGATATGCTGGTTAGGATGGAAAGACAGGCTAAACAGGCATCGATGGCTGCACTGGGTCACCCTGTGGTCCATACCGCTTGCCTACATTGCCGGACAGGCAGGATGGGTGGTGACCGAAGTCGGGCGTCAACCGTGGGCCATCCAGGATATCATGCCCGTCACGGCCGCGATATCCAAGCTGCCCGCCACTTCCGTAATACTGACCTTCTTCCTGTTCCTGATTCTTTTTGCAGTCATGCTCATCGCGGAAATACGCATTATGGTGAAGGCGATCAGGAAAGGCCCGGATCCGTTAGTAGACGGCCGTCTTCAATAAAAATTTAAGAACCTAATACAATAAGAATATGAACGATTATATATTTTTACAGCATTACTGGTGGTTTATCATATCACTGCTCGGAGGACTCCTCGTGTTACTGCTCTTTGTCCAGGGAGGACAGTCACTTCTTTTTACGATAGGAAAAACCGAAAGCGAGCAGAAAATGCTCGTTAATTCGACCGGACGGAAATGGGAGTTTACCTTCACGACGCTGGTCACTTTCGGAGGCGCTTTTTTCGCCTCGTTCCCCCTGTTTTACTCTACCAGCTTCGGAGGCGCCTACTGGGTATGGCTTCTGATCCTGTTATGTTTTGTACTTCAGGCCGTTTCTTATGAGTTTCAGTCAAAGAAAGGCAACCTGCTGGGCAAAAAAACGTATCAGCTATTTTTGATAATCAACGGCGTACTTGGCCCGGTACTGCTGGGAACGGCAGTGGGCACGTTCTTCAACGGAGCGGAGTTTATTGTGAACAAGGCGCAGCTTACGGATATAAGCATGCCTGTCATTTCAACATGGGCGAATCCGCTGCACGGACTGGAAGCGGCATTTAATATCTGGAACGTATGCCTTGGCCTGGCTGTCTTTTTCCTGTCGCGTGTCCTGGCGATCCTTTATTTTATCAACAATATTGATGATGACGTGATCAGGGAGCGCTGCCGGAGGCGTCTTTATATCGAGGCGCCCCTGTTCCTGGTTTTTTTCCTTACCTTTTTCGTGCATACGCTGATCACTGCGGGCTTTGCCGTTGATCCGGTCACGGGGGAAGTGTTTATGGAAAAGTACAAATACTTCTATAACATTATACAAATGCCTGCGGTTGGAGTCCTTCTTCTTGCCGGGGTGGCGCTTGTACTTCTCGGAATCATCCGGCCTCTTTTCACAAAAAGCACGAAGGGCATCTGGTTTTCCGGAGCAGGCACCGTTCTGACCGTTCTGGCGCTGTTACTCTGTGCAGGATGGAATAACACGGCCTATTATCCCTCCCTGGCAGACCTTCAGAGTTCGCTTACGATCTCAAACAGCTGCTCCAGTCCGTTTACGCTAAAGGTGATGACAATTGTATCCTTTTTCGTACCCTTTGTACTGGCGTATATTTTTTATGCCTGGCGATCCATTGATATACATAAGATCACAAAGAACGAAATTGAAAATGACCGGCAGGCCTATTAATATAACAGGTCGGTAAAAACAAAAGAACCCACTCCGGAAGGAATGGGTTCTTTGCTTTTACAGGAGTTCCTCTTACCAGAGGATCGCCTGGTCTTCATCGGGGATCAGCGTATTTACGTTCCGCTGCATCGTCATTGTTCCTCTGCACAGGTAGGGGAACAGGACGCTTTCGCTGGATGTATAATCCTGATACCTGTACTCCATGGTCAGCGTAAAGATGCGTTTAATCAGATAGGGGCGGTCAATATCAAATTCTTCCCTGATTGAATAGGAAGGGCTTCCCACCACTTCAAACCGGATATCCGGGTTCTCGGCGCTTAATTCCAGCTGTCCTCTTTTCTCGAACAGCCCGGTTTTTTCGCCCGTGCTGTTGTCGACCAGTTCGATGACTTCGGAAGGATCATTGAATTTGCATTTAATCTTATATTCGCCTCTTTTCTCGGTCAGTTCTTCCGTGATTCCGGCATAGAAGAAAACGGTGTTTTCGTCTACTACCTGTGCGGTGCGTGTGCCGGCAGTCATGTAGCTGGTTGTATTACTTCCATAATACACATAGAGGCTGGTGGCGCTGTACGAACCGGAATAGTTGTTAAACGGCCTCACCCAAAGCAGGGCTTTCTGGCGACCTTTGTAGGTGTTCATCTCGTAGGACGGATCCGGCACGACGGTCAGGGGCAATACCCACTTTTCCACCAGGTCAAGTCCGGAGAATTTGAATTTCACGTCGAACAGTTCCACGTCGACGCCAGACTGAATCTGACAGGTTGGCGAGGGGAACTCGTAAAAGGAAGCAGGCAGTTGACGGTAGTACAGATCCGAACGGTCCGAATAGATTTCGCGGTTCAGGATATCCAGCGTATCATTATCCACGTCAATGCGTACATTATAATCTTTAGGATTCGTTTTTGATCCGCTTACGATGACCGGCAACTTGTATATAACTTCCCCTTCCGGCTTGTATCTCAGGTAGATTACGCTTACGTTGTCATTGCCGATCGGCGCTTTCAGAGAGATCATCTGGACATACAGTTCTTCCTTCCATTCGTCATTACAGCCGGAAAGGAAAAGGAACGTACCCAGGAGGGCGATGTATAAATATATTTTGTTCATATCTAACTGTTTTTTTTATTTCATTGAAATAGATTTGTAATTTCTTTCCGGGCGCATCAATCAAATGACGGCCAGCCCGGGGCCTGCGTCAAACGGGCATTCCTTTGCAGTTCACTCCAGGCAATGGGCCAGAAGTACTGCTTCTGGGAAAAGGCGGTCTGCACGCTGGCTACCACGATCTGTTCGTAGAAGTGGTCGCGGGAATCTTTCGGAACCGTTGTATTGCATCCGTATATCTGCGCCCCTTCTTCTTCCGGCGCATCTTTCCAGCGGCGGAGGTCGTAGTAGCGCTGGTTTTCACCCAGGAACTCAACCTGGCGTTCGCGTTTGAGCGCCGTCCTCAATTTATCCCGGTTATCATACGTGTCCGCATCGTAGGCGTCGTCGTAGTTCGGCAGGCCTGCACGCAGGCGTACCGGAAGGACGGCCTGTTTCATGGCCGCCACGTCGCGGCTGACCGTATAGGTCTGCGATCCGTCCCATGAGGGAATCTGGTGAGAGCCGCTCAGCTCATTCAGCGCTTCGGCGTAAATCAGCAGGACATCCGCGTAGCGAATGGCCGGATCGACTTTCGGGTAGACCGTTCCGCTTTTGTAGCTTTCCTTCGGGTTGACGTATTTCATCATTCCGATGCCGGTAGGTATCCAGCGGTCATTGGTGCTGATTATTTTCCGTCCTTCGCTTTCTCCATAGTAATAGAACACCTGGAAATCCCGGTTGGCGGCGTCCGAGGCGCTTGTGCAGGGCCAGTTCGCTCCGCTGAAGGCGACCGATGCATAGAAACGGGGTTCCCGGTTGGCATATTCGAGCCAGACGTCCTTTCTCAGGTAGGGATACTGTCCGTCTTCCGTCGTAAATCCTTTGGGGGTAGCGGCGCGGTCGAACGGTTTGCCGTCGATCATGGCGTAGGCGTCGCACTGTTTGCCTGTAATGCCGTGGCAGTTCCATCCGCCTCCCTGGTTTACGGGCATCTGGTGGCGCGACATGGAGGTGATGCCGTATTCGTCGTTCAGCTGGTTATCTCCGCGGGAGAAGATCAGTTCCGGGTTTTCGGCTACGTAAAGGTCTCCGTTAAACAGGGAGCGGTAAGACTCCAGCGGGTCGATGTCTCGCCATCCGTCCGGCCAGTTATTTTCCGAATAGACGGGATGGTAGGGCGGTTCCACGGTGGCGGGATAAGCTCCCAGGAGGCCTCCGGTCTGGCGCTTGGGGATGGTGTAGATACTGAAATCATTCAGGCTGATCACATCCCGGGCTGCGGCTGCCGCCTTGGCCCATTTGCTTTCATCATACGCCTGGGCGATCAGGGGTTTTCCGGTATCGTCCACAAAGTTGGCCATTTCGGTGTTCCCGTTCATGAGCGGGCTTGCGGCATAGAGGTATGCTTTGGCGCGTACGGCCAGCGCAGCCCCCCTGGTCGGGCGTGCGGCGTTACGGGAAGTCCGGACGCTTTCCAGCAGTTCGGCGGCCTGCAACATTTGTTCGGAGATGTATTCCACACATTCGTCGTACGTATTTCTCGGATAAGCCAGCTCCGAGTATTCCGCTTCGTAGTCCAGGCCCTTGTCCGGCAAAATGGGCACGGGGCCGTATTTCCGCAGCAGCAGCCAGTAGAAGTAACCCCGCACGAAGTAGGCCTGTCCCTTCAGGTCGCGGCAGACGGCTTCATCTATTTCGTCGCCCGGATGCACGTTTTCGATGAAGATGGAAGCCTGACGGATGCCGTCGTAAGACTGTGTCCAGGGGGTGTAGATCAAAGCCCCGACATTACCGGTGTATTGCGGCCCGTATTTTCCGAATTTGAAATCCGAGTAGGAGATGCCGCTGCCTCCTTCCGTATAGATCATATCGTCCGAATAGTTGGTCAGCGTAAACCGCGTATGTCCGATTTCGAGGTTGAAGGAAAGCAGCTGGTAATAGGCGGCTGCCAGCCACTGTTCGGTATAATCCCGGCTGTTGAAGATGCGTTCCACGTTCTGCCTGTCATTGAAGTAGCGCTCTACGCTCAGGTAGTCGGAGCACGACTGAAAGCCTGTTCCGAGACAGACGGCGAGGCTCCATATAATATATTTCTTTTTCATACGATATTTATTTTAAATATTGATATTGAGTCCGAATGTCCAGGTTTTCCCCAGCGGATATTTCTGTCCGTTGGAACTGCCCATTTCGGGGTCCCACATTTTAAATGACGAGAATGTCAGTATATTTTGTCCGATAATATGAAAACGCACCTTTCCGAGAAGCAGCCGGTTGGTCAGCACTTTGGGCAGCGTATAGCCCAGTTCCAGCGTTTTCAGGCGCAGATAGGCGCCGTTGCGCAGCCAGTAGGTCGAGGGGCGGTAGTTGTTGACATGTCCTCCGTAGCTCAGGCGCGGATATTCGGCGTTCGGGTCTTCGTTGACACCCAGGATCCAGCGGTTGCTTCCGGCCACGTCTTTCAGGATATTTCCCCATTCGCCGGACTGGAACGGGTAGACCGTCGAGCCGTTGATAAAGAAGTTGGATTTCCCGGCGCCCTGGAAGTGGATGTTAAAATCGAATCCGTTCCAGCTGGCCGATGTGCCCAGTCCGTAAATCAGGTTGGGCTGCGTCGTGGCGCCGATGGGTACAACGTCATTGTCATTGACGATGCCGTCGCCGTTCACATCCTTGTATTTGATGTCGCCCGGCATGATGTCTGCGGCGCTTCCGAAATCCTGGCGCGGACTGTTGCGGATGTCGTCATAGTCCTTGAAAAGGCCCAGGGCGATCAAGCCTTTGGCCTGGTTCACGCGGTAGCCGGTGTTGCGGAGATAGGGGTAGCGGTTCACCATTTCGTCGTATTCGGTAATTTCATTCTTGCTGTAGGTGAGGTTGCCGCGTACTTCGAGGTCTACCTCGCCTGCCTTCTGATGGAATTTGAAGTTACCGTCAAATCCCTGCGTTTTAACAGATCCTACGTTCGCGTAGGGAGCCAGATAGCGGATCCCCACGATGCCCGGCAAATAGTTTCGTTGCATGTAAACGCCGTTCCGGTTTTCCCTGAAATAGTCCGCCGTCAATTCAAACTTGCCCCGCATCAGGTTGAGGTCGATTCCCGCATCGTATTTCGTGGCGACTTCCCACGTTACGTTGGTGGAAGAGATGCGCGTAAAGTTCAATCCGTCGTAGCTAAAAGCGCTGTTCATGTCGCCCCAGTTGTAGTGCGTAACTTCGGTTCCCGCATCCGTTCCCCACGAAATATAGCCGAAAGTGGGCAGGTAGGGGAAGCGGGGCCTGTCGTTGGAGGTCGTGTTGTCGGTTCCTACCTTTCCCCAGGAGAAGCGGAACTTGAGCAGTTCAACCAGCTCGCTGTCTTTCAGGAAACTTTCTTCCGCCATGTTCCAGGCGACCGAGAAGGCCGGGAAGAATCCGAACTGGTGTCCTTTGGCAAAGTTTTCCGATCCGTTGTATCCGAAGTTGAAGTCGGCGAAATAGCGGTTCCCGTACCGGTAGTTGACGTTTCCGGCGACTCCCTGGTGGCGGCGGGAAATCCCCTGCAGGAGATCGTTGAAGATGTTGGAGGTATTGACGAAATTGTCTTGCGTGTATTTGATGATACCTCCTGCCGTGTGGTCGCCGAATGTCCGGGTCCAGGTCAGGTCGCCTTCCAGGAATTCCTTCCGTTCGCCATTGGCGTCGGAATACTGAAACAGGAGGCGTTCGGTCACCAGGCGTTTGTAGACGATGTTCCCGTCGGTATCGCGCTGGCGTTCGGCCCTCCACATTTCCGG
>JAISCL010000247.1 GCA_031265585.1 Tannerella sp. | reverse complement strand
CCTGCGAAAGATTTTCGACAAACAGCATCAGCGATTCGTTGAGAACCGGCAAATGGGTATTTTCTATGCCATAGAAGTCAACCTGCAGGTTAAAATTAAACGTCCAGCGTCCCTGCCAGCGCCCATCCAGATCGTCGAGCCATGGATTGTGATTGTTGAATGCCAGCGTCCCCTCCCGCGAACCGCAAAGCATGAGGTAACGCCCGTACTGAAAATAACGGGCCTCGTAAGCCGGGTCGATGGCTCCTCCGCGAATGGCGTCCATCGCCTGTGTTGTTGAGACATTCGCATTGGGATCGGCGCCGAGGTCGAGCTTGCAGGCGGCAAAAAGCGGACGGTAATCGTCGAGATGACGCTGTAAAAGTTCCGGATACGACCGTTTGGCAGCTTTGGAGAGATAGTCGCCGCAACGTTTTTTTTCGTCTGCCGAAACGTCGTTCCAGTTTACCCAGTTGGTGGCTCCTGCAAGAATCAGCGTAACGGCGTCGGCGTCGGCAACCGTTAATTTATCTCCGTCGGATTTTATGCTACCGCCTTCGTTTAGGATTTTCACTTTCGACTGCCATTTCATTTGCGGAGGAAGAATCGTCCATTTATATCCATAGTCGGCGCGGGTAGCACCTTTCTTTTCGGCAATGGTTGTTCCTTCCATAATAATTTCGTTGCCTTCCACTCTGGACACGGCACTGGGCTGGAGACTTGTCAGCCGGCTCGAAAAGCTGATTTTTCCTTTTCGGTCGGCAGTCAGCCGTATCACAATCACCTGATCGGGATAACTGGCGAAAACCCGGCGCGAGTAGTTCACGCCATCCAGTTGATAGGAAACGTCAACCGTCGCATTGTCCATATCCAGCAAACGCTGATAATTGGCAGTTTTCGACGGTTCGTGTCCCGTATAATCCATATTCAGCCTTCCCATCGCCTGATAAAATTGAACATGGCGATCGGGATACCCCAGATTCCAGGCTTCCTCGTGCGCTTCGGCATACTTGCGGTCAAAGACCAGCTTGCGAACTTTTTCGAGCGTTGCCGGTCCGTCGGAAGGATTGGGATTATACGGCCCGCCCGTCCAGAGCGTTTCGTCATTAAAAGCTATCACTTCATGATCAATCGCTCCGGGTATCATGGCCACAAAACGTCCCGTGCCGATCGGCAAACTTTCCCAGTATTTGGTGGCGGGCACGTCGTACTGCCATTTCATGGGAACTTGATTGACCGTTATCTCCGAACGGTCGTCGCAGGATATAAAGCCTGCGATAGCTAATAGTAATACTAAAATCCTTTTCATATTGATTGTTATTTATTTAAATTTATTCATTTCCCTTTGTTTAAAAAAATCTTCATATCAGTGACAATTGCAGACGTAAAAATAATCATTTTTTTGATCATATTCCGGACTTAATGCGTATAATGGTCGTAGATTATTGCAACCCGGAGGCATCACATGACAATTTGCCGAAAATCGTGCACATTCCTGCTCCATAACATCTACAAAGCCCGTAGACTGTTGCAATCTGTCGTCATAACATGCGCAATGCAGGCAGAAGGTCGCCCTTCCGCCCTTATTGCACAGTTTTATTCCGGAAATTGTCCTCATTCTTGCATCATTCCGAACACATCTATTTCCGCGATGCTGGTATTTTGCCCGTTATTACTATCCGGCAAATATATTTTCAGATACCTTCCGGGAACAGATTCGGAAACCTGCAGTGCCAGCAAATCGCCTGACGAATATGTTCCCTCTGCTATTTTCGTCCACGAAACGGCATCAGGATCAGGATCGTCGCCAACGTAATACCATACAGACTTTGTATTGGTATTGCCTCTGCGTCTGTATGTATTTATTTTTAAGATTTCTTTCGGAGCGCCCATATCAATAATCGCCCAGTGAGGCAACTGTGCCGCCGGTGCTCGCCATTGCGAATGCCAATAATCGCTGAGATTATCATTGATAAGTACAACTGCCCCGCCTCCGTCGTCCGCCTGTTCGTCCGACCAGGATATGACCGACCACAAACTCTTATCAAGTTTAACCAGTGGCGCAATCGGCGTCCATTCCAGATAGAACGTGTCTATCGAATTTACCGGCACGTAGAGCGAGCGATGCTCGTATGTCGAACCGGCTTTTGCATCGGGACACAATGTAGATGTTTCGTTCGGTAATGCCCGGACAGTCCGCGCCTCGCCGTTCATGCCTGTATAGCGGACTTCCGAGCATACATAACCGTCTGCAATTCCGTACCATTGAATTTCGGTAATAGAGCCTGCCGTTTCGGCGCTTTTCACGCCTCTGTTTGCAAGCGTGCTTTCGTATATTGCACCGTACGAGGTCGCGGAACCCATTTCGGCAAGCGAGTGATTGCCGAAAACATCCGTAGTACGGATATATAAGGTATATGACCTTTCTTCCGTTAGGGGAACATATACCGCCATACTGTCCAGGCCCGTGGAAGGCGTAACCGGAACGCTTAGCGAATCGGCGTAATTGTTCCAGAATATGTCCACCGAACGCACATTGGGCGATTCGAGCAGCCAGAACCACAACTGAACCCTGCCCTTGCCGTTATGGAAAACCAGGGAATCAACTTTGGGCGCATAGATCGTTTCTCCGCCTTCGAGATATTTCCGATGTGTGTCCATCATATCGTCGCACGAAAAAAATATGCTCGCTGTCATTACTACTGTTATAAATTTCAATAATCTATTCATCTCATTATACTTTTAACGGTTCATTATAAAATCAGGTTCATCATTCATCATAATTGCCATAAACATTAAGTTCTGCGGCATGGGAATATGTGTTTCCCCAAACTTTCAAAACTTTAAACCGGAGATACCTTACCTTCGGCATATCAATAGGTAGCGAAAAATCGAATCCCTGCTTTCCTGCTGCTATGTCATCGGCCGTTTCACCGGAAGACGCTCCCGAGGGTTTGATTACGGTACAAACTTTCCGAAGCGTCCATGTGCTCCAGTCTCCGCTTGGGCTGTCGCCTTCCTCGTCGCTGCTATATACTTCAAAAATCTGGAAACTTCCGTTCCCATATATAGCGTGGTCAACATGTTGACGCGCATACAGTTTAATACGGCTCAGCTTTGCTTTTTTCCCGAGATCAAGCGTAATGGAAGCTCCAGGCACCGTATTATTGTTTGAATGAATTACTGTCAGTACGTCGTCATCAATCAAATGCGCAAGTCTTCCTTCCCAGTTATCCCAGCTTACATCGCCTGCAACAGTCATTGTTCTCTGAATATGTTTATCAAGTCGTATTTCAAACAGGGGAACAACATATTCATTTTCGGGATAAATCATACCCGACGAATTGCCGAAATTGTCGCGAATATTGACGGCAAATTTGCACGGTACGGGATCATACCCGCGAAATGCGATATCTGTCGAATCGCTTTTGGAAGACAGAATATCCATTGTTACCATTTCGTTATACCCGTTTTCCGTGTAAAATTCATAAATTAACATTGCTTTGTCCGGATTTCGCCAGCTGAAATTAACGCCTCCGAAATCGCCCACAATTTGCATTGATTTTGCCGCTTTGTTCAAAGACGATTCACCCGGACGGAATCTGACGGTCACCGGATCGGACATTTCGCGGGCACGGTTGATGGTGTAGATCTCCGCTTCATGTTCATCGGTATCGTTATAACCATCGATTGTCATGTGACTGGTATAAAACGAAGACGAGGATTCGCGTACCTGCCCGTTCGAGAGCGTATATACTGCCTTGATTTCGATAATATCGTTCATTGACGGTATTTTGTAGTGAATGACTGCGCCTCCGGGGATCATGGAATCCGAGGGGATAATCTCAACTTTTTCAGGTTTTCCCGAACTTCCGCTGATAGGTGCTATTTCCTTTTCGGCACACGAAAAGCACAGAACCGCCCCAGCAATCAAATAAAAATATATTCTTTTCATCTCAATCTAATTTATAATTGATAATTCATAATTTCGCTCACCATCCCGGATTCTGTATCAATTGCGGATTGTTAATAATATCGCTTTCGGGAATCGGCATAAAATAGTCACGCAGCGAAAAACTTTGCGTATAAACAGTGAATGGCTGATAATAGGCGTTCACATCCGATTCGGTTGTCGTCCATCCCTGTATCAGCCGGTTCAGTTCGGCGGGGGCGGTCTTCCATCTGCGGCAGTCCCAGTGATACTGGCCTTCGAGCGCCAGTTCGATTTTCCGTTCCCGCTGTATGATTGATCGCATTCCGCTTTTTGTAGCCGGTTTGCCGGGATTATCGGTATATTTATTCCAACTGTCCACCACTCCTTCAAGTCCGGCACGTTTGCGAACCGCATCAATATATTGATAGATTTCTGCCGGAGGCGGCGAGGATTCGCCTGCCGCCGTTTCGTTGAGTGCTTCGGCTGTAAGCAGAAGCAAATCGGCGTACCGCATTTCGGGCCACAGTGTTGCTGAAGTATAAAAAGTATTCTGGTCACGATAATAACTGCTAAGAGAGATTAATTTTTTAGGCCAGTAACCGGTGGCGTTGTATTGTCCCACTCCACTGGCGGCAGATGCAGTTTCCCCGGACCGCGCCTTGGGAAACAGGCACTCCTCTTCGTTATCGGGCGTATTATTATAATGATTCCCGTACCATTTTCCACGGTCAAATCCCAATGATGAATAGAAGCGCGGTTCGCGGTCAAAATTCATGGAAGCGGACTGTTCACCAAGCTGTACTTGCCCTTTGTGAGCATCGTCGCTCATACGCGGAGTATAACGGTTGGCGTATTTTTCATCCGTTCCGTTTAGCCAGTCCCTGTCTTCTTCGATAGGCACTCCGTTACTCGAATAAAACAGTTCAACTGTTTGCAGGGGTACGCTCCGGCGTCCGACGGTAGGCGGATTAGTTGTATAGGTTTCAAATCTCGGAATGCAATCGTTCTGAAACCCTCTGTTCAGTCCGTGACCGGCGCCCCATACCGTTTCCTGAGTATGAGCTTCGGAGACGGAACTGCGTAGCGTCTGTATCAACAAATATTCCGGCGACAATGGTTTAGTGGGGACAAAATCAGTGGTGCCGTATAACCTGTGGTACCCGGTTTGTTCACAATAGGCGACTGCCTGCCTGCAGGCTTCGGCGGCCTCCATCCAATAGTCGGGATTGTATGTCTGGTTGAAAAAAGGCTCTCCGTTATGGTCGCGGAAATCGCTGTAATCGGTATTTCCGTTGAAAAGTGGACTGGCCCGGTAAACCAGCACTTTTGCCTTTATAAACCAGGCGGCTGCCTGGGTAAACCGTCCCAGTTCGGTCATTCTGCCGGTAATCGTCGACGGTAAAGCGTTGCTTTCTATTACTTCGTCTATTAAATCAAGGACATACTGAAAACAGTCATCGATTTTTTCACGGTAAACCCTGATTCCTGCAGTCGATTCGTCAACCGGAGGGCTTGTTCGCATGGGACAAACCGGCCCGTAGAAATAAATCAGCTGAAAATGCATATATGCTTTCAGGAGTTTCGCTTCCGCTATCATGCGGTCTTTTTGAACGCGCGGCAAATCTTTAACACTTTCGACGTTGTCGAGGAACGTATTGCAGTCGCGTATTCCGGCATACACCGAACGTGTTCCGTCGCCTTTATCATTCCAGTAGTTCATGACGGGAGAGGTTGCATTGTTTTCACCGAGCGCCAGTCTCATGCCTGCGTCGGTTCTTAGCTCCCTGTTTATGATTGTCTCCATCGAACCGAACAGGCCGGGATTTGTATTCCAGTTCTCGCCTGTACGCGGCAGCGCCCAGTAACAGCCTGCCAATGACTGTTCGGCAGCATACCGGTCGACAAACATGTCATCAACCGTACGCACATTTTCGGGGACAATATCCAGATAGTTGCATGAAACCAATGTCAGCAACATAATCCCCAAAACAATCAATCTATTCAATTTTATACGTTTCATATTTTTATCTATTAAATATTTAACTCTTAATTTTTAATTCTTAATTCTTAATTCTTAATTCTTAAAATCCCACATTGACGCCCACATTGAAAACCCTTTGCAGGGGATAGCCAAGTCCGCTGCCGCCCATTTCGGGATCCCAGAACGTAAACGGGCTCCAGCACAGCAGGTTTGTCCCGCTCACATAGATGCGAAGATTCGACATAAGCATCTTTTTTGCCAGCCGTTGCGGCAAAGTATAACCGATTTCAG
>JAISCL010000245.1 GCA_031265585.1 Tannerella sp. | reverse complement strand
TTTTTGGCTCCGTCGCCAAACCACAGCCATGTTTCACATTCCGGAATATCCACTTCCAGCGAGGCTTCCAGCGGATGAAACTCGCGTCCGTAAGCCTGCACCCGCGATTTGAAGCCGTGTTTGTTGCACCATTGCGTATAAGGCTTCAGGAAGCGGTCGCGCATAATCTCCATGCAGGCCACAAAGAAATCGTGACGCACGCGGTCGACTTCCTCCTTCGCCGCACCCGTCAGCGCTGTATCGGCGCCACCCTTGACGGCATGTCCCATGTGACCGACCTTATACAGGATAAACGGCAGGTATGGCATCACATCGTATCCCTTGCGGCGTTTAAATTCCTCCGGGAAATCGTGGCACCAGTTGGCGCCTTCCAGTTCCATGCTGTCGCAGAACATCGCACGGAAGCCTTTCAGTCCCTGAATGGCCGGAAAAAGATTGTCCGACATGCGGTTCAGGAATTTTTCCACCGCCTCCTGATTGTAATGATTCAGCACCGGGCCGGCCGCGCCGGGCGCTCCGTTGATGACCGACTGGAAACCGGTGACCTTGGCCAGCGTGAACAATACGTGTTCGCCTTCGGGCACGTTGACTTCGACCGTCGGATTGTCTTTTTCAAAAGATACCGCCGTGGCGGGAGTGAAAACGCTCATCTCCACCGGCGCCAGGCAGATGGAATACACTTCACTCGTAGCGCCCGCGAACTGGAAACCAACCTGCGGCGAGGCCTCTTTCAGCAGATCTTCCATTTTGAAACTGAGACGGGCGGGGCCTTTGACGGCCTGTCCGCCGCGCGTGAGCACCTGCGTCTGTTCCTCCGGTTGCAGGAACTCGCCACCGAACGGCCAGCCCGAACCGACAATAATGTCACAGATGATGCCGCGTTCTTCCGCGCCCTTCAGGGCCACCTTCACCATCTCAATCCATTCGGGACTGAGCCACGTCATGGATGGGATACCGAGGTCGTCGCCACCCGGAAAAGCGATGGGATTGATTTCTACGCCGCCGATGCCAGCTTCTTTCATAATGTCCAGCTCGCGGAGAATTTCTTTGGCCGACAGCTTGTCACCGTTCCACCACCAGCGGACAAACGGCTTGGAGGTGCCGGGAGGATTACGAAAGAGATCGAACAGGTCATCCCTTGTCTGTTGATTATTACTTAATTCACATCCCTGTAACAGCGGGATCCCGGCTGTCATAAGCAGCCCCGATTTGATAAAAGTACGTCTTGTATAATTCATAGCAATACATTATTTTTACAGATGTTCCGGCAAAAGTACAATAAAATTTAACTCTGCCGAATATTTTGCCGGAAAATTATCGGAATTTCTGTAAAATAACTTCACACACGACGAAAAGTTTTTTTCCACTCGCCTCACCGGGAAAACGTGCAATTTTCATCATAACCATTCATTTGGGATGATTTCCGGTAAATTTGCATTACCTTTGCGTGTCAATATTTTTCAAACAATGAAAATCAAACTGTTTCTTACGTTCGATCACGAACTGCCGCTTGGCGGACTTCGCACCACTTACCACAAAGCCCTTTTCGAGCCGACGCAACGGGTTCTGGATACGGCGGACAGGCTGGGAGTAAAGGTGACGCTGTTCACCGACATTCTCTGCGCTTGCCGCTACCGGGAATGGGATTACGTGCAGTTTTACGCCCCGTATATACAGCAGCTTCACGACGCCATACGCACGGGGCACGACGTCCAGTTGCACATCCATCCCCACTGGCTGACAACCGGATACGCCGGCGGCACCTTCCTCCCTTCCACCGATTTTGCACCGGCGGACTTTAAAGACAATGCATCGTTCGGCGGAATCGAAGGCATCATCAAACTGTCGGTCGACCGGCTGAACGAAATCTGCCTCGCGGCGGACGCAGCCTACCGTTGCGTAGCCTGTCGCGCCGGCGGATACAATATCTATCCCGAAACGAAAGCAATTTTCGACGCCCTCTACCGCGCCGGCATCCGCTACGACAGCTCGATGGCGCGGGGATATTATTTCAAATCCAGCCTCTCCGAAATCGATTTTCGCCGGCTCCCGTCAAAACCCAACTGGACGGTCGACCCGTCAAACCTCCACGTCGCATACAGCGGAGACGGCATCCTCGAAATCCCGATTGCGACCATCCCCAAAACGCCGTTCGAACTCCCGACCCGCTTCAAGCAAAAACGATATGCACACCGGGCCGTAGAAAACCGGGGCCACATGATTCATTCGGACGAAGGGATTGACCTGGCGTCGAAAATCCGGATGCTTTTTGCCGCCCGGATGCTCTCGTTCGACAATCACACGTTATCGCCGGATTACCTCCTGCGCATTTTCCGCTACCAGATCTCCCGGTATAAAAAGTCCGGCGAGGTAATGATGAGCCTCATCTCCCATCCGAAAGGCATGGGCGAATATTCCTTCGAGCTGATGGAAAAATTCATTTCAGCCATCCGCAAATCATACCCCGATGTAGAATTTGCAACTTTCACCCGGCTCCACAACCGATAATGCACAAAATATATGGAAATCAAAAAAAATATCAGCAAAATGCTTTCGGAGCGCCAGGCCACCATCCTGAGACGGAAATACCGCCTTTTCTGCCAGAAACTCCACAAACCGATGTCCGAAGACACATTCAGGCAGGTTCTGACGCAACGGCTGGGAATGAAAAAGGGCGACACAATCTTCATCCACAGTTCGATGGACTACCTGAACGTGAAGTTTTCCGTTTTCGAGATCTTGCCCATCCTGATGGACATTGTGGGAGAAGAAGGGACGCTCCTCTTCCCCGCGTGGCATTTCGGCTACCGGGCCGAGGATTATCTGCAAGACGAAAACAGCGTGTTCGACGTGAAGCGATCGAAAACGGTGATGGGTCTCCTGTCCGAACTGGCCCGGCGTCATCCGGATGCACAGCGGAGCGCCCACCCGACCACCTCGATTGTAGCATTGGGAAAGCATGCCGCGGAGATCGTTTCCGATCATGAAAAATCAATTTATCCCTGTGGAAAACTAAGTCCCTATTACAAAATGCTGCGGTATGACGCCAAAATAATCGGCCTGGGGGTCAATTCAAATTTTCTGTCGTTCGTACACTGTCCCGAGGACGTGATGCCGGAAGTTTTCCCGCTTCAGACCCGTACCGACCGGACCTTTTTCGGAAAAGTAAAACTGCCGGACGGAACACTGATTACCGTCGAAACGCTGGCTGCGCACGAAAACATCCGGGAAAGAAACGGGCCCGCCTTCCTGAAAAAACATGTATCGGAAAATATTTTCACTCCACACCGGCTCCACGGCAGCGAATTTTTCGTCACCGATGCAAACAGGCTGTTCGACCGGATAATAGAACTGGCGAGGGAAAAAATCACAATTTACAACAGTTGATTTCACCGGCCTGAGCATCACCGGACACTTTGTTCGGAAACAGACACCTCCGGCAAAACACAATTGCGCGGCTTTCAGGCGGTTGCAACCATGGCACGGCTTTTGCAATGCGACTGACTGGGATTGAGCGGAAAAGTTTCCGTCGACCAAAATATTGCGTTGACGGGCGGTCGGAGACGCCGGCGCATCGACCCTGTTCGCTGCCGCGAAGCTAATTCTCCCGTTATTGAAAGAGGATGTTCTGGGAAACAGCAATGATTTTGGAGAAAGACTTCAAAAAATAATCACTCGCCATTTCGGAACGGTAAAGTCATTTTTCAGATATGAAGTTTTACAACAGAGAAAATGAAATCAAACGGCTGCAAGAGATACATGCATTATCTCTTGAAAATGCGCAGTTTATGGTTGTAACAGGACGCAGAAGGGCAGGTAAAACGCAGCTTTTACTCCACGCTACCGAAAATCAGCCCACGCTCTATTTTTTCGTTTCGCGCAAAGCGGAACCGTTTTTATGCGAAGATTTTCAGCAGGAAATTACCGAAAAACTGCAAATTCCGATGCTGGGCAATGTGCAAAGTTTCAATCAGTTGTTCAAGTTCCTGATGCAACTTTCCGCTACGCGCAGTTTTAATCTGATAATCGATGAATTTCAGGAGTTTATGAATATCAGCCCTGCTGTTTTCAGCGACATGCAGCGCGATTGGGACACGCTGAAAGCGCAGAGTAAAATGAATTTGCTTGTTTGCGGCTCTGTCCATTCGATGATGCACAGGATTTTTGAAGATTATTCTGCACCGCTTTATGGACGCGCTACCGGTTTCTTGCGGTTAAAGCCGTTCAAAGTGTCGGTTCTGAAAGAAATCCTGATAGAAAACAATCCGAAATATACAGCGGAAGATTTGCTTGCGCTTTATGCTTTCAGCGGCGGCGTGGCGAAATACATCCAGCTTTTCGTCGATAACAGGGCATTGACTCTCAAAAAGATGCTTGACCTGATGATTAAAGAAGATTCTTCATTTATTGCCGACGGCAAAAGTATGCTCATTGAAGAATTTGGTAAAGATTATGCGGTTTATTTTACGGTACTTTCGGCGATTGCCCGCGGCGAAAATACGCGCGGGAAAATAGAAGCGGTTGTAGGCAAAGAAGTTGGCGGCTACATTACGCGAATGGAAAACGATTATGGTTTACTCTCGAAATCCACACCGCTTTTCGCTAAATCGGAAACAAAAAATGTACGCTATGTGATTGACGATAATTTTCTATCATTTTGGTTCCGGTTTATTTACAAGTATAGCCATATTGTAGAAATCGGGCAGTTTGGCGAGTTGAGGAAAATCATTGAGCGCGATTATGCCACTTTTAGCGGCAAGGTGTTGGAGAAATATTTCCGTGAAAAACTGATTGAACAGGGCGGAATAACCAAAACCGGCAGTTATTGGGACAAAACCGGCGAAAACGAAATAGATCTGATTGCGCTGAACGAAACTGAAAAAAAGGCGCAAATCATAGAAATAAAGCGTAATGAAAAACATATTCGCTATAATCTGTTACGGGAAAAAGCCGCCGTAATGCTTGTAAAAACAGGCGGATTAAAGGACTGTGAGATTCAATACAAAGGATTGTCAATGACAGATATGTAGTCTTTGCTTTGCAGTTTTCAATTAAAAATCGTGTAACTCATTTTCAAAAATGTTTTACACGTTTTTTTATGTGCAAAACTAAACGGATGACATATTAATTTAAAATTGAAATAATCCCAAAATGTCCATTAGGAGGATTCGTCGATAGCCTCCCATCATTTTTTAATCCATGCCCTTCGTTGCATTTGTAATGCCATTGTTATAATAAGTCCGTTCCCGGATTTTTCAATGGTCGATGAGATGGCTAACAATTTGTATCGTATCGTTGACAGCCTGTTTCCCGTCTTGCCTCCTGTAACCATGTCCGTCCAGCCGCTATTTTTCGTTGAATGAGCAGGTACATGGGGGTTGCTATAATGTAATTGATGGGAGTTGCTCCACCTTCCAGATAATCAAAAATCTCCTGGCTATAAAAACCGGAATCTGGGTTTATTCCTCTTATTATCAACGAGCACAGTATAAAAAGGCTAAAGTTTCATATTTCGCTGTTATTTTTTTTGTTTTTTTCTTGCAGTAAATAAAAAAAATACTTTATCTTTGCCCCGACCAAAAAACAGGAATGGTTAATAAATAGAAGAACATGAGACACAGTACATTATTCATACAGGAAATAAAAAACAGAAAGGCGTTAAGTATTTTTATGCCTTTTAATTTGTTTGTTATGAATATTTTGTGCTCTCTCTCTCTCTCTCTCTCTCTCTCTCTCTAATAAGATATGCATACGCGCTACGCGCGTTATTGATCGCGTGCGAAACGCACACGCGCGCCAAGATACATATTTTTTCAATACGAAAAGTTATACGGCATTTCCTGATTTTCAGACGGACGCATGGGGTTCGGAAGCAACTCTTCCCTGCCCCGGCGTCCGTTCCGCTTTTCAGGACGTCCTGCACCCCTGCGGCCTGATCCGCCCTCACTGTTCATTACTCAC
>JAISCL010000161.1 GCA_031265585.1 Tannerella sp. | reverse complement strand
GGCGAGGTTAGAGACACCTGTCTTTTATCCGAAAAATCATCATTGTACACGGCGCTGCTGAATAGCGCCTTTTCCTGTTTGTCGTACACCAGGTCTGTCGTTGGAAATCCCTTCAACTTTACAAGGTCGACTTCTTTCTTCATGGTTTTCATGAAAGAATAGCGGTCGCAAAGAACACCCGGAAAAAGAAACACCTCCGTATCCATAGCGTATATGGAGGGAGTTCTTACCATAAAGGGGAGCAGGCTGCCGTCCGGTAAATAAGTGTACATCGTATCGGAAGAGGTATTCACAATCGCCAAATTACCCTGATAGGGGAATAATGTCTGGTGGGAAACAGGCATTACTACCAGGTCTTCCTTTATAAAAACCGTCGTCTTGATCTCTTTAAAGGGAATAGGTATCTTCCGGGCGATACTTCCGTCTTGTTTAGAAATAAGTATATGGCCTGATTCTTCGGTATCTATCGGCGAATAGGTTTTATAACAAATCAACTGATTCCGGTCGTAATTAAATAGAGAGCTATAATAGGCAGAGTCTGCGCATTGAAGACTCCTTTTAAAGTTTCCGTATAAATCATATACCATTATCTTTCTTGCAGAATAGTCGGAGACAAACATTTCATCCGTATCCTCATCCAGAACAATCCCATTAACCGATGTATATTCCTCGCCGCCTTGCCCCAGACGGTTTATCTTTCTTATCCCTTTGCCGGTCCGGTCAAAAATGAAAATATTCCCGTCGGCCCAGTTTCTTGCCAATAGGATATCCTTGCCGACGGCTTCCACAACCCCGTGGGTAATAAATTCGTCATTGGTCTCCAACGGAACGTATTCCACATCCATAAAATCCTGAAGAATCAGTTCCTTTTCAGGATAACTTGCCGTGACGTCTACCGTGATGATATCGCCTGTTGACTGCTTCCCGGATTGTTTACACCCCACACATCCCGCCACTATGGCTACCAGGATAATTAACTTTGATCTTTTCATATCTGCTATTGTTGACTTGTTATAACTATTTTTCGTTCTGGTGGGAATATGGGTGGTTAATTCTTAATCTTTACCTTGTAGCGGACGCTTTTACCATCTTTGTTATATACAAGAACCGCATCGGGGACTTTAGTCGTCGGGAATGTGAAAACAAGATAACCCTGCAACACTCCATCCCCTATTATCCCGGAATCGCTGCTTTCATGACCCAGCGACACTCCCTTTATTATCCCGGACATACGGGAATCGTTGCTTTCGATGGTCTGATTACCTGTCACTATTTTTATTCTGACAGGAACATCCATCCCATCCAGAGGAATTGCTCCGTTTGCCAACAGCGAAACTTCGAGGGTTTCGTCTTTCACGTGGGATATGTTGATACGCAAGGTAAGGGTTGTTCCCATAACTTTCAGTTTCTTCCCTGCCTTTGGTGAGACAATGATTTCACCTTCACCGAACGATCTGTCCGAATCGTCTGTTGGCTCTTGCGTATCGCGGTATTCTTCTGGAGCATCCTGCCTTGCCCATGTTCCGCTCTCACCGGACGGATAGAATTGCGAACCGGCGAATGACACCACCATTAAAACGGCGAAACTCGCTAATGCAATAATTCCAGGGCGTTTCCTATTTCTTTTCCTTACGGTGCGAACAATAAAAACAACAAGGGACACCATCGTGCTCAACATAGATAGAAGCGTCAATATAATCAGAACAGTTTTCATTGTTTTATTTTTATGACCCCTGCGGGGCGGTTAATATTCAAAAGGAGTGATAGTTTGTAATTGTTTTTGTACTTTCATCGCGCAAGACCCTGTTTTTTTAGTGATGCATAAAGACAAGTGAAATCTTGCACAGGGCAAAGTGTTTGGTAAATTATTTTACTTCAACACTTTGCCTATTATGTAAATACAAATGTCTGCGGATTTAAGGTATTTTCAAAAATAATACGATATATTTGTCGGTAAACGTACAGCGAATGTTACATAAAACAAAAGGTATTGTATTGCATGTTCTCCCGTATAATGAAAAATACATGATTATAAATATGTATACGGAATTTTTCGGGCGCAGTTCCTATCTGGTCTCAAACACACACGGAAAGAGATCAAAGGTTTCCCGCGCCCTGTTACAGCCGCTCTCCATCCTGGAGATGGAAGTCGAACATCATAACAACAGGGATATACAACGTATAAAAGAAGCGAAAACAGCCTGCACCTGCATACAGCTCCAATACAATCCGTATAAAAATGCAACGGCGCTATTCCTCTCGGAAGTCCTTTACCGGATCATTCAAGAAAGGGAAGCAAACCGGCCGCTATTTGATTATTTATATCATTCTATTCAACGGCTGGACATCACAGACGAAGGTATCGGAAATTTCCATTTAACCTTTCTACTCCAGTTATCGACTTATCTGGGTATACGTCCCAATGGAAGATCTTTTAAAAGCGGATGCTTCTTCGATCTGTTGAACGGGACTTTCACGGAAGGAATGCCTGAACATAGTCATTATTTAAATAAAGAAGACAGTATTGTATTTGAACGCCTCCTCCGTATTAACTTTGAAAATATGGCGCTCTATTCATTTTCGAGACAGGAACGCGCCAGGATCCTCAGGCATATCATACAGTATTATAAGCTTCACCTGTCCGATTTCCCCGAAATAAAGTCGCTTACCGTCATGCAGAACCTGTTTGATTAAAATCTCCACTTTCAGATACATTGTTTAATCATTATAGGTTTTATAGGCCTTAGCCTGTTTCCTGTTCTTCATTTTTAGCCGATAGCTTGGCCAGCATATAGAACGAAGGATATTCTCAAATGATAATTCGACATGGGGATTGGCCAATTCCTTTTGATCATTTACCGCAGTCTTCCGATGCATCACCTTAGACAAACCTCCCGCTCTTCTTAACGCACTTTTATCTACCCTCAATCTCGAAACAGAATCCTGACGGGAAACAATACTGTCCGGTAAATTTTCCTTCAAGCTGCCTCCGGTTAATGACTTCATCACACTTTCGTCAATATGTTGTTTTGATTTCATCTGTTCCGGTTCCGGCCCTATAAGAGTACCTTTCCTGATTGCATCAAGCGTTTCTATAGTAAGCTTCGGTTCATCCTCCCCAACCGGGATATGTTTGGTTTTTAATGTATCCTGATCCTGCGCATGGCAGTAATAGCTATTGAACAGCAACAGGAAAACCGGAAGGTATATAAATTTACTCATTGTTAGCTATTTAAAAATATGTCGGACAAAAATAGCCGTTTAAAAAGAGACAGGCAACTATCCATGCATTAATAAACCGGAAAGATTATCAAAATAAATAGATTCCATTTTTTCACTGAAAAAGAAAGACCATTCTGTACATTTTTCTATCTTTACACCCCTATTAAAATATAAAGAGAAGAACTATGAAAAAAATTATTTTGTTTTTAGCCCTTGCAATGGGTGTATCAGGCATGCAGGCGCAGATTAAAATCGGCGGTAAAAAAGTCAATGTAGGTAAAGCTGAAAAAGCAATAAAAGATGCAGCAAGCGCCGTCACTTTAAGTGATGCCGAGATCATTGCTTTATGCAGGGAAGCGGTTGTATGGATGGATAATAATAATCCGGTCGCCGATGAATCAACCGAATATGGGGAACGCCTGGCCCGTCTTACGAAAAATATTAAGGAAGCAAACGGATTACCTCTTAATTTTAAAGTGTACCATGTAACGGACGTTAATGCGTTTGCCTGTGGCGATGGAAGTATCCGTGTATTCAGTGCATTGATGGACATCATGAATGATGATGAGTTAATGGCTATTATCGGACATGAAATCGGACACATTGCAGGTACGGATGTGAAAGATGCCATGAAAAATGCATACCTTACATCTGCCGCCATAAATGCTGCAGGAGCAGTTAATAATTCTGTGGCAGCATTATCCGAAACAGAACTCGGAGAACTGACAAAATCTTTTTTTGGTGCGCAATTTTCCCAGAAACAGGAATTTGCAGCTGACGATTATGGATTCAAAACCTGTCTTGAACATGGTTTCAGTCCTTACGGAATGGCAAATTCACTCGAAAGGCTGGTTGAACTGTCACAGGGAGCTAAAGCTTCGACCGTACAGAAGATGTTTTCTTCACATCCCGACAGTGAAAAACGGGCCAAACGCATGAAAGAGAAAGCCGATAAATACACGGCGGAAAATAAATAATCCTCCAAAAAAGAACTTCCCTTATGGTGTTAACATAAGGGAAGTCGTTTTTTCAAGAATAAATCTATTCGTCTGTCTTGGCTGCAGGAGATGAAGCGTGTTGTTTATTCAAATAATCAATCACTTCACCCGTTATATTATAGGCATCATCAGCATATAATATGTTATCATTTATTTTTCCGTAAACGATATGAAAGCCTTTCCCTTTATTAAACTCCCGCAAATGTGAGACGATCGTATTACGTAATTCTTCATTTATACGAGCCTGTTCCTCTGCCAGTTCCTGCGACATTTTGGCCTGAAGTTCCTGCAATTCCCGGTCTCTTGCCATAATTCGCTGCTGCTCGGCTTCCATTCTTTCCTGTGTAAGGAACGAACCGGTCTCTACTTTCCGCTTATAATCATCTATATCAGATTGCAGTTTACGAAATTTCTCCGTAATGCTGGCATGCGAATTTTCATACTTTTTGGCGATCTGTTCCGTCAGGTCAATGAAATAAGTATAATTCGACATAAGCGAATCCAAATCAATAAAAGCAATGGGTATCGGACTTTCAGAGGCAGAGACGCTTTCTTTTACCAATGCATTATCGGCTACTGATTTCCTGTCACCCGAAAATTGCAAGACAAATAAAATAATCACGGCAACAGCAAGTACCGCTTCAATAACATAATGTAATTTTTCCTTCATACTTCGTTTAAAATTTATTTTTTCAATTATCTTTCTGTAAACGTTCGAAAAGATTCATTTGAAGCCTGGCTTCAAAATCCTGCGCCTGAGCGCACTTTATCCCCTTCTTGCCCAATGCCGGATTTCCCCCTGCGTGCGTATTGGGAAACCTGCCATTCTTCTTAATGATTATCTTTATACAAAATAATACCACACAAATAAGAAGAATTATAACACTAAATACAACAACTTTAAGCATTTGTTTTTATATTTGTGGACGCAAAGATAAGAGTTTAAATATTATGTACGGCAAATTTAAGGTGAATAATTCTATTTTTTTCTTACAAGACCTGTGGTTTTGTATAGATTTAACAATTAATATTTATCATAATAAAAAATAAAACGCAATGATTATTAAAGATTTAGAACCAAAAGTGGTATGGAATTTTTTCCATGAAATTACCCGGGTACCCCGTCCTTCCAGGAAAGAAGGCAAAATCATCAAATATGTTGAAGAAGTAGCCGCCAGGCATAAGATTGCCATCAAAAAGGACAAAGCCGGAAATCTTCTTTTATCAAAACCGGCAACCAAAGGGCACGAAAAGTCGCCGACTGTGATTCTGCAGGCACACCTGGATATGGTTTGCGAGAAAAATAACCGGGTAAAATTTGACTTTGATAAGGATCCGATCAAAACAGTTGTAGAAGGAGACTGGCTACATGCCGAAGGGACAACGCTCGGAGCCGACAACGGTATCGGACTGGCAGCTGCACTGGCCGTCATTACATCCGGAGAGATAGAACACGGTCCGATCGAATGTCTGTTTACCGTAGATGAAGAAACCGGATTAACCGGCGCTAAAGCCCTGAAAAAAGGATTTATGACGGGAACTGTTTTGCTTAACCTGGACAGTGAAGACGAAGGACAGATCTTTATCGGATGTGCAGGAGGTAAAGGCACCATCGCCACTTTCGAATATAAGGCGGCGCCTGCTCCCGCTTCCGGTCAATATTTCCGTATAACGGTAACAGGTCTTAACGGCGGACATTCGGGATGTGATATCCATAAAGGACTCGGAAACGCCAACAAGATACTGGCCCGTTTCTTATACCGGCTGCAGGAACAGTACCCTTTCACACTGGCTGCTATAGAAGGAGGCAACCTGCATAACGCAATACCCCGTGAAGCTTATGCAGTCATAGGTATATCTCCCAAATTTCGCGAAAGCATACGCATTATGCTGAACCATTTTGCGGCTGACATTGAAAACGAACTGAAAAGCGTAGACCCGAATGTACAGCTTATCATGGAATCGGCGGACAAACCGAAGAACTGTTTACCCGCTACGCTGAAGAAGAAGCTTATCTATTCACTGCTTGCCTGTCCGCATGGCGTTATCAACATGAGCCACGACGTAGAAGGGCTGGTGGAAACATCCACAAACCTGGCATCTGTGAAAATGACCGGTTCATCCAAAATAGTAATCGGTACAAGCCAGCGCAGTTCTACGGAGTCGGAAAAAGATGCAATAGCGGATCAGGTAGCCTCCGTATTCCTGCAGGCGGGAGCTAAAGTCGAACACGGCGAAGGCTATCCCGGATGGAAACCCAACCCGGATTCAAAGATTCTGAAAATTGCACAGAAAAGTTATCAAAAACTGTTCGGGAAAGAAGCGGAAATCATGGCGATACATGCCGGCCTCGAATGTGGACTGTTCCTGGAAAAATATCCGAATCTGGATATGATCTCCTTCGGCCCGACGTTGCGCGGCGTTCATTCTCCGGACGAACGGATCGAAATAAAAACGGTTGATCTGTGGTGGAAACATTTGCTTGATATTCTAAAGAGTGTGTAGCATTATCCTTCGTGTTATACTTCACGCGGGACGGTTTTGTACATTCCCCATGGGGGAACGTCTCAAAAAAGCTATTTTCGGCGTTTCCCCGAAAGGGATGACATGCCGGTAGCAAACAATTACGGCCATGCAAGTCGAATTGCCACATGATAAAAAATTCTTATTGTCTATCTGAAGAATTTTGATTACATTTGCGGCATTTTAAATACAGGTAATTTATTCACACATGAGAAATACGGTTATTTTTCTTTTTTTGATCCCGGCGTTCCTGCCGGTATTCATGCGTGTCTCCGCACAACACAGGACGTTGCAGTTATCAGAGATTAATATTCGCGACCCATACATACTGGCGGAACAGAAAAGCCGGACGTACTATCTGTATAAATCGTCCCCGGTAAAGGATGACAGGGGTGAAACAAGGGGCGGTGTGGAGGTCTATAAAAGTAAGGATCTTGCTGGCTGGGAAGGGCCTGTAAGGGTTTTTACGGTGCCGGAAAACAACTGGATCACCGGTAATGTATGGGCGCCGGAAGTGCATGCATACAAAGGGAAATATTATTTATTCGCTACACTTAACAGTCATATCAAATGGAAAAAATCAAGGGAGGCCTGGCCCAACTATCTGTTCCGGGGGACACAGGTCTTTTATTCCGATTCTCCCGAAGGGCCGTTCCTTCCGTTCGGGCTGACGCCTCATACCCCCGTCGACCGGATGGCGCTCGACGGCACGTTCTGGGAGGAAGACGCCACTCCGTACATGATCTATTGCCACGAATGGGTACAGATAGCCGACGGAACGGTGGAAGCGGTCGAACTGTTGCCGGACCTGTCCGCTCCGGCAGGCCGTTCAACCACCCTGTTCTGCGCTTCCGCCGCCGACTGGTCTACCGGGAGCGTCCATCCGGAACCGTTGCCGGTTTCATACGTAACGGACGGCTGTTTCCTTTACCGGACGAAAACCGGCAAGCTGTTGATGATCTGGTCAAGTTTCATGCATAACGAATATGCCATCGGGATCGCCGAATCCGTAACGGGTAAAGTTTACGGGCCATGGAAACAACAGCAGGAACCCCTTTTTACGAAAAACGGAGGCCACGGCATGATTTTTAAGACATTCGACGGAAAGCTGTGCCTCACCTTCCATCAGCCAAATGCGCCGGGAGGAGCCGAAAGAGCCAGGATCGTCGAACTCGAAGACAGGGGGCATACGCTAAAGCTTAAAGACTGATTTTCCCAAACATACTATTAAATCCGACAGAAAATGTATAAACAAATTTACCTCACGACACTTGTCCTCCTCCTGCTAAACGCCGTAAACGGCAGCGCACAAAACAGTAACGGCGCCCCTTACCGGGTTACGGGACGGATTGCGGACGGGACGGATCATGCACCGGTAGAATATGCAAACCTGATCCTCTATAACGCAAGCGACAGTACGCCGGCCGGCTATACGGCCACCGATGCCGCCGGGAATTTCAGCCTTTCCTCCCGGCAGGAAGGCGACTATTTCATCGCGGTCAGCTTTATCGGATACAGGGCCGTCAGAACAGGCACGTTCAGGCTTTCCGCAGAAAAGAAAAATGTGACGCTGCCGGATATCCTGCTGGAAGAAAATGAGCAGGCGCTGGCTGAAGTGGTCGTGACGGGACGCAAGCGGCAGGTGGTCTATAAGCTGGACAAGCAGGTCATCGAAGCGGCCGAATTTCTTTCTGCGGCCGGGGGTACAGCCGCGGATATCCTGCTGCAGACCGCATCCGTACGCATGGATGCAGAAGGCGAGATCACCTTCCGGGGCAGTTCCGGATTTAAAGTGTATATTGACGGCAAACCGGGTTCACTGGGCGGAGCCGCCGCGCTGGAACAGATCTCCGCCGGGCAAATTGACAATATCGAAGTGCTGACTACGCCATCCGCCCGGAATGATGCGGACGGTGCGGTCGGAATCATCAATATCAACACAAAGAAAAGCAACCTGGAAGGGTGGAGTGGCATGGTCAACCTGATGGGCAGTTCCGTGTGGTCGCGGAATATGGATTTCCTGCTCGCCCTCCGGAAGAAAGATTTCCGGTGGCAGTTATCCGGCGAAGCATCGCGCCGCTTTGTCTTAAGCGACTACGACCAGCTAAAGACCATTATCACCCCGGAACTGCTGACAACAGACCATTCTACCGGCGACCGGAGGAGGCATACGGCATGGTATTACCTCCGCTCATCCTTCGACTGGCTCAAAGAAAACACCACCTGGTCGGCTGCCGTCACGGGAGGCTACCGGGACCGGTGGAGAGGCGGGGATCTTCACTACGAGGATACGTACGAATCCGTTGCCACAGGCGAGAAGACGTACGGTTCTTTTAATGGAAAAGATTATGTTCACCTGTACGAATCGCATTTCAGGGGCGACCTGGGCGTCGAACATAATTTCCCCGGAAGGAAAGGACACCGGCTGACCGCTTCACTCTACGGACTGTATGAAGGGGATGCAATGGAATATTTCCGGACCGACCTGTGGGACATGCAGGGCAAACAGGTGCAGGGACACCGTGCCTGGGAACATGAATACCGGTTCACCGGACAGGCAAATGCGGATTATATCTACCCTTTCGGGAATGAGACCGGGAAATTTGAATCGGGCTACCAGCTGTTTACCTATACCGAAGACGGAGACTATATCATCGACATGTTCGATCCCGAACGGGACGCCTTCGCCCGCCGCGACGACCTGTATAACAAATACCTCTTTCGCCGGGATATACATGCCCTGTATGCACTGGTGTCCGATACTTACCACCGTTTCGGATACCAGCTGGGACTGAGAGGAGAGTATACGTACCGCAAACTCGGGAACAACTTTGAATGGGCGCGGCACAGCCGCCACCGGTTTGACCTATTCCCTTCCGTGCATGTATCCTATGCCTTAAACGACAACTCACAGCTCCGGGCCGCCTATACACGCAGAATCACCCAGCCGGAACTGTTTTACATGGAGCCTTATGTGGTTTATGTCGATTACAATACGGCCCAGATGGGAAATCCGTTTATAAAACCGGAATATACAAATGCGGTGGAAGTTGGGTATAACCTGAGTTTCAACAGCAATAATACGGTTTCCGCCGCACTTTTCCACCGTGCACGCAGGGATAAGATCGAACGCCTCCGCGTCCCCTACCATGCAAGCGTCACGCTCGATTCGATGGCGAACGTCGGCAACGACTATTCCACCGGTATTGATCTGGCGGCGACTTTACAGCTGTACAGGTTCTGGAACCTCGATGCAAACACAAGCTACTATTTCTATAAAATAAAGAACCGGTTTAAAGTGGACGACGACGAAGAAAGCTGGAACTGGCAGCTGGCCGTAAACAATAACTTTGACCTGGCAAAAAATACACGCGTGCGGCTGGAAGCCTATTATGTAGGTCCGATGGTCAGTACACAGGGGCGTGTGGACGGCTTTTTCTACCTGAATCTCGCCGCCCGCCAGCAACTGCTGAACCGCAAACTGATAGCCAGCCTCGTGGTACGGGACATTCTCTCAACGGCAGAATACATCAACAAACGTTCCGGCCCCGGAATGGAGACGCTCAGTAAGATCTATCCGCGTTCTCCCCTGTTCACGCTGACATTAACCTATACATTCAACAATTTCAGGCCACAACGCAAGGCGGAAGGCACAAACCACGACCTGTTCGAGGGAACCAACCGGTAAATCAAGTCTATTTTGCCGATGCGCATCGGAGGTTTATAGAAGGCGCGCCTAAGTCTGTCGGGATAGCGTTCTTTCCCCGGACAATGCTTGCAGCGTTCGGTGTGAAAGGAAGGCGCATCATAATTATTGACCGCCTGCCAGTTCATCCCTGCTGATGCCGTATTTTTCCGCACAGTGGCTGCTTCCCTTTGGTTCGACGTGCACGACAATATCATAGATGTTTTCTATACTGTTTGTTATACTGTTCTCCACATCCTGGGCAATCTGATGGGCTTCGGTCAGCGTGAGCAGGCCGTCGGCTTCAATATCAAGGACAATACTGTACCGGTTGCCGACCTGCCGGGAACGGATGCGGTGAGGATGATAGGCGCCCGGCACCTTCTCGACCGCATCAATAATTTTGTTATATACGGAAGTATCATCCACTCCATCCATCAAAACGACGTTTGCGTCCCGGAATATCCCGATGGCCGACCCTAAAATATAAATGCCGATAAGGCCCGCAATGACGGGATCCAAAACTGGAGCATCCAGAAGAAAAGTACAGGCCAGGCCAACCAGCACCCCTCCGGAGATAATCACGTCATTACGCATATTGATCGCATTTGCTTTCAGCATGGACGAATCAACTCTTTTGCCCTGATGAAACTGGTACCATGACAGCAGAAGCTTTCCGGCAATGGAAGCAGCCGTCGCCCAAATCGCGGGCATAGAGGGCAATTCCCGGGATTGCCGGTAAATAATGTGCTCTGCAGATGTGATAATAATCTGGCAACCCATAAAAAATATAATAAAGGACAGTATGGTCGAAGCAATATGCTCGGCTTTCTCCTGCCCGTATACGTATTTTGAATTGGGAGGACGGCTGACAATAGAAGAAGTGAACAGGATAATGGCAGAAATAACGACATCCGAAGCCGAATCCAGCCCGTCACTTAACACGGCCATACTTCCGGCCACAATACCGATGACTATCTTTAACAAAGAAAGCAGCGTATTCCCGATAACACTGATCCACGAAGTACGCTGCATTATTTTCTTCCTATCAACCATCTTTTATATTAATCAGTCTGCATATTTATCTTCCTTGAAATTCCATGTAATAAAACTGCCGTCTTCCTTATATATCCGGAGAACCGTCCTTTCCTGAAATTCTTCCCAGCGTGAATAAACAAAAGGAATGACCGTTTTTCCTTTTTCATTTATAACACCCCAGTATTCACCCTGTTTTGCAAGTATTCTCAACTGAAACCTGACGGTTCCGAATTGTTTGTATTCCGTAATTGAAAAAGGAAAAACAGTTTGTCCCTTTTTATTAATAAGCCCCCACAGGCCGCCTAACTTAACTAAAGCGCAGCCGTACTCAAAGAAATTTATGTCTGCATATTTCAAGGGTATGATAAATTTTGCCTTTTCATTGATGGCTCCGTATAATCCGTTTTTCCTGACCCACCAAATCGCGTCATTAGGAAAAAAAGCTCCATTACCTGCAATATTTTCATATTCAACCGGCAATACAACACGACCTTTCAAGTTGATGAACCCGAATCTCGTGCCGCTATCCGTATATTCTCCCTTATCTCCCGAAATATAAGAAAAATCCCACGTATCACTTTCACTCTTACATACATAAGCCAATCCCTTTAAACCCCCTGCACCTGGCCTCATTGCTTCTCCAAATCCCCAACACATAATATATTCGGAAGCATCAATGATCACATCCCCGTTTTTATCAATATATTTCCATTTATTATTTTGATCCTGCACCAGGGCTAAACCGCAACTGAATGGATTTGCCCATTTATATCGATTCAAAGGAAATCCTTCAGGAAGTTTTGGATTACCGAATTTGTCGGCATAGAAAAACTGCCTGCTATTCGGCATACGTTCCTTCACATATAAAACATCATCTTCATGAATGTATTTGCCGTTAATGCATTTACATCCTGAAAATAATAGCACTAACAATCCTAATATACTTAAAACTGCTTTATTCTTCATATTCTGGCCTATTTATTTAAAAACACTTACCGTATTATATTCTGTTTTTTCTGTTGTGGGTTTGGCACAAAAAACACAACATCTTCATTTATTAATTTCCGTAATAAAGGTTTTTCTTCTCCATACCTTAAAGAACTCATCATTGCGATTATATGTTGATCCAGGTTCTTTTTACCTTCTTCATCATATAAAAAATACATGGGTAAACACCCTCTCTCTTCTTTTTGTATAATTAAAACCTGACAGTATGGATATGGCTTCGCATAGTATTCTTCATACATTGGAGGCAGTGAAATGCAAATGACCGTATCGGCATTAAAGTTCTTCTCTACTTCTTCCTTTGAAAGATAACGTACGTAATTTCCCCAGTTTTTTGCATTTTCTTCTCCGTATATAGATTTAATCAAACTTTTAGCAAGAAAAATATGCTCTTTGTTTATCCATTCCTGAACATTCGGTATCAACATCGAATCTGTAAGCCTGAATGGCTGAACAATGTCCAACAACGTCAAAAAATGACTGTCTTTTGACGCTATGTGGACATTCGATGATATCATACCCTTATTAACACGAATAAGTGTCTTCGAGTCGGGAATATAGTTTTCCTGATTTAGATAGTGTAAATTCATAACTGAATCAAGTACGCTTCTTTCCCACGTCGGCATCCATTCCAAACCTTTTTGGGCTAACGATGCATTCATAAAAACACAAACAAATAAAATGCAAAAACAGTTCTTTCTCATAATTATAAATTTAACAATGTTTAGCACCTCAAAATTAACTGGTTAAATGAAAAAAATAGCCTATTTTTTTGTTAATGTCATTGAAAATGAATAACGTTAGCAACGTTACTCCAAAAACCAAAAATATGCTGCACGACAAAATTACAGCAAAAATTTCAGAACTGCAAACAAATTTCACTTCAACCCAATTGAAGAGTCAACTATATTGCAGACCGTTCAAGGCATGAAGCTGTCGGAAAGTGTTTCCGAATTTAAGTACTTGAAAAGGCCGGATACAGTTTTAAACAGGGACTAACCTTTCGGTATAGCATCTTTATCAATGAAATAAGGAAGGGTGCGAAATGTTTGTACTTTTGTTATTCTCAATGATTTGGATTTGCAATTTTACCGGTCAGGAGTTCCTAATTTACGGCAATTCTTATTTTTTTGTTTTTTATGTTTGATTTGTTTGCAACAAACAAAAAAGATACTCTATCTCCGCCCCGACCAAAAAAATAAGAATGGTTAATAAATAGAAGAACATGAGACACAGTACATTATCATACAGGAAACAAAAAATAGAAAGGCGGTAAGTTTTTTTATGCCTTTCAATTTGCTTGTTATGAATATATTTACTACTCTCTCTAACTCCTTAAATAGGGATACGCAGACAAAGAAGCCACAAGTAAGACAAGAGGTTAAAAAATAGCGAAATAAATAATTTCAGTCATCATTTCAGGCTTCGGCGGAAGTCAGAAAACAGGCGGAAACGGACAAAATTCATAACCCAAATCGTACCCCCTCCGGGGATGCGCCAAACAGAAATAAACACTGTCCGAAATTGGCATTTAGCAGTCTGATATTGTCTATGTTGCATGAAACTCATTTTGAATTGTATATATTAATTTTGCAACGTAAAAAATGAGTTTATGAAAAGAAGTACATTTAAGGTGCTCTTTTATCTGAAAAGAGACAAACAGAAAGCGAATGGAAGCGTGCCGCTTTTCTGCCGGATTACCGTTGACGGAAAGGAAACACGTTTTGGTATGAAAAGAGACATCCATCCCAAATTTTGGGCTGTGAAGGCCGGAAAAGCTCTTGGGCGAACAGGCGAAGCAATTGAAATCAATGCACTTGTCGACAATACGAAAGCTGCGCTATACAGGGTGTATCGGGACTTGCAGGAAAAGGAAAACAGTGTTACGGCTGAAAAAGTCAGGAATGCGTTCCTCGGTATCGACGGCAAGCAGCAAAACCTGCTGGAGATGTTCGGGCAGCACAACAGGGAGCGGGAACTGCTAATCGGCAAAAGCATCACCAAATCCACCTGTGACAAGTACCGGATAACCTGTGACCATCTGGCAGCATTTCTCAAAGACAAATATTCTCTGTCGGATATTTCCCTGAAAGAAATCAATCACAAGTTCATAACTGACTTTGAACTGTTTTTACTGACTTCGCGGGGATGAGCCGAAAACACGACGGCCAAATACATACAGTTTTTCAAGCACATTATCATCATTGCCTTGAAAAACGGCTGGATTTACAAAAATTCCTTTGCCGATTACAGTATTCAGATAAAAAAGACCGACCGGGGCTACCTGACACAGGAAGAAATCGAAATCCTGATGAAACAGGAGTTTTCAACCAAACGTCTGGAACGGGTTCGGGACGTGTTCCTGTTCTGCTGCTTCACCGGACTGTCATATATTGACGTTAAAAATCTCACGGAAGACCATATCCGTACTTCGTTTGACGGTAATCTGTGGATAATGGGCAGGCGCGGAAAAACAGATGTGAGTTATAATGTTCCCCTGCTGGATATTCCGCAAAAGATTCTGAACAAATACAGGGGTAAACTGCAAAACGAACACTTGTTGCCGGTCATCAACAATCAGAATACAAACGCTTACCTGAAAGAAATCGGAGAATTGAGTGGAATAAAAAAGAAGCTCACGTTCCATCTGTCAAGGCATACTTTTGCCACGCTTACCCTGTCCAAAGGCGTATCAATTGAAAGTGTTTCCAAAATGCTTGGGCATACCAATATTCAGACAACACAGATTTACGCCCGGATTACGAACGAGAAAATCAGTAACGATATGGCGCTCTTTGCTTCAAAAGTACAGGGTATGGAAACAAAATTCGCAGTAAATTTTTAAGATATACAAACCGGAAAAATAACTTTTTATGGAAACAGGATATATACAAATTATTCGTGAAGAAGGCAAAGCGCCTTCGGTAGAAGTACAGTTAACGGGTAATAATGACTTGTGGCTTACAGAGTGGGAAATGGCATGCCTGTTTAACTGCTTCAATCAAAAAATTGAAATGAACCTTCGCAGCATTTTTAAAAGCCGTTTGCTATGGAAACAGGACGTGAGCTATACTCACAGATATACCGACAAAGGTATCGAAAAACAGGCTGTTTACTACAATCTTGAAGTGTTGATTTTTCTGAGCTACCGGATCGCTACGTTTGAGGCTCAAATCTTCCGGCAGTTCGTTCATTCCGCATTACGGGAACATCTTCAAAAGAAAGAAGTCAAAAATAATAGAAAGCTGATTTGGGTTTTCCGCACAGGACAAAGTTGTTGGTTAAATTAAAATCTTCATCTTCGTATCAACAGCCCGGCTTTAAAGCCGGGTTTCTCCATATCCGCCTGTGGACACACCCTGCCGTTCCGCCGCCTGCCACTTCCCTGTTCCTCCTTCGTCGGGCGGGAAATGGCGGGGCTTCACTCACACTGTCAAGGTCAATCCTCCGGCGTGACGGGGGCAAGCGTACAGCATAAACCGCTTCGCTACATTCTGTCGTACCCTTGCCGGGGTTATCACTTCGGGTGATAACTCCACATCTTTCCGCCTTTACGGGAATCTTCCAAATGGAAGATAGCTTCTTTTACAAGTAAAACGCTGTACTTTCTTTTATTTCCACAGCGGCTCGCTTTGCCAGTTCGCAGGGAAGCCCATAGCCTGTATATCTATGGTCGGATAT
>JAISCL010000156.1 GCA_031265585.1 Tannerella sp. | reverse complement strand
CCGTCGATCGACACATCTACAAGTGCGTACAGGACGGCGCGTATGTCGGCGCCGCTCACCGTACAGATCTTTTCGATGAGTTTGGTCAGGCGGTCAATGTTCCACTCGCCGTTCATCACGGGGAAAGCATAGAATTTCTTCTCGCCTCCTCCCGCCACGCCGGGCTGGCCTCTTTGAACTGCTTTGATTTTTATAGCCATTTCAATGATCTTTTTTATTAATAATTCAGGTTGATTCTCACGTCCCTGTCCCTGTTTTTTCCTCCTTTCGCCGGACAGGGCTTTAACGGTTTATTCATTCGCTGTCCGGTTTGACCGTTTTGTCAAATCCGAACAGCGTGTAATCCAGCTGTATATTGCCGGTGCTGTCGTACACATCCTGCCGGTCGCGTGTGCCGTGCGGGTAGTGTTCCGCACGGTTGAGCGTCGCCTGCCAGTAGCCGACGAGGTCGTCGCGGTTGGCTTTCAGTTTCTGACGCAGCAGACTGACCACCACGCCACCCACGCCAATAGCGCCTGTCAGCAGCGGATTCGTCACGGCCAGAACCGCGCCTACGGTAGAGACCAGTCCCAGGAAGGCGTCGCTCTGCATTACCTTTTCGGCATCAAGTGCGAATTTCCGCACATCTTCATCCGATTCGATCACCCAGACCTGCAGGTGCAGGCTGTCTGGAATCGTCTCGCTTTGATAGAGTACCAGTCCCGCTTCATCGAAGGTGAGGGTCTGGTTGTCCTTCACGCCGTCGATTTCGAGGCTGTGGCTCTGGGCAAACCGGTCGGTTTCCGACAGGACGGTATCAAGCAATTTTTGCCGGCGGGCGCTGTCGTCCAGGTCGATCAGGTCTGCCAGGGTCAGTGGAGAGACATTCGGTTCAGCCCCGCCGGAATAGCCGGCGGCATGGCTGTATATCCGCAACTCTGCCCGGTTAAACAGTCCGAGAAATCCTTCCCGGTTGTTGAAAACTTTGATTTTGTTGATTCTTGTGTAAAACATAATATATAGTGATTAGTGATTAATGATAAATGATTAGCGAACAGTAAGGATGGATCAGACCGCAGGGGTGCAGGACGTCCTGAAAAGCAGAACGGACGCCGGGGCAGGGAAGAGTTGCTTCCGAGCCTCGTACGTCCGTCTGAAAATCAGGAAAGGCCGTATGACTCTCCGTGTTGAAAAAAAACGTATCTTGACGCGCGTATGTGTTGCGCACGCGATCAATAACGCGCGTAGCGCGTATGCGTATCTTATTAGAGAGAGAGAGAGAGAGAGAGAGTAGTAAATATATTCATAACGAACAAATTAACAGGCATAAAAAAACTTAACGCCTTTCTATTTTTTGTTTCCTGTATGAATAATGTACTGTGTCTCATGTTCTTCTATTTATTAACCATTCTTGTTTTTTTGGTCGGGGCAAAGATAATATACTTTTTTGATATAAAAATATTTTTGCAGGTTTTTCGTGATATTTAACATATAGCACTGATTTTTTCTTCCACATGCAGGCAAAATGGGAGCCGTCGCGTCGAAAAATACGACCGTCATTTCACGCTCCCACTATGGTAACTGTTTTACCGTCCACAGTTTCCTTTTTCATATAGAGTTTATCCTTCCATTTGATGGTCTTACGGCGGTCGAATATCACCATCCATCCTTCGTCGCAACAATGAAGATCCATGTAACCGGCGGTCTGGTTGAGACCCTTGTCCACATATTTTTTGCCGTAACGTATCTTCAGTTCTATCGGATACTTTTTGCCGCCATAGATCATCATCAGGTCGAGACGACCATTCCCCGACGCCATGTCGCGGATTATCTGACCGCCGCCATTAACCACCCGCTGCAGGAAGGCCTGCATCACAAGCAAGGGTCCCGCTTCGGGATAATCGCTGTATTTATTCACCCAGACATCGCTGTTTGCCTGCCAGAACTGTTGGAAATCGTGCATCAAATAATCGACATCTATACTGCCGTCCGGTTTCTGATAGCGGAGTATCTGATAGGGATACTTCGGGTTTTGCAATGTCTCCTGCATGGAAAACGACAATTTACGGATAATCACTTCGGCATATATCGGATTGGCCGGTCTTATCTGAGCGGCATCATCTACACGAATCAAGCCCAAATCCCTTGTGTATAAAAAATCATCCGAGCCTCTGTCGATAAACTCTTTGCCGAGAATCATCGGTTCTATTACGCTACGCACACGATCTTCCTTTAGCCGTTCGAGCAGACTGTCGATATGTGTGGGACGAGCGAGGATGATGTTCTGGATGGCTTGGGTTACTAATTCTGCCGTAACGGGTTTTGTGTAATCCGATTTCAGGATTTTCACAATCACTTCGCGGGCAATAGCGTTAACTAACCAGGGCTGTCCCTGTGTCTGTTCCCAAACTAATTTTATTGCACCGTCTTCAAAGATTTGTCCGGTTTCGTCGGTATGTTGACTGTAAAGTTGGACAATCTCTTCTTTGGTGAAATTTTGTATAGTCAAAGATTCCGCGATGATATTGAATGGACTTGCGTCGCCCAGAGTTGCGCTTTCGGGACGAATCCGGGCTTTGTAGTCGCGAATGTTGCGCATGCCGACTAAGGCTACCGAATGAACGAATGGCATAATACTTCGGTCATTATAGCCGTCTCGCAGCTGTCGCAAAAAAGAGATTAATGTTCCTTCGCTCAAGCAGTCCGCTTCATCAAATAAAATCACCAGGGGTTTGTCCAGACTTTTGACAAAATTCATCAAAAACAGTGTCAAAAGCACTAAAGGCCTGCTTTTTTTATCCTGCTCGTAACTTTCATCATAAATATAAAGTATGGCCGACGTCTTTTGCAGAGAAAGCGTTATACAGTCATAAATTACAGGAATACCGCGTTCCGGTTCAATAACGTTTTGGGCTTTTTCAAGCGAACAGTACAGCGCATAATATTTTCCTCCGGCATTAAGCCGTTTGGCCAAATCCTGCAGATAGGTCGTTTTTCCGCTCTGACGCGCGGCATGAATCACAAAATATTTTTTACCGTCTATCAATTCTTCTACGCCCTGCAAGCGGGTGATGGCGTTTATCATGTAATGCTCTGCGCTGTTACATGGACCTGTTGTATTAAATTCTTTCATTGTTTTATTATTAATTCATTTTTTATTATTGCTGAGTAAATCGGATTCTTTAAAAAATCATTCCTGTCAAATACGATTTAACTGCGACACAAAAGTAATAAAAAAATTGAATGTCAGCATTAATATAGCATTATAACAGAAACGGAAGGCGCGCCTTCCAAGCCCTGCTCCTACCGTCCTGCGGGCGGGGTACGCTGTGAGGGCATGGCACGCCATGCCCCTACGTAGTACCTGTACGGCGTCAGGCTGCAATGCATAATTTAGTTTATGGTTTTGTTTTCGATGTCGCCGTTACATTCTTTTGAGAGGATTTTTTTCAGGTCTTCTGCTTTTTCGGGGAAACGGAGGATGACGTCGTATTTTTCTTCGAAGTCTTTGCGGATGTTGTACAGTTCGTATTTTTTTTGCCTGTTGTAGTAGCGTAGTTTCCAGCCGTCGTTGACGATGATTGCCGGGCCTTCGCCGGAGGCTATGACTACAGTGCGGTCTTTAGGGAGTTTGCGTCCTTTCATCAGGGCCGGCAGGAACGAAATGCCGTCTTTCCCGGTTTTCGGTTTTATGCCCAGGAAGTCTGCCATGGTGGGGAGAAAGTCGTAGTTTGATACGACTTCTTCACTGATGCGACCGGTAAGTTTTCCTTTCCAGTAAAAGACGAGCGGGATGTTGATTCCTCCGTTGAGGTTGCTTTCTTTAAGGCCGGCCAGTCCCATGTTTCCGTTGAATATGTCCCCGGCTTTGTCGCTGTAGTATTTGCTGTATGATCCGTCGAATCTTTCACCGGTTTCCATGTCACAGAAGGGTTTGATGATGCGGTTTTTCTGTAAATAGTAGATGGCGTGTCCATTGTCGGAGGCGAAAACGACCAGGGTATTTTCTTCAAGTCCGAGCGCCTGCAGTTCCGACAGGATGATGCCGACATGGCTGTCCAGCAGTTTCATCATGGACGCATATTCTTTTTCGACGGGTGTCAGCTGTTCGTTTTGAGCCACCTCCGGGTCTATGGCGGGTGCAGATATTGGAGCCGGCAACTGTGTCGAGTACATCAGGAAAAAGGGTTTGTCTTTGAACTCGCGCATAAATTCCCGTGTTTTTTCGATGAACAGGCCGGGTGCGTATACTTTTTTTCCTTCCCTGTACCACCGTTCCCTATACAGCGCTTCGGATTCCATTTCGTAGGGATAACCCCGGCCGCAGTCGGCGCGCGTATTTCCTTCGATCATTACGATCCGGCTGTTTTCAAAAAGAAATGTGGGGTAATATCCTTCTCCGCGTGTATGGTCGAGGTATCCGTACCAGTAATCCCATCCATGCTGCGCCATCTGTTCACGTGAGGATGTCCGGCCCCATCCCAGCAGACCGATCTGCGCCGTTACATATCCGGCCTCCCGGAAGAGCCGGGGCAGATACAGGTCGTTTTCAGGCAGCAGGATGTTACTGCTGTTTATAGCGGCTTCATCTTCATAGATGCGTGCGGTATCTTCCCGCATGTAGGCGCCTCCTTTCGTCAGTCGCCATTTGGACTGATTGCAGCCGTGATAGCCGGTGAGCAGGGAAGCGCGGGCAGAGGCGGACGTTGAGCCTCCGAAGGCATAGTTGAAACTGACGCCGTTGCGGATCAGGGCGTCAATATGGGGCGTTGTGAAGTGTTTCTGTCCGTATGCGGAGATCAGCCCTTTCCCCATATCGTGGGCGCAGATGTATATGATATTCGGATGTTTTTCAGAGGATGCACCGGCGGCATGCAGGGGGAAGGACAGTATCAGTAGAATAATAATCTTTTTGCACATAATTATAGATTTTGAAAGCCGCAAATATAGTGCAAATTGAGAGCAATACAAAATGAATAAATTATTTTCCGGGAAATATCACCGAAAAGGAGGGGAGCTTATAGAAAAAAAGCTTACAGGAACCTTACAGGATCCTTAAGAGATCCTTACAGGATTTTATTGTGGGGACGGAGGGGGGAGTCTTTTATCAGAATATGGAGTAATCCCAGTTCCCGGTGTGATTGCCGTAAGTGATTTCAACCGTTTCATTCGAGAGGATGCGGACGGATGTTTCTTCTGTCCGTTTTCTGTCGACGTCGGTGGCTAAGATGCGGACGGTTCCTAAAGAAACACTGTTTTCGGAAATTTCCAGGGGTTCCGTGATGCTGTATTCAAGTTTGAGTTTTGGCGACCGGAGACTTAACAGCGTTCCGCTCCCTTTCAGCAGGCAGCCTTTTCCCCCGTCCTGGAAACGGACATCCCATTCCGTGGTATATTCAAATGTATCATAGGACTTGTAATCGTGTTCCGTAATATGCCAGCAGCTGTTTTCCGCGTTCTCGACATAAAATTCGAATGGCGGGTAATAATTTTCAGCGGGATCTTCCGATACGGTCCAGACCGCACCTGTTTCATCCAGGTTTTTTCCGTTTGTCTGTATGGAGATGGCGGGGAAATCCGTACCGTATGCCCGGATCGCCTGCAGTGTCCAGACATCTTTCTGTTCGTCGTAGAAAATTTTCACATCACGGAAATACAGCCTGTCTACCGAGTCGCGTCCGGCAAGCGTGGACTGTTTGACGTATTCGTTGAACTGATAGATTTCTTTCAGCAGAGGCGTGTATTTTCTGAAAGAATAACAGGTGTAGTCGAACGCTACATATCCGGGATTTGTTTTTTTACTGGGGTCGTCGCCGTTTTGGTCACTGCACCCGGAGATGATTATAATCATACAGGAAATAAAACAGTTTAATTTAGTCATCGAATGTTCTTTTTTAAGTTTTTAAAACCGGTATCCTCCGCAGATGGTCAGGAATCCCATGGAGCCGTATCCTATTTCCCATGATGCGAATAAGTCTTTTCCTACGGAAACGCCGAAAAAGGTCAACTGGCCGCCAACGCGTGTTTCATTTGTGTAATAGTTAGAGCTGCCGGATCCTTTTTCTCTTTTCAGTCCGAATCCGAAGCCTGCCGCCGAATACAGCCTGATCATCGGACGGTTGAAGTAGGTGAATTTGACGGACGGGAATACGGCAAAACGGTGTTTTCGGTAAGTATTTACAATGAGATCGCTTTCTGTGAGCCTTTCGTTTTGTGAGACGCCCGAGTAGGAGAAATTGAGGCTCATTGCCAACCATCTTTTTATTTCATGCGTGTAGGAGAGCGAAACCGCTTGCGTATAAAGCTTGTCGTCGCAGTAATACCTTCCCTTGTTGTAACGTTCCAGCGGGCTTTCATCAGACCATTCCCAGTCCCAGTTCCAGTTGCTGTCGAAGACTTCACTGTCATATAACCCCCATCTTACGGTCAGTTCGTGTTTGGGCTTATAGGGTTCGCGGGATCTTGCCTGTACGGCTGTCACTGAAAATAACAGCAGGCAGCAAATGGCGGGTAGCAGTGTTTTTTTCATATTATAAAAATGAGATTGTTTTATAGAAAGAGATGCGAAAAACAGTAAAACCGTTGCATCCTGCTAAAAAAAAGACTGTTCTTTTTATGGAACAATCCCTTTTTTGGCCGGGGTTTATTTATTTCAGGTCGCCCGCTTTTACGAGATATTCTGCGATTTGGAGCGCATTGAGAGCGGCTCCCTTTTTAATCTGGTCGCTAACCGTCCAGAAGGCCAGTCCGTTGGGATTGGACAGGTCTTTGCGGATACGTCCTACATATACGGGGTCTTTGTCTGCAACGAAGAGTGGCATCGGGTAGTCTTTCTTTTCCGGGTTGTCCTGTAAAACGATTCCGGCTGCTTTGGAGAATGCCTCACGGGCTTCTTCTACGGAGACGGGGCGTTCCGTTTCGATCCATGTCGCTTCACTGTGCGCGCGTATAACGGGAACACGTACGCATGTAGCGCTCACTTCGATGTCCGAATGCATGATTTTACGGGTTTCGTTATACATCTTCAGTTCTTCTTTTGTATAGCCGCTGTCCGTAAAGACATCGACCTGCGGAATCAGGTTGTATGCCAGTTGATAGGCAAACTTTTCGACGGTCGGTTCTTCTCCGCTGATTAACTGTTCGTACTGTTTCTTCAATTCGGAGATGGCGCTTGCACCGGCGCCGCTTGAAGCCTGATAGGTCGAAACGTGTACCCGCCTGATATGGGAAATGTTTTCAATCGCTTTGAGCGCTACAACCATTTGTATCGTAGTACAGTTCGGGTTGGCAATGATTCCTCTCGGACGGATGAACGCATCTTCCGGATTGACTTCCGGCACCACCAGCGGAACATCGTCATCCATACGGAAAGCGCTTGAATTGTCAATCATTACCGCGCCGTGTCCGGTGATTGTTTCCGCAAAATCTTTGGAAGTTCCTCCGCCTGCCGAAACGAAGGCGACATCTATATCTTTAAAATCATCATTGTGTTTCAGTTCCCTGACCGTGTACTGTTTACCGCGAAAAGTATATTCGCGCCCTGCACTGCGGGACGAGCCGAAAAGCGTCAGATCGTCCATTGGAAAATTTCTCCCGTCAAGCACACGTAGAAACTCCTGTCCTACTGCGCCGCTTACTCCAACAATTGCTACTCTCATTTTTTTTGTTTTAAAATTTGGAAATGTAAATATTTTTTCGTCCATTTGCGGCGGATATTATTGTAATCCTGAATCTTTACAAATGCGGGTGCAAATATAGTAATAATCCTATTAAAAACTAATACTATGCGACAGGGATTGTTCTTTCTTCAAATTCTTTTCATGCCGGTATGTCTTTCAGCACAAAACATAGACGTATCGCAACCCGGTGATGTTATAATTAATGAGGTGATGGCTGATACTGCCGGCCTGACGGCATTGCCCAAGACCGAATATGTGGAAATCTATAATGCTTCCGGTCGGGATATATCCTTATTCGACTGGATTTTTATATATGACGGCAGGACGGAGACTTTCCTTCCCGATGTGGTTTTGCCGGCCGGCGGTTATGCGGTGCTTTACCGTACGGGGCGTGAGATAGCGGTTGCGGAAGGTACGCTGTCCCTTGGGCTGGGTGAATTTCCTTCGGCGCTGGCTAATACGGGTAAAACGATCAAACTGAACAATTCGGAAGGTATCCCGATTGATGAAGTCACCTATCCGAAAGCCACGAAAGGGAAGTCTTATGAACGGGGTGATGACGGTACCTGGCATGTATGTTCCAATGAAAAGGGAGGAACACCGGGTGCGGTTAATTCTCCGGGTGCCGGTTCCGGAACGGATCCTGCAGTTCCTCCGGTCGATGATTCCCGGCCCGGTGATGTTATCATTAATGAGGTAATGGCTGATCCTGCCGGCCTGACGGCATTGCCCGCGACCGAATATGTGGAAATCTATAATGCTTCCGGTCGGGATATATTCTTATTCGACTGGATTTTTATATATGACGGCAGGACGGAGACTTTCCTTCCCGATGTCGTTTTACCGGCTGGCGGCTATGCGGTGCTTTACCGTTCGGGTCGTGAGATAGCGGTTGCGGAAGGTGCGCTGTCCCTTGGGCTGGGTGAATTTCCTTCGGCGCTGGCTAATACGGGTAAAACGATCGAACTGAACAATTCGGAAGGTATCCTGATTGATGAAGTCACCTATCCGGGAGCCACGAGAGGAAAGTCTTATGAACGGGGTGATGACGGTACCTGGCATGTATGTTCCGATGAAAAGGGCGGAACGCCGGGCGCGGCCAATTCTCCGGGTACCGGTTCCGGTTCCGGCGAGGATCCCGGCTCCGGAACGGATCCGGCAGTCCCCCCGGTCGATAATTCCCGACCCGGTGACATTATCATTAATGAGGTGATGGCTGATCCTGTTGGCCTGACCGCATTGTCCGAGACTGAATATGTGGAAATCTATAATGCTTCCGGTCAGGGAATCTCCCTGTCCGGCTGGAATTTTATATATGATGGCAAGGAAACGGCCCTCCCCAATGCGGTTTTACCGTCCGGCGGTTATGCGGTACTTTACCGTTCGGGTCGTGAGATGGCGGTTGCAGCAGGCGCGCTGTCCCTTGGGCTGGATAAATTTCCCTCGGCGCTGGCGAATACGGGTAAAACAGTCGGGCTGAACAATTCGAAAGGTATCCCGATTGATGAAGTCGCCTATCCGGGAGCCACGAGAGGAAAGTCTTATGAGCGGGGTAATAATGGTACCTGGCATGTATGTTCCGATGAAAAGGGCGGAACACCGGGCGCGGCCAATTCTCCGGGTGCCGGCTCCGGTTCCGGTGAGGATCCCGGCTCCGGAACGGATCCTGCAATTCCCCCGATCGATGATTCCCAGCCCGGTGACATTGTCATTAATGAGGTGATGGCTGATCCGGTTGCCCTGACGGCATTGCCCGCGACCGAATATGTGGAAATCTATAATGCTTCCGGTCAGGGAATCTCCCTGTCCGGCTGGAATTTTATATATGACGGTAAGGAGACGGCCCTTCCCGATGCGATTTTACCGTCCGGCGGCTATGCAGTGCTTTACCGTTCGGGTCGTGAGATGGCGGTTGCAGCAGGCGCGCTGTCCTTTGGGCTGGATAAATTTCCCTCGGCGCTGGCGAATACGGGTAAAACGGTCGGGCTGAACAATTCGGAGGGTATCCCGATTGATGAAGTCGCCTATCCGGGAGCTACGAGAGGGAAGTCTTATGAGCGGGGTGATGAGGGTGCATGGCATGTCTGCACGGATGAAAAAGGAGGCACTCCGGGAGAAGCTAATTCGCCGGCGCTGTTGCCGGATCCGGATCCCGACCCGGGCACAGATCCGACTCCCCCCAATCCGGTTGACCCTTCACCGGATGATTCCGAATATGGTGATATTTTAATTAACGAGGTGATGGCTGACCCGGTCGGTTTGACCGCATTGCCGGAAACAGAATATGTAGAAATATATAATGCTTCGGGAAGCGATTTTTCACTGTCCGGCTGGCATTTTGTATATGACGGTAAAGAGACGGCATTGCCCGATATAACTTTGCCGGGCGAAGGATATGCCGTACTGTACCGTTCGGGGCATGATATTATCATTGCAGCAGGCGCCCTGTCCCTTGGCCTGGATAAATTTCCCGCAGCGCTGGCGAATACGGGTAAAACGGTCGGACTGAAAAATTCAAAGGATATCCTGATCGATGAAATCACCTATCCGGGAGCCACGAAAGGCAAATCCTGTGAACGGGGAGATAATGATGGCTGGCATGTATGTACGGATGAAAAGGGCGGAACGCCGGGTGCGGCTAATTCTCCGGGTCCCGGTTCCGGTCCGGGAACAGATCCCGGCTCGCAAGTTCCCGGTGACGGAATAACCGTAGAGCTGTCGGATATCATTATCAATGAAATACTGCCGGAACCGTTTGCCGGCGGAAGCGAATATATCGAACTCTATAACCGTTCGGGGCATTCGCTCTTCCTGCCGGGACTTGCAATCGCCGTCCGCAGGGCGGATGGAACGTTAAGTACGCATTATCCTTTAGATGCGGTTTCAGACGCCATCTTGCCGGAAGGATATGCTGTCCTGACAAAATCGTATAACGGAGTAGCGGATTTCTATTTTACGTCTTCACCGGAGAATATATATGAAGTGAAGCTGCCGGTGCTGAATAATGAGGGCGCTGCAATTGTACTGTTCCGTATGTTCGATGAGACCGTTATAGACGAAGTTTCCTATGCTGCCGGGTGGCATGATGCCTCCATAAAAGATAAAAAGGGAGTCTCCCTGGAGCGCATTCATCCGGATGAATCGAACTGGACTTCCGCAACGTCCGAAGCAGGATATGGCACGCCGGGCTGCAGGAACTCCCAATATAGAAACGGAGATTCCGGCAGGAATACGTTTATCGATCCTCCGGAATATGTTCCGGGTTCTGATTATTATATGCTCGCATATTATACGGACAAACCCGGATATCGCTGCCGGGTAGAAGTATACGCCACAAGCGGAAAGAAGATTGCGGAGATCTCAAATAATCAATTAACGGCGCAGGACGGCGAGCTTAAATGGGATGGGAGAGGCCCGGATAACAGCAGGCTTTCACCGGGCGTCTATATCTTCTACGCGGAGTTCTACCATGCGGACGGCGACCATCATAAGTTTAAGAAAGCTTTTCTTGTAAAATAATCCGGCAATGTCCATTCGGGAATCTTTTTCCCACAACGGGACGCCTTCCTGCAAGTTTGCGGGAAGACGTCCCCAAATTGGGGGGAGATCTTCCAACGATAATGATTGCGGGTGATCCGTTTGCAGTGGGAAAGTTAAGATAAAATAAATTTCTTGTCATTACGTTCGATTTGCCCTATCTTTGCCGGCGTATTTTGTAATAATGATAAATTGATAGAAAATGAAACGAATAGGTAAAATTATTGTTTTTTTTATGATATCCATATCTGCGAAAAGCCAGTTTATAGATTATGGATCAGATCCTTCCCGCATCAAATGGAAAATAGTCGGGACTCCTCATTACAAGTTGATATACCCCAGTACAAATGATTCGGCAGCTTACCGTTATGCGCTGTTTCTGGAACATACGTATCCGCAGCAGGGGAAAACGATCGGAATGTCCGACGTTCGTTCCTTTCCCGTTATTCTTCATCCGGGCAGTATGCAGTCGAACGGGCTGGTTGCCTGGGCGCCGCGCCGTATGGAACTGATTACGGTCCCGTCATTAGACCTGGATGCCCAATCCTGGGACAAACATCTGGTGCTGCACGAATCGCGACACGTTTTGCAGATGTACAAGCTGTCACAGGGCTTATTCAGGCCTCTGCATTATGTGCTGGGAGAACAGATCGCCGGCATTTCCTCTGCCTTTATTCCGAAATGGTTTTTTGAAGGGGATGCCGTCGCTACGGAAACGGCGATGTCCAATAACGGAAGAGGCCGGCTGCCGGAGTTTAACATGAGATACCGCGCCCAAATGTTATCCGGTAATTTTTATTCGTATGACAAATGGGCGCTGGGTTCCTATAAGGATTACACCGGTGATTATTATGCGCTCGGATATGATCTGACCGCATACGCCCGCTACCGGTACGGGCCGGATGTATGGGACAAAGTAACGTCCCGCTATACGCGCCGTTTTTTCCGGATTCCTCCCTTTTCAAAGGCATTGAAACACGTTGCCGGCATTGATACGGAGACTCTTTTTGATGAGACTTTCCGTTTTCTGAATAAAGAGTGGACAGGGCAGGACAGTGTTTATAAGCATTCCGGATTTAACAGGAAAATCCGTTACGTCACTCCGGAAACGGGAAAATACACATCCTATAATTATCCGCAGATTTTGGATGACGGTTCGATGATAGCCGTTAAAACCGCTCTTGACGAGATCGGTTCGCTGGTGATTGTGAAAGATGGAGTCGAAAAACGGTTGTGTTACCTCGGTAGTATCAACAGTCGCATCATCCTGAATCATAACCGTGTATACTGGACGGAGAATGTATCGGGCGTACGCTGGACGCATGAAAATTATTCCGAATTAAAATATTACGATTTAACGTCCCGGAAAATTGTTACGGTCACGCACAAACAGCGTTTTCTGGCTCCGGCCATTGATAAAACAGGTAAAATTGCCGCCGTTTCGCAGCCGTCTTTTTCGGGTGTTAACAGGATCATCCTGCTGAATATAGAGGATGAGGCATCCCGGAAAAAAGATGTCCGGAGCGAAGGAGACCGGGATGAAAAATCACAAAGTAAAGGCCTTAACGGTAAAGATTCCCGGAGCGATGCGGGTTTTCGGGGTTATGACGTCCCGTTCAATGGATTTGTAAAAGAAATTGCCTTTATAGATGAGCATAAAATAGCCGCCGTTGCTGTTCATGACAGGGGGCTGAGCCTGTTTCAACTGGATCTGCTGTCGGGCCGGTGGGATGAGCTGACGGAACCGGTGTCGGCCAATATCACTTCATTAACGGAATGTAATGGCCGGCTGTTTTTTGAGTCGGGGCTTAACGGGACGAACAATATTTACTCCTTTGATCCTCTGACATCCAAAAGTATCCGTCTGACTGCGTCACGTTTCGGCGCGTTTGCTCCGGCCTTCTCAGACGACGGGAAAAAACTTTTTTTCTCCGATTATAACGCGAACGGCCACCGGATCGCTTCCGTTTCTGTTGACAGCCTGCAACAGTTGCCTGCAAATTTCAAGCAGAGGCATGCTTTTACACTGGCCGAAACGGTTGCAAAACAGGAACATTTTAATCTTGATACGGATTCTTTGGGGAAGATTGATTTTAATCCGATGCCTTACCGGAAAGGTTCGCACTTATTTCGTGTTCACAGCTGGGCGCCGTTTTATTATGACGCGACCCGTGCTGTAAATTCGTTATCAGATGATTTGAGTACTGATGCATACCCCGGCGTCATGGTGCTTTCGCAAAACCTGTTGAGTACGATGGTTTCCCAGGCGGGCGTGTACTATGATAACGGTTATCATCACGGTAAACTGTCGGCTATATACAGGGGCTGGTTCCCGGTCATCAATTTAAGTATTGATTACGGGGGAAAAGCGTTTGATTACGAATGGCAGAAAACAGGAGAGAGTAATTTAGCGGCTTTCCGGAAGACAAACCGTGACCGGATGGAAGCGGAAGCGCGGGTGTATATTCCGTTTGACTTTACCCGCAACCATTATATATCAGGATTTCAACCGTCCGTAACCTATTCTTATACCAATAACCGGTATCAGCAGCTCAAAAGCGGTAAATTCCGTCAGTATCAGTATTTGCTGGGTGAGTTAAGGTATTACCGTTACCGGGAAATGGCCCATCAGGATATCTTGCCGCGTCTGGGTTACCAGATACAGTTACAGTATCTGAACATCCCGTTCGACACGGAAAATTTCGGCAGCCTTTATGCCGCAAAACTGACGTCCTATCTTCCGGGAGCGGTCAGGGGGCATGGCTTGATGTTACGTATGATGTACCAGTATCAGGATAAGGACGGGAAAGCATTTTTTACGCCTCATAAACTGGTAAGTCAGGCGCGGGGTTACCAGTACACGTATCAGGCCCGGCACAAACTGGAATGGAAAGCGGATTATGCCTTCAGCCTGTTTTGTCCCGATTGGAGTATAGGAAGCGTGGCATATCTGAAACGGGTCCGGAGTAATGTGTTTTATGATTTATCAAAAAACCAGCTCCGTAAACAGGGCGGATGGACTACCCAAAGCTCCTGTGGCGCAGACTTTATATGCGATTACAACATCTTCAGGCTGAATATTCCGATGTCAACGGGAATACGGATCATCAGACAGATCAATTCCGAAAAGATACAGATCGAAGGATTGTTTTCCGTTTCGTTATAGCCGGACGCTCCGGAAGCGAGGGTGTGTCAAAAGTCCATTTTAGAAAGTTTTACCCCATTTACAGTTGCTGTGGCAAGGGTGAAATTGATAAATTCAGACTTTTGACATACCCTCTTTCAGATATGGCCTATACCTTGAATCCTACCTGATTCCGACGGGCGCCGGACGGGAGGGTGCGGATTTTAAATTTCCGGCAGGCGATTTCGACGTCCACCGATTCTATTAACCGGCAGGATTCCCTGTCGAATACGGTATGACCGTTTACCAGCCTGTCCGCCATGGCGGGAATGATGCCGTTGGATACGTACTGCTCCACCCAGCGGGCATTGCTGAAATGGGGGTCTTTTTGGGAAACGGCTTCCAGAATGGTGGACTGCAAACGGGCGGCGGCTTCGCTGGTAAGTTTGTAATCTTCCCGCTCCAGGAGGTTTTTCGCGATCTGCATCAGTTCTTCCGCCGTGTAGTCTTCGAAATGGAAGGTGTATGGGAAGCGTCCCCTCAAGCCGGGATTCATCTCCATCATCCTCTCCATTTCCTTTTCATACCCGGCAAAAATGACGAGCATGTCCGGATTCTTCTGCCCCAGCACCGTCAGCAGGCTTTCGATGACGTGATGACCGAAATCTTTCCTGTCGTCCCTGCTGTCGCATAATGCGTAGGCTTCGTCTACAAACAGTACATTCCCGCGCGCCTGTGCAAGTATGGCCTGCATATTGTGCTCCGTATGCCCGATATAGCGGCCGATCATGCGGCTCCGCTCCGTTACAATCACATCCCCGTTGGAAAGCAGTCCCAGCGAACGGTAAATCTGCCCGATCATCTTGGCCACCGTTGTCTTGCCCGTTCCCGGATTGCCTGTAAAGATCATGTGATGGCTACCGCTCTCCTGCGTATGGAAGCCCATTTCGCGCCGGATGGAATCGAACTTCATGCGGTTGAACGTGACGGAGATGCTGCGCTTCAAATGGGTAAGACCCACCATTCTGTTCAGCTTTTTCATCGATTCGCTGAATAAGGTATCCCTGGCGCCGGCCTTTTCCATTTCAATATCCGCCGCTTCGACGGTCGAAAGGTAGCGGGAAGCCTTCTGCCCGGTGAAATGTTCCATATCCAGAATCCGGTTCCGGAACCGGGGCAGGAGGCTCCCGGTGATAAAATCCGTGATGCGGTCTTCGTTCCAGCGGTTCAGTTCCCCGGCGCTGTTCAGCGCCAGCAGGGCGGTTGCCAATGCGTTTTCCGCTTCCGGGGAAAGGGTAAGATGCTGCTTTTCCAGTTTCGTCTGCAGGCAGTGCACCAGTTCCGCCACACTGCAAGGTTCCGTCTCGATCCTGTTTTCCGCCGGGAAAAAACGCTCGATGGCAGGGTATACCTCGAATAAACCGGCAACTTCGGACGCCGTACCCGTCAGATACAGGATGAAATCATTCCGGGAAGAAAGCGCCTTTTCAAACTGGTGGAAGATGCCGTTCACATTGCCGGACAGGAGGCAGCGAAGATTATACAGGCATACGACCATACTGTGACTGTCGGCCAGCTTTTCTACTGCTCCCGCATAAGAATTGGACGTATCGTCCTTCGACTCCATCAACCGGGCGCAGTCAACGGCTTGAAAATCGTAATGTTCGCTCACAATGTGTGAAAAATCATATAACAGTCTTTCCGTACCGGCGGCGAAACTGTTTTGCAGGCAGATGTAATTGGCGTTGTACGCAATCGGCGACAGGGTGTATTGCATGCGCAATTTGTTGAACAGGTTGCGGCGACAGGCTTCTATTAACTTATGTTTTATAGCCGTACAGCCCGTTGTTTTTTCCATATTTTTCCAGTACGGGGATTCGTTTTCAAGGTATTTCATGAGGATATAGTCCGCAGTGTTCTTCCCGATATATTCCTCGGCGCCGGCATCGACGGACTGTTCCCCAATCACGAAACCGGCTTTATAAAACGGTTCCCGGTTATGCTCCAGGATGCAGAAGTACGAACCCGGCATCCGGATATACCCGGAGCTGACCGTCAGCTTCATCTCCCGGCCCCGGCTACCCGGAACGCTTCCCGTAACGCGTTGTTTCCCCATCAGGAGCAGATTCTCATTGAAGCAGGACAGCGTGTATTCATCCGTATCGCTGATCGGTCTGTCCAGTGTGAAAGTGAAAACGATCTTTCCCGACGAGTAGTTGCCCGGTCTGCCGGCGCTCTCCCGGAACGCCACGCCGAACGTTCCGATCCGGGGATGCTCCAGCGTCTCCCCGTCGGGAAGGACACGGAACGAAAAGCGCGCATGACCTCCCATCGGCTCAAACAGGCCGTCATTTTTGGGCGCCATATTGTTTAGCAGTATAAAATACCTGCCCACAGGCAATTCTTTTATCTTATCCTCGAAATCAAAACGCAGTTTGCCGGAAGAGACGCTTTCGGAAACGGCGGCCAGGGGGAGGCTTGTCCCCTGCCTGTACAGCAGTACGCAAGCCTTATCTGCATATACCGGGGAAGAAACCTGATCGAACTGGACACGAAAAGACAGTTCTTCGTCCTCTTTACGAAACCAGGCGTTACTGCCGGCAGTCATGCCCCGGCCGTCTATTATCAGTTCCATTTCTTCGAAAGTGAGATCAGGGGCGGTTTCTGCGGACGGGATCAGATATCCCATCCCGTTACTTTTATATGACGTCAGAGACAGTTTATCCATGAGAATTTTACCGGCGGAAGATTCAGCCGTTTCATTCAGACCGGATTTAATAAAATTGTCGAGTAATTTTTGAAATTCAGTATTATCAATCATAGCGGTATAATTTTAAAGTGAATAATAAAACCCCGGCTGCAAGGGAAATGATCCGCTGCAGCAAGAGTTCGAAAACAAAGTCCGCCCGGGACACAGGATCCCGGACAACTAAAAGAAAACGGAAAATAATTTCGGATTGTTCTTCCGCCCCTTAACTTGCGACTCCAGTAATACACATACTGGCGAAAGGGTGTTCAATATGTCAAAGAACACGATGCAAACACTTAACCGGCCCTACGTATGTGGACCCGTGTCAACATTTACATTCATTTTCTTTGATTTGCTATGATTGAGCATATACAGTATGCTTATATTCGGCTGCAAACATAATACTTTTCCTGTTAACCGCCAAATTATTTGAGGTGAATTTCGAATGAATACTTCGATTGGGGGATGTCCTCCGGTCGCTTATTCCGTACTTTCTATTGCTTTTTTGACCGATCCGTGAAGCAGCAGTAACGACCTGGCCTGCTCGTAGCCAAGCGGGCGTTTATCCATAAGCATACGGATGCCGCGGTCTATTAACTTTTTGTTTGATAACTGCATATTAACCATCCGGTTACCTTCCACGCGACCTAACTTTATCATTACCGATGTGGAGATCATATTCAGTACCATTTTTTGCGCCGTACCGGATTTCATGCGCGAACTGCCTGTTACAAACTCCGGGCCGACAACCGTTTCTATGGTGATATCCGACTCGGCGGCCATGGGAGAGTCGGGGTTACTTGTTATACACGCTGTAAGTATGCCCTGTCTGCGCGCTGCCCGCAAAGCGCCCGTTACATACGGAGTCGTTCCGGAAGCGGCAATGCCGATCACCGTATCTTTATCATTTATATGACGCTCCACAAGTTCCTCCCAGCCCCTTTCCACGTCATCCTCCGCTTTTTCTACGGGCGAACGCAGGGCTTTATCACCCCCGGCAATCAGGCCGGTCACCCATTCCGGAGACATGCCGAAGGTAGGAGGCACTTCGGAGGCATCCAGTACGCCGAGGCGTCCGCTTGTACCGGCCCCGATATAAAACAGGCGCCCGCCCCGACGCATACGGGGAATTATCTGTTCTACCAGTTCTTCTATCCGGGGAATCGCATCACGTACGGCAAGGGCGACCTTCCGGTCTTCCTCATTTATGCACGCCAGCAATTCACGGACTGTTTTTTTCTCCAGCTCATTATATAAAGACGATTCTTCCGTTATCTTTCTAAAGGCCATCTATAAAACTATTATAAAAATCAATCAGCCCGCTCATCGGGTTTTTCACAATCTTGCCGACACGTACGCCGGCCCTCTCCGCCGTTTTCCGCAACAGTTCCTGATAATGGTATGCGACCGATCCGACAAAATTCGCAGCATATTCCGTATAATCATATTGCATTACATTGCGTGTCAAAAAAGAGTTGAAACTGTTCGCTACGATCAGGCGTATTTCCGGTTCATCCAGGTGATCGTATAAAAAGGGGGACAGGCTCGCCAGAAAACGGTTCGGAAAAGGTTTTTTATACACATGATCCAGGATGTCCGCCTGCGTCAGCCCAAAGCGTTCAAAAAAAGCGTCCTGCAACGGTTTGGACAGGATCCCCTTTAATACATCACTTACCAGTATGCGCCCCAGCGTCGCACCGCCGCCTTCATCTCCCAGGATAAAGCCCAGCGGGGAAATATTCCGGACAATCTCCCGGCCATCATAAAAACAGGAATTTGATCCTGTACCGATGATGCAGGCAATGCCGGCCTCATGTCCGCACGTACTGTGCGCCACTGCCAGCAAATCGGAATAGACATGAATCTTCGGAGAGGGTATGCAGGACGAAATAGCCTTCCGCATGATGTCTGCCTTATCAAAGACACAACCGGCGCCGTAAAAATACACCGCATCGACGGACAGGCCCTTTATTTCCGGCGCCAGAACCGTTTCTATTTCTTTTTGTATCTCTTCACAGGACTGGAAATAGGGATTCATCCCTTTCGTACGCATGGACCGGACGACCGTATCTCCCCGGACGACCAGCCAGTCTGTCTTCGTACTGCCGCTATCCGCGATTAAATTTGTATAAGTCATAAACGAATATTAATCATCTACTGTTAAAAGGCCTGCCTCGCCGCCGGCTGCCGTAAACAGCAAGCTCTTATGCGACAGGGGAGTGACCGTATTCACCAGCGAATTTCCCACTTTATGCTTCCACAGCACACTTCCATTATGAGCATCCAATGCGAAAATCAGTCCGTTTTTAGTGCTTCCGAACACAACCCCGTCCTTCTCCTCAAGCATGGAGGGTGCAAATTCATATCCGAAGCCTGCGTCCGACGCCCACAGTTTCAGCGGGGAACTCCCCTGTGTACTGAAACATACGATGCTGTCGTTCATCGTTTTTGCATAAACCCTTAACCGGTCTTCGGAAAGCCCGATTGTTTCCCGCACTGTCGATTCGTATGTTCTCCAGACGGTTTCTCCGGTTTCTTCGTTTATGGCCGTCATAGCGCGTTGCGGGTCTACAATAAAGACTTTCCCGCCGGTAGCAACCGGCCATACCGCAGCCGGCGAGAAATGCATCCGTGTAAGTCCCCCGGTCCAGCGCCAGCATTCCGAACCGTCCTTTCGGGAGAGTGCGTACAGTGTGTTATCCCATGCGCCGAAGATGACCCGTTCGGAAGTAATTAACGGACGCGCCTCAATGTATCCCTTCACACCGGAATAAGTCCACAAAACAGCGCCCGACCGGATATCAACAGCGCGAAACGTATGGTCGCTGGCGCCGATATAAGCGATCCCCTTTTCAATAGCGACTGCTCCGAGCACCGGCTCCGAAGCAGGCACCCGCCACAATTCCCGCCCATCCTCAGCCCTTAGCGCATAGATCCGGTGATCGGCAGAGCCGAAAACAAGGATTCCATCCGCGACGGCAGGCGTTCCGAAAATACTGTTCCCCGAAGAATAGCGCCACTTTTCTTCCCCGTTTTGGAGATCATAACAGGTAAGATTACCTTTCCCGTCGGCAACATACACATTTTCCCTGTATACTGCAGGAGAGGCATAGATCCCGACGCCCGTCCGTTTCAGCCATTTTGTACGAACCCGGGGGTATTTTTCATTGACGGAAAAGTCCGGACGGGGATCTAACGGCTCCCCGGCATACTTCTCTTTCAGGGAAAGCGTCAGCCACAAATGAGATTCCCTGTCTGCTCTCTGTTCGTACACAAAGAGGGAATCACCGGCTACGTCAAAAAGAGTATATCCGCCAACCGGCTCCTTTGCCCGGAGATTGCTGCGGCAAAGGATGCCGGGCATGCCGTCATACCGGAACTCCCGGTTACTGTGATAGTGGCCTCCGATAAAAGCGCGGATATTATACGGACGCACCGCATCGGTCAATTCATACCAGTTATCCACATCTCCTTCCCGGACAGGATAGTGTGTTATAATAAAGACAGGCTGATCTTTTCCGGCAGATTCCAGCCTGTTTTTCAGCCAGGTGATATCTTCGGGTAAAACATGTCCGTCTGCCATGCGCATCAGGGGGCCGGTATTGAAACCGAGAAACAGAAAGCCGCCGTATTCAAATTCAAAACGGTCGCTTCCGAAAAGCTTCGAAAAAAAAGTCCCGCCCGACTCCGTCCATTTCGTATCATGATTCCCCGGCAGGATATAGTATTTCATATTCAACTTATCCAGTTCTTCCTTTGCCGCCGTCAACGACTCCCGGTCCCCTTCTTCCGTAATATCACCGGAGACGATTACAAAATCGATCCCCTTATCCCGGTTGACAAGATCTGCCGACATCTTCAGGTCTTCTGTCGCCGTCGCCGTTCCGCCGATATGAAGATCGGTCAACAGTGCAAAACGGAATGACTTCCCGTATAATCCGGCGGAAAAAAATAACAAAAACAATATGTACAGCTTCGTTTTCATAATCATGATGTTTTATCTTTCGTTGAAAAAATCAGCATTCCGGCAAAGGTAAACAGGGCATTGAGTATCAACAGTTCATAACTGAACTTATAGCCTCCGAACCATTGCTCCGAATTTGACTGCAGGATATAGCAGATCACCGGCGACAAAACGGCGACGAACGGAATCAGCCGGTCCTTCACACGCCGTTTCATAAAAATACCGAACGCAAACATGCCCAGTATCGGGCCGTAGGTATAACTTGCCAGGGTATATACGGCATCAATTACGCTTGTATTGTTCAGCAAACCGAATACATAGATCACAATCCCCATAACGGCCGCCATGCCCGCATGTACACGTTTCCGGATTTTCCGGACATCTTCTTCCGTCCTCCCTTCAGCGCCCAGAATATCAATCGTAAAAGAAGTCGTAAGGGCAGTCAGCGCGGAGCCGGCCGTAGAATAGGCGGAAGAAAACAGTCCGATGATAAAGAGGACGCCGACCACCGCCGGAAAATAGCCGCCCGTCGCAATCAGCGGAAAAAGCTCGTCACTCTTTTCCGGTATTTCGATGCTGCGATCCGTCGCATATAAATAAAGCAGGACGCCCAGCATAAGAAACAGCAGGTTGATAAAAAACTGGAAGATCGCGCTCGTTATCATATTCTTCTGCGAGTCTTTCGGATTACGGCAACTCAGGTTCCGCTGCATCATATCCTGATCCAGTCCGGTCATCGCGATCATGGTGAAAATCCCGGCAAAAAACTGTTTGAAAAAGAAACGCTTATCGTTTACGTCATCAAAGAAAAACAGCCGGGACATGTCGCTGTCACCGATTGCGGAAAGCATGCTTCCCAAGCCCATATTCATCCCGGAAGCAATGTAATAAATGCATAAGGCAACAGAAACCACCAGGCAAAAAGTTTTCAGCGAATCCGTCCAGATAAGCGACTTCACGCCGCTCCGGAACGTATACAGCCAGACAAGCGCAACCGTACAAACCACATTCAACAGGAAAGGCCAGCCGAGCGGGCCGAACACCAGCAACTGAAGCGTCAGGCAAACCAGAAACAGGCGCACGGAAACGCCCAGCATTTTAGAAATAAAAAAGAACCAGGCGCCGGTCTTATGGGAAGAGATCCCGAGGCGGCTCTCCAGATAGCCGTATATGGAAACAAGGTTCATCCTGTAAAATAACGGAACCAGTACATAGGCAATCAGGAACTGTCCGGCGACAAACCCCAGCACCATCTGCAAATAGGAGAAGCTGCCGGCCCGAACCATTCCCGGCACGGAAACAAACGTCACCCCTGAAATGCTCGAACCGATCATCGCAAAAGCGACCACCAACCAGGAAGACTTGCGGTTCCCCACAAAAAACCCCTGGTTGTCGCTTTTACGTCCCGCTACATGCGAGACGGTAAATAATAAGACAAAATAAATTGCGACAGTGATTAAAACAGATATCGAATCCATAATTTCATGTTAGATGCCGACAGATAGCTTATCATGCTTTTTGAGCAGTTGCAATTTCCGTTATCTCAAATTTGTTTTTGCCGGTGAAGACAAGCAGGACTCCTTTCAGTCCGGGGCGGTCTTTTATCCGGTGCGATTGAAGATACTGCTTCAACTGTCCCAGACCTTCGTTGCGTTTTTCTGCGATTTCACTGTCCCGAGCTGAGGTTTTGCAGTATTTGATTTCGAAGACCCACTCGTGACGAATTTCAGGATACAGCGGGTTTCGCTGCAGGAAAATATCCGCCCGTTCGGGGACGGCTTCGTATTCGCTCATCGGGATGTAAATATTGCTCATAAACAGATATGCCAGCATCAGTATCCGGATATATTTCTCATCAAAACGCTGTAAATCGTGGTCGGAGAGCTTGCTGAAAGCGTTTTCCGAGATGTAGGCGATAAACCCCTGCACGTCGCCCTCCATAGCCAGCGCATAGATTGCATTCTGTAACGGTCTGCTTTTAACTGTTATATCCGGAGACGTTGTCAGAACATATTTCGCCAGATATTCCCAGTACTGGACTTTGATGGAATAGTTGGGAATGCGGAGTTTCAACTGAAACTGATACGGTTCATCGACAGTCAACATTCCCATGTAGAACAGCAGCGAAATGAAATAGCTGTCATCGTCAATCATGTCTATCGGGAATTTCTCCAGGATTTCGGAAACGATACTGCCGTCTCTTATGATTTGCAGCAGGGTTTCACGGTTTTTGTCGTTTTTTGCGAGCCGCTGCAGACGACCGTAGTCCGTATGAAGATTCGGGTCGATGATGTTTTTGGGCGGTTTGCCCCTGTCGAGTATCTGTCCGAAAAAATACAGTATCATCGAAGGATTATACACCCTGTTTTCGCCGTCCTGATGAAACAGGTAGCCGTTATAATACGCTTCCATGTCCACATTAATCAGGGTGGGATTAACGCCTGTTTCCTTCATCAGTGTTTCTACTTCCGCCTGTGTAAATCCCAGCATTTCGTTGTACTTGGGATTGAGCGTAAGTATTTTGGCAATATTGTAGCCGCTGGTAAGGTCGTCGAGCATCACGGGAGAAATGCCGGTGATGAACGTCCGGTAAACGGTGTAGTCTTTAGTTGCCGCTTTGATTCGCTCGTAAAAGTCGCGTACCATACCGTTTGCACTTACCATAGTCTTGTAGAAATCTTTACCCGTTCGTGTTCCCATGGCAATCAGGTCGTTGGCAAAATGGTCGTATTCGTCGATGATGACGTAGATTTTAAATCCCCCGTTGAAAGCAATGTCAAATGCCTCCGTCAGGACACTGACTTTCGGCTCTTTTCCGAATATTTGCTGCAACAAATCGCCGGCTTCGGGTATGACATGTTTGTATGTCCTTAAAAACTTACTGACAGCGCTCTGTACTGCATGAGAAAAATCTTTTGCGAACGCCTCCTCGCTCGAAGTATTCAGCCCCGAAAAGTCAAACTCCATGACGGCGTAACTGTTTCTCTCCGGCGTCGGATGCTTGCCGATGTACAGGCTGCCGAATATTTGCTCGAAATCGTCTTTGGCATTGACATCGTAATAACTGCGCAGCGTTGTAAGGAATGTTGACTTGCCGAACTTGCGCGGACGAATGAAAAAGTGATTCGGATTATCTTCATTTTCCAGTTCTTCGATAAACCGTGTCTTGTCGACATAGGCGTAACCGGCGAGTATGATATCTTTGAAGTGAGACTTGCCGTACGGTAAGCGTTTGAATAATCTTGTTTCCATTGCTATAATTTTGTTGCAAAGTTACCCATTTCTTTTGAAATAGAGAAAAAAATAATAACTGGCGAATCGACCGTCGGGCAAGTAAGCCATTATTTATCCTGGGCCATAGAGTCCGGTGCAAAGTACGGTTTCGGCGTTTCGCAGCGAAATACCCGCTTCCGGCAGAGACCTTAAATGGATGCAGCCCCGGAGCGGATTCGCGGACGCCTGCCCGTGCCGCTACGCAACGGGGGACGAACCGGTTGATTCGTCCCCCTGCCGGTTGTGTTTTAACCGTTTATTGACCCCTCCTGTTTTCCGCATTGCAACACCCTAAAAAATTTTCAGGATTATTTGGTATAGTTCTGTTTGTTGTTCGTCCATGTTGAGCAGTCTTGTTTTGATGTGTTTGGATTCGGGTAATTGAT
>JAISCL010000072.1 GCA_031265585.1 Tannerella sp. | reverse complement strand
GCTGTCTTGTAAAATCAGGCCTGGTCAATCCTGTCATAGCGGGTTACTGTATGGGAATTGTGAACAGGTACGCCATCAACCAACGAAAATACCGTATAAAAATGAAGATGAAAGAGGCTGAACGGGAAGATTTATTTGAGCTGATTTTCGATAAAAAAACGAAAGAGATTCTGAAGATCGCCTCTGAAACTGAGTGGAATTCATAAATGTAATGGGCTGTTTGTTTTTTTTGTATCATAAAACGATCTCTCCGAAGGATACCGAAAACGTATGCCTGTTTTGCAACAGGCGGTCACGGAAAAAACGTGGTAAACCCGACTAATCGTAAAATTGCCCTGTAACATCAGATAGCGGGCGATGTATAGAAGTATTTCGTCCTGTGTTCTTACCATCTGTTGTCAATTTTCTGCCAATACTTTTTTCAAAGGCGCAAAGAAGCGTTCCAGCAACGAAATATCGGCTGTTATAATGTCTGCCTGCCCCTGCATGCTGGGTAAGTAAGGCAACTCTTTTTTGTAGGTTGTCAACAGATTGTCGGGCAGGGTGATTTCCAGCGTATAATAGGCGACTTCACCCTGTTGAAAGGGAACTAAAGAAATATTTTGTACCACGCCTCTCAGGATTCCGTATTCGTTTTCCGGGAAGTTTTCCAGGCGGATGTTTACTTTTTGTCCTGTTTCTACCTTGCCCGAACGGGTGATGGGAAGCATTGCCTTGCCGATAATCCGAAATTCATTTTCGGGGACAATGGTGAAAATTTCACTTCCCGACGTCACATTCTGGTTCTCAATCCAATAGTTGGTAAAAGTAATTTTGCCGTCGACAGGCGCCGAGAGGACATAATTCAGTTCCCAAGCCCGGATTTCCGTTTTCAACTGCGAATGCAGGGACTGTAATTGCGAACGCAGGCTGTTGCCCTGTTCCGATTCCTGATGACCGGCGTCGAACAGCGATTCTTTCAGCTGGTCTATCTGTATCCGCATGTTGTTGAGTGACGACTGCATGTTTTCCAGCGACAGCAAGCCGTCCAGATAGCGGTTTTTACTGTTGTCCAGCTCCTTCCCGGACAAACTGCCTTTCACGTAAATGCTCGAATCGCGGACATATCCCCTGCGCGTCAGTTCAAACTGCTCTTTCATGATCTTTTGCTGCCGGAGCAGGCTTTCGTACTGTATCTCGTACCGGTTAATCCGTTCTTTCGTCAATGTCATTTTTTGAGGATAATAAAGTTCACTCAAGTATTTCCTGTAATTAAACAGCGATACATAGAACGACGCATAGAGGTTCTGCAGTGTCCCGACCTTCAGATTTTTATCGGGTATCGAAAGATGTACGGCCCGTTCCAAATCCAGCGTGTCAAGATACTGTTTCAACAGGCGAACATCACCGGTTTGGGCCGGATTATCAACGACAGCCAGATAATCGCCGGCTGTTACGTTTTGATTATCTTTTACGTATAATTCCTTCAATTTGCCCGAAGCATGGGCTACGACAACAGCCGGAGGCGTTGAGCCGGTCAAGACAATCCGCGCCGGGATCATATCGGGATACCGGATGATGGCGCTTCCCGCCAGAAGAATAACGGTAATGACGGCAAACATGGTTACTCCCCACCGCAAAATCCAGTGCGGTACACTGCCCAGAATCTCCTGAAATTCCTCACTGCGCAATTCTATATTGTTTTCCTCATTCATATCATTGTCGACTCTCCTTTAAGTTCCCAGTTCCAGCTGGTTTTTCACCAGCGTATAATATGCTCCCCGTTTTTCCGTCAGTTCCTTATGTGTGCCTTCCTCGACAACTTTACCTTTATCCAGCACGATGATTTTGTCGGCATGCTGGACGGTACTTAGCCGGTGCGCCACAATAACAACTGTTTTTCCCTGATAAAATTCCATGAGATTGTCCATGATAATGCGTTCGTTGTTGGCATCCAGTGAATTTGTCGCTTCGTCAAAAAACAGGAAATCCGGATTCTTGTAAACGGCCCGGGCGATCAGCAGGCGCTGCCGTTGCCCCTGGCTGATTCCATTGCCTTCCATTCCGATTTTGGAGTTATATTTCAAAGGCAGGGATTCGATGAAATCCCGGATATTCGCCGTCCGGACAGCGTGAAGCAAGCGCTTTTTGTCAATTTCGTCCTCTCCCACGGCGACATTGACGGCAATACTGTCCGAAAAGATGAAGCCATCCTGCATCACAGCCCCTGTTTTCTGCCGCCACAGGTGTGGATTGATTTCTTCCAGCGCCGCTGTGTCGATTTTGATTTTACCTTTAACCGGTAGATAAAAACCAAGCAGAAGTTTGATAATGGTTGTTTTACCACTTCCGCTGGCGCCTACAATGGCGGTGACTTTATGCTGTGGTATCGTTAAGCTCACACCGTCCAGTACGTAATCGCGTTCGGCGCCGTCGTAGCTGAAACAGACATTTTCCAACTGCAGACAGTGATTTTCCGGCAGTTCATTCAACTTACCGGTAAGCGTCTGTTCCTCGTCTTCCTTATTATGCACTTCGTTTAAACGCTCCAGACTGATTTTGGCATCCTGCAGGGACTGGGAAAAACCGATAATCTGCCCGACCGGACCGGACAGTTGCCCGATAATGTAGCTGATCGACATCATCATTCCCAGAGTAATATCGCCTTCTATCACCGCTTTTGCCGACAGGAAGGATATTAACAGGCCGGTTGTGCGACTGAAAAAGATGGAGCCGATTTGCTGGTATTGTCCCAAAGCCATTCCCTGAACGCTTATTTTGAACAGTTTCACCTGGATGCGTTCCCATTTCCAGCGTTGCTGTTTCTCGGAATTATTCATTTTTATTTCCTGCATCCCGGTTATCAGCTGGATCGTAGTGCTTTGATTGGCGGACGACTGTGTAAAGCGTTTGTAGTCCAGTTTTTTCCGGTAACGCATGAATGATAAAATCCAGGCGACATAAAGGGTGTTTCCGATTATAAATACAAGCAGGATATTTAAATTATAATAGGCCAGGATAAACGCGAAAACAAAGAAGTTGGCAAAAGAAAAAACGGTGGACAGGGTGGTTCCGGACATAAATCCCTGGATACGTCCATGATCGCCGATGCGCTGCATGATATCGCCGATATTTTTAGCGTCGAAAAAACGGATGGGTAATTTCATCAGTTTGGCCAGGAAATCCGAAATCAGCGAGATGCTGATCCGGGTGTTGGTATGCAGGCTGATCCAGCTTTGAATAAAGTTCATGCCCATTTGTGTAAGTGACAGTACCAGCTGGGCTATCAGAATGAGCGTAATAAAATTCAAGTTGTTATTCCCGATGCCCTGATCGACGACCGCCTGTGTAAGGAACGGGAAAATCATGGCAAGAATGCTTCCGACAATCATGCCTGTAATGATTTGGGCGTATTGTGACTTGTAAGGGCGCAAGTAGCGGAAAAAATAAGTCAGTTTTTTTTCCTGTCTGGTTTTGTCGTCTTCCTGCTCGTAGAAATCGGGCGAGGGGGCTAATAACAGTGCTGTTCCCGTATCTTCCCCTTCCAGTTTGGAACTTATCCAGCATTTCAGAAATTCTTCTTTGGTCATATTGTATTTTTGGCGCGCCGGATCGGCAATTCTTATGACATAATTTCCTCGCTTCTTCTTAATGCCGTAACAGACGACAAAGTGGTTTTGATTCCAGTGCAAAATACAGGGCAAAAGGGCATCTTTTTCCAGTTGTTCAAACGTGATCCGCACGCCTTGCGTATGCATGCCGATACTTTCGGCGGCATCGCTGATGCCCAGCATGCTTACGCCTTCGCGGGTGATGAAGCATTTTTCACGCAAGTTTTGCAGCGTATAGCTATGGCCGTAGTGCTTCGCTATCATACGAAGGCAGGTGGGGCCACAGTCCAGGGCGTCGAATTGCATATAGAGTGGAAATGAACTTCTCATCGTCTAATCTTACATAAATTGCAAACTAATGAAGCCCTGAAAAGAGGGCAAAAAATGATTTGTTTCATACTATATGGTTTATTAAAAAACAGCATATTAGCAATGAAATATCAAATCATATAGTTTTGGGACAAAATTACATGAAAATACCGAGATTTTCAAGTGAAAGGAAAGGAAAATCTTTTTTTTTACAAAGGGATGGGAAAAAGATGCTTCTAAGATTTTTGAGAGCAAGTTTATGGAGGATTCAGGGGACTTTGAAATAAAAAAAAATGTTTTGTAACAAACTACACATTTTCTGATATGCCTCATAGTGTATTTGATAATTATGCTATTTTTATCGAGGTTAGACTACAGGCACTAAGTGACGGTCACAAAGCGATGCACAAAATCAGGCTGCGTACAGTATGATTTTCGCACTCCCTATTTTGATAATCTTCTACCGAAAGATGCTGTTTCATCCATTCACCTTTCGTTTATAGCACGGCAAAGTACATCATCCCGACTGTTCGCGGACTGTTTCGATGGAAATGTTCATTATTCCAAAATTGAAACTGAATTTGGTTTTTCGCATCTTCAAAGGAAGTGGGTCGGTAAAAACATCTTTGAACAGTTTGTTGCTTCTTGCTTTTAAGGTTTTTAATTCTGCAACAGGCACATTTTCTTCATTGAGCCGTTTCATGATTCCGGCCAGTTCCCGGAGTTTGGAAAAAGTTTTAATGATGGCAAAGGCGGCTTCCACCGCATCCGGGCTTTTTAGAACAGTTGCCAGCATATACAGACCTTTTTCGGTAAAGGCAAATGGGGCATACTGTACCCCGCCGAAAGAGGTCACATTTTGTGATGTCTTATTTATTTTCCATGAATTAAATTCGTTTTGTGTCAACTTAAACAGATAGCCGTCCGGGAATTTATTTTCATTTCGACGGACAGCCTGTTTTAAAACTCTTGTTTCAACTCCGTACAGTTTT
>JAISCL010000168.1 GCA_031265585.1 Tannerella sp. | reverse complement strand
GTCCCGCTGTTCATACTTTGCACTGCTCCGGCATAACTGCCCGTCACACCCAGCGCCAATCCCCCATACAGGGATTTCTTCAAAAATTCTCTACGATTACTTTTCATACTTGATCAATTCTTTAAAAAATACAAATCTGTTTTTTCTTATGGATAATAATTTTATTACTTATATTCCGGAAATTCGCTTTGCCGGAAGGGAATGTTCGCGACTTTCGTCCCCTTGCTTTTTTCGAGTCCCCCTCGAAACCTCTTTCGAGAGTGTCTCGAAGCCTCCTTCGAGGGTGACTCGAAGGAACCTTCAACACGCTGCCTCCTTTTTAGATGTTCAACGGTCTGGCAAACTGCGCCTTGCGGAGTTGCTTGCCGGGAGTGGCGCTGCCGATGAAATGGGTACGTACCTCCAGCGTATCCATTGGCAGCGGCGCCTTTTTCCACTACGTTTGCTCCAATGACCGGTTCCCCCGTCCGGTCGACAACCGTACCGGTGATTCGGGCTTTACTCTGCTGCAGTTCGGATGATTCCTGCGAATCGCCACCGCGAGCGCTCACTGTCCCGAGTCCCGTTATCAGGAGAAAAGCGGACAGCGTCATGATATTTACAAGTTTTTTTAGTCTGGCATTTTTCATGCCGTTCATAATTGTATTTGTCATATTTTTATATGATTAAAATTTGTTTGTTTTTAAGGTATTTCTCACATTTTAAGGTTGACGCGACCGGGAGACGATACCCGCGTTTTCCGGTCGTTTTACTGTCATCTGTTCATTTTTTTCTCCATAGGCATTCCGTTTTTTAAGTTTTACTTTTTACCAAAAGAACTGTTTCCCGGTTTCATACGTGAAAGGTCGTTCCTCGCGACCGCGGGTATGGTTATGAAGCAGGAACAATGCTCCCGACGGACCGTTTTTATACTCCAGCACGTGTGTATCGCTTCCTGTCTGTCGTCCCAGGGAATTCCATCTGTCGTTCGCCCAGTAAAACAGTTCGTATTCGTCACCCTTGCGAATACTGTTGTCATCATTCCAGTACTGGATCCGGATCTCATTTATCTGTTGGGGATTTTCAAGTGCAAGACCAATCCAGGTTCCATTTTCTTTCAAATTGAAGCTGGTCAGCGGATGGTCGTCCATGATATTTTCCCTGCCCTGTTCATCCATGCCGTTTGAGCAAATGATCGTGCCATGCAATGGCTTCCCGTCCGACATGAACCATAATTCCGCTATGCTGTTTTCGGAAGAATCCGGCGAAATATATCGTACATATTTGAATTTCGCTGCATGATGGGCCGGAAATGTCATCATGCTCAAAGACGGTGCATCGACTGTCTCGTGCAGCGTTACGGCATCGGAAAAGTCCACCCTGTTGGCTCCCTGAAATTTCCCGCCGACGGCCCTGTTCAAGCGTTTCTTCCAATAGGATGTCGTCCTGAACTTGCGTGTCAGCTTCATTTCCTGAAGCCTTGCCGTATCAGCCCGCATGAAACAGGCGTTTTCATCCCCTTTCAAAATAAAGGGATCCGTAAGCGGAACCTGTTGCCCGTCGCGAATCGCACTGACCCGGTACAGCACGTTCGGCTCAACGTGACAAAACCGGACGCGCTTTTTCTCCCTGCCCGTTTCCGTCCATCCTGTGGGTGTCCACCGCCTACCGTCGAATACGTCCAGAAATACGGTTTCTCCTTTCTCCGTTTTGCCGTCCGGTTCGACCGTCATATTTACATGAGGAAAATATTCATGCGACACATCGGCGAGAAAGGGACTTGCCAGCGCCGGCGGAACATGTTTGCCTTTCAGTTTCATGGGAAGGGAAGCCGGCTGCAGCCCGTAATGCGCCCGGTATATCTTGCCATAGCGTCTGTCCCTGTCAAAGTCCTCTATTTTATCATACAGGTTGTTGAACTCAATATAAAACCGGTTTCCGTCAAGTTCTCGAATGCTGTTCCAGTAGTGTGACAGATAATGATGATTGGCGTTCTGCACGATCCTGTCAATACCGGCGGGAATACCCAGGGACATCAGGACATACGCCGTAAATTCCGTTTGTTCCTTGCAGTTTCCAAGTCTGGATTCCAGCATGGTCAAAGGGCCAAGTCCGGGCGTATAAAAATCGTGTTCATATATCCAGAACGGATCGGACAGGTAATCACGCAATGTTTGGCATATTTCCCTTATGTTGCGACTGTCCCGCACGGAGTCAATTGCCGGCCTGAATTTGCGGTGATACGTTTCTTTCCAGTCCTCCAGCGCTTCGTTGCTGATGCGGTAAGGCAGAATATCTTCACAGAAATCATCAAAGGAAATGGCGTCGCGCCAGGGAACATCTTCCCATATCCTGAATGAAACATCAATGTTGCGTACCAGGTAATCGCATGTGATGTACTTCAAATCCGGCTTGACGGTGTAGTCTGACGGCACGCTGCCGTACTTTTCCTTAAATCTTATTTTGAATTTCTGTCTGACCGTATTGGTATAAACGTCCGTATTCCCGTATATCTTCCTGATTTGCATGAGCGTCATGTCGTTAAATTTTTCCCGGTTTAAAACCGACTTCAGCGAATCCGTCACCGGACTGCCCAATTCATGGTGGCCGGTCATATTTTCTATCAGAAAACAGGCCGCCCGGTATTTCAAACTGTCTGCCGGATCTGTAGTGTAATGCGCCAGCACCTTTTCCAGTTCCGCACGGTTGTCTTCTGCCAGGGCTAACGCCTGTTCCAGGCGGGAAGGCATACGGCTGCAAGCAAACAGCAACACCAAAAACAGACCGGCAAGAAATGATTTCCTTTTCATATAAAACCGCATAATGATTTCATAGTGTTATTTTTAACTTATAAAATGTTACATACGTATTGTCGTCTGTTTCCCTTGGCATCATAGTTACTCCATAAAAACAGCCGCCACAGGATCCTAACAGTTTAAAGGAAAACGGAACATCCATATCGGCTAACAGGTCGTAGGTTGTGCTGTCATATATCTGCATGCCGCATGTCGCTTTTTCCATGTTTCTGATATATGTCCTGAATAATAATCCCGATTCCTTAAAATTAACGATCTCGGCATTCAGTCCGTTACGCCTGAAATCTTCATAAATTTCATCGTTGAGAACGGTGGATGTTGTGTACGACCGCACAATGTCTTTACATTCAAATCCAAAGCTGTACAACAACGTATCAGGGTATTTATACACATATATCAGAGAATCAACAGGGAAATCAACATAAAACAGATCATTGTCGAACGTGTAGCTGAAAAAATTGAAATGCGGTAATAACTGTTTTCGGTAGACAGGTGGATAATGCCCGAAAACTGTATTTACTTCCATTGTATTGATATCCAGCAATCCGAATATATGGCTCTTTGCAAAATGCTCTTTTGTTACTCTCTCATCTTCGCAAACATAATGCAATACGGGTTGTAGGGGAATGATTAAATTTTCTCCGTACTTATAAATATTAGCGCCCAAATCTGTTTTTAACATGAAATTATACACACTTGGAGAATCGTATGCGCCGATACGCAGGCCCTTCCATTTAAAGTCAATAATTCCTTTTCTTTCCAGTTCATACCGGTTGTTGTACAGTGTAACGTCGATATTATTATTAATGATAAAAAAGGAGGTATCATTTATAATTGGCGTGGCATGGAAAAATCGCAGAAGTTCATTTGGCCCCTGACCAAGTCCAAAATGACTGGAAATCAATTCAATGCTGTTACAGTCATAATCATATATTTTTGCATAGTAATGAGAGGCGAATGTAATAATGGAATCTTTCATGAAAAAATTTCCCTGTCCGCCTGTGTAAAATATATCAACTTCTGTTGAATCCCAGTCGATTATAATCGACCGGTTTTTTGTTTTATTTTCGCCTTTATGAAGCACACTGTCAGACCGGGTGTAGCAACTGTTCACTGTTCCCAGTAATAAAAATGCGGCGGTTATTAATTGTATTTTTTTCATACGATACATTAAACAGGTTATAAATTTAATTGATTATAAGAATAGCCTTTATTATCCATTTCTTTTGTCAAAATAAGAGGATAATGGCTATCGGGTTCATCAAAAAGATAAAAGAGATTCTTTTTATCTATCAACACATTATCTGCCTTCAATACTTCTTCGCCAAACAATATTGTCAATTCTTTTTGAGTACTCAATTTTGTAAAAATAAATAAATAGGAGTCATTGTATCTGTTTTTTTCAAAAAAGGAATTTGCATCATTAATACATGCATTACAACCCTCCCTCGGTATTATTACAATGGTATCATAAGTACCTGTATAAGAAAAACAGTGCAGTTTTAATTGCCGATTAAGATATTGACCATAATCCCGTTTTGTATTACACGAGTGCAATGAAAATAAAAAACAGGTAATCAGTACTGTGATAATTATTCTAATCATAACTTAACCGGTTTAAGTGATATAAATTTCAAATAATCATCATCTTCCGATTCAACATTAATATGTAATCCTTCCTCTGAAACAAATGTTTTAGAATACTGTCCGGTATATTCTTCCAAATCATATTCGCCGACTTTATTCAAACTGTAATCCAAAATAATAATGCTTATCCTTTTACTCCATGTATATCTGTCATTTACATCATAGTCATACAGTGGGTGAACAACCAGGCGATAATACAGATTTCTATATCTGTCAAAAAAAACTCCAACATATTGCGTTTGTTCCAGATAATGTAATAAATCTCCTGTTGCCGATTTACTTGATAGCGGAAAAATACGGTCTTTACCGGAATAGCCGGCAAATTTTTTTTCAGTATTGCCGGAAGAAATGTCATAAACATAAATATGATCATCGGCAGGGAAACTTATTATCATTTCATCCCGGTCATTAATATCATAAAAAACTTCCCGATAGGAGAATATTCCCCATGAACCGGAAATTTCAGCATGATCTCCATAAACTTTCGGATATGGATTGACAAACTTAACTGATCCGCTCTTAAAATTGTACAGTACAGTTGCCATACATGTAGGGCTTTTACACTCTCCCTTTCTCCCGCTCATTCCCTGCAGTATGATATGATCATTTACAATCCGGATGGGTGCATCACATCTGGGATAGGGTAATGGCGGTATTACGCAGTCTTCAGCCGGTTGAATCAGTTTATCTGAAATATTAATTTTGTCGATAATGAGACCGTCACGGCTTACAAGTATAAAATTTCTCTGCCAGTGATCATATAAATAGATGGAATCCGGTGTTGACAGATAATAGCCCTGTATATTCGTCCCGACATTATCGGGGCCTTCCTTATATAAAGGTATATCGTATATTACATTACCGGAAGCCATATCGTATATGAGAATATTGTACTTGGCCGGGTTAAACATCGTAAACCGTGCTGTATCATCTATATTGAGTACCTGTACATAATTTGTGGTTTGTGTTGTATTTTCATCCAGTAGAAATGTTTTGTAAGGCAGTAATTCCATTGTATATTCTTTTGACCCGATCCTGTTTACTGTCTTTTCATCACTTGAGCATGAAACGGTAAAAATAATCATACATGCCCCAATATATTGTTTAATTCTATTTCTCATTTTTCACTTTTTTATTCGTAATTACTGTTGATGCGTTAAAAATTAATTTGCAACCCGTCCCGTATAGAAACTAATATCTAATTTAATAACTGTTAAAAGTGAGGGTGATTTGATTATTACCCTCACTTTACTTTAATTTACTATGCAGTACCACTACATCTCACATGATATTCTCCTGCACTTTCAATACAGGCATCACCGTTACCGCCATAAATCGGGACACAGTATCCTATATTTTCATTTGGATCTGAAGATATTTCACAGGCTGATAAAGAATCCATACTGTTCAATTTTAATAATTGAGCGACACTGTTTTCATTAAACCCGAGCCGGATATTCAAAACGGCAACTGCAATAAATGCGAAGATGGCAATTAAACCAATTATTTTCTTTTTATTCATAAGAATCCGTGTTTGAGGTTATACATTATAATGTGTTACCACTGCATCTCACATGATAATCTTCACCGTCAATAACACAGGTATCACCTGAAACACCATAATTGGGAATACAGTATCCATTATTGTTACTTGGAGTTGAAGATACTTCGCAGGCGGATAAAGCCTCAATACCATTCAATTTTAATAACGGATCAACACTGTTTTCATTAAACCCGAGTTGGATATTCAAAACAGCAACTGCAACAAATGCGAAAACGGAAATAAAACCAATTACTTTCTTTTTCATAAGAATCAATGTTTTTAATTATACATTTTTTTGTGTGCTGTATTTTCTTTTCCAGCCAATACAGGAATATGTATTTTATGTTTTTAAAAAATGAACAGTCACACTGATATTTTCCCTTCTGAAACGGCTTCACAGGTCTTGCCCGTTTTTAGGAGTTCCTTCTCTCCCTGCATCATGATTTAAGTGTTCCTGCAATTTCACTTCGTATTTTTTGGGGAACAGTTACGATACTGTCTCATATTGTGACGATGTAAACAGCATTTTGAATTGCAGCATATCTCTCAAACATTCCTGTATACTTGTCCGGCTAAAAATATCATAAACCGTACGCCTGTCTTTGCCTGATTTTCCGGCAAAGCCTTTGATACTGATCTGCTGTTCTTTTACTGTTTTCCTGATGAGTGCGCCAATGCTAATTTTCTTGTTCATCATCTGTATGTTTTTGAATTTTCGAATCCTGAATGATCTCCTTTATTTTCTCCCGCATCTCCCGGACAGCAGTCGACTGCACCTTCGGCTCTTTGGTCAGTACAATGCAGGCTGTCTCCTGTGCTTTCTCCGTTTCGCCCATTTCCACGTAGAGGTTGGCCAGCAGATACCACGGATAGATACGGCCGGGTACGATGTTTGCAGCCTTGCGAAAACACTGTTCCGCTTCCGCATACCGTTTCAGCGCCTGACAGTTTTTTCCCATTACATTATAGAGCATCGGGTCGCAACTTATTTTGACCGCCTTTTCCAGTACTGTGTTGCTTTCGGCGTACTGTTCCGATTTCGACAGGCACTGTGCATATTCAAACAGGAAATCCAGCTGGTCGGACAGCAGCGGATAAATAATACGGTATCCGTTTGCAGTATCTTCGTAACTCCTGTGACTGTATAACTGTTTCATCCTGTGCCATTTTTTATAGGCGTCATAAGTCGGATAACGGTTAGACAGGCATAACGATGCGACCATAAGGATGCAGAATGCAAAAGCTATGGATATGGCTTTTGGTAAAGCAGTGATGTTTTTTCCATTATTAATAAGCGCGAGTAAAAAAACAAATACAATCAGACATGGCAGTACACTGAACGGGTATGATACGCCTGCCGCTATCAGCAGAGCAAGCAATGAGGCTGTTGCTGCAATTTTCTTTTGTTTGAATCCAACATACAGGCTATAAACAATGATACAGACAAAGAGCAGGAAACCTGTGATACCCTGTTCGGCACATATCTGCAGGTATTCATTGAAGGCATATTCCGGATTACCGGCAACCCGTTTTTCATCTTCAGAAGCAGATCCGGCTTCAAAGTATGCTGCTTGAATGTGTCCGTAACTTCCTGAAAAATTACCGGTACCAACGCCCACTGGATTTTGTTTTATCAGTTCTATGGAATTTTTCCAGATAAACGCACGTCCGTCGGCAGAATCTTTCTTGAGGTAATACATGCCGAAGCCACCGGCTACTGTTATTAACAGGAATGCAGTGCAGGCAATAAGAATACATATCCTTTTATGGATGGCTATAAATGTTTTGATGTCCTGTTTTTTTGCTAAAAAATACATTGAAACAAGTCCGCATCCACCGGTGGCTGCGATCCATGAGGCACGGCTCATGGTCGCCGGTAAAATAAGAATTGACGCAATAAGGGTCAGTAATGAAATTCCCCACAGGAAATAAACGAAAATATTTCGGACATGAAATTTCACTTTATAGCAAATACGGTATTTCAAGGTATAAAAAAAAGCTATCGGCAGGACAATGGCAATGTAGCAGGCATAAGGTCCCGGATTGAAGAAAGAACCGGTCGTCAGGAACAGATGATGATGTGAATAATCAAACCCGTAAAGTTGCCTTAATCCCAATATCGCTTCTGCCAGTCCTGTGAAAATAAAGCAGACAGTGAGCCAAATTATTGTACATTTGTTAGCCTGAAAGACGAATCTGAAATAAAAATAAAAGACCGTAAGCAGTATAAGCAATATGGATTTACTGTTTAAAGACTGATTGTAATTATATGTTACCGATATACCTGTTATGCAGAAAGCAATGATCAATAAATCAGGGATATTCGGACGCGCAAGTCTTTGGTTGAAAACAAAAAAGAAAGTCAATACCACAGATGCAAATCCGGCAGACAGATAAAACCGGAAATATTTAGCGGATACAATGCCGTTTGCCAATTCGTTATCTAAACTGAATACGGTGGATAACAGCAGTAAGAATGGGGTTATCAAAATTCCATTTAAGATATGATAGAATAAGGTTCGTTTCATAATTTTCCGGAAGTGATTTTATTAAGATATAAATTCCAGTTATTGGCATTGTTTACCGGACTTCCTGTCAAAATTATTTTATCCTCCCCATTTAACAAAAAGGTGACAAATTTGATGCTCCCGGGGAAATTATTCACTTTTGCGAAATATCCGTATCTATCAAAAAAAATCGGATAACGGAAACCATCTCTTTCAACTGTATGTTTTATGACGGAATAATAACCTGAATTTAATACAAACAGGAAGCAAACATTTAATTTTCTTTTTTCAATTTCTTTAATCCGCTGTTTCCATTCGATTAAGTTTAAGTCACAGTCTATGCAATTTACAGAATCTGCATAAATTACTATTTTAAAGGGGAAATCCTTTAATTTTTTATTGTAGGAATAATAATCCAGGGTATCATTTGTACATAAAAAATTGATTGTATCAAATTCCGGTACGGTAATTTTTCGTGCTGTAACGGGTTTGTCTTTCTGTTGACCTTCAAAAATACAGGAGGGCAAAACAATAACGAATATACAGATTAAACTTTTGATGATTGTTCTCATATATTATTTAATTTCATACAGGCAAAGAATAGCGCCACCATTCGACAGGTGATTATCGATTTCTGCGTCAACGGAAAAACTGTCTTTAATCGCATCGTACAGGTTGGAATCTATATACGAAACAATAACCGAATCATTCATGACGCAAAGAGGGAAATTGACATTTTTAACGGAAAGATTGTCGGGGGTGAACGCTTCATATGTTAAGGTGCCGTTTTCACAGTTAAATACGGCTATGCCTTTTTTGTCGTTAATAAACATATTGGCAAATATATATTGATTCACCATGACAGGAGCATTAAATATATAGTGATAGTAAATTCCTTTCCTCCTTTGCGCTGTCGTTTCCATATAACTGTTCTTTAATTCTTCAGGCAGTTTTTTATTCCCGAAATCAAAAAAATACGCCCGGGTGACAGTGGCCTGTCTGTCAAGGACAAAGAGCGTATCCGAAACAGGACGCATATAAGCGATGTGATCCCGGTAAGGATGAAAAACCCGTATATTAAGTTTATCGCCTTTATAATCATCGGAAAAATGAAATAAGGAATGATCCATATGATCCAGATCACGGGTCAGTATAACTTCCCGACTGTCATTATGTTTTTCATACTTATCTGCCGATATTAAATACCTGTTCTCAGGCAACATGATAAAATCATTGAAACTGAAGGCTGACTTTACGGATTTCAGATACATTCCGTTTTCATCATAAAACATCATATTCCGTTTCACATAATCATATAACAATACAACGTCATTGTCCAGTACATCGAAATTAATTACCGAATGAGCGTATTCTCCGGGGCCGCCGCCCTGCCGTCCTACCCGGTGCAGAAATTTTCCCGATATGTCAAAAACCAGCAGGGATTTTGGCCCGGTAATATCCAGCAAATAGATGCGGTCTCCTTTTATAATCAGTTTATCTATCGCTGTAAACATTGAATTTTCACTGTCTTCCAGCATGATATACCGTATATCCCTTACAATATCTTTTATCCGGAAATCTTTCTGTGTTTTCCATTTGATCGTCTGAACGGGAAAGCCATTTTCATTCGTCAATGCGCGATTTTCGTTATTCCGGCAAGCGCTGAACAGGCATAAAATAAACAGTGTATAATATAAAATTGTCTTCATAAGATTAAACAGTTACGTTTTTACTGTTGGTATGTAATGTAAGAGGGAATTTTTCCCCCTCACATTACAGGACTAATAAATTAGAAACAGTCAGTTTCCGTACAGGCATAGGAATTGCTGCTCATACAGACTTTTTTACTGCCGGTTCCCCATCCTGCACAATCATGAACCTCCGCCGGTCCGGTATTTCCAGTTTCACCGGCTAACGCTTCCACGTTATGCAATGATACATCAGAAAAAACATTGTTTTGTGAGCTGACACTCACATTAAATGCTGCGATTGCTACTGTTGCCAATATGGCTAAAGAGCCAAGAATTTTCTTTTTATTCATAATGTTAATTTTTAAATAAATATTCTAACCCGGGACTTCAATAAATTCAATTTCAACTCTGTTGATTTTCCAGTCGGCACGAAGTCCGATAAATGCCGTCCGGAAAATCGTGACCCTGAATTTGCAGGAAGAAACATCATCATCCGGACTTACGGTTAAAAACCGGGTCAATTTTCACCGGAAAGGATCGGAC
>JAISCL010000340.1 GCA_031265585.1 Tannerella sp. | reverse complement strand
GAGATGGTGGAGCCGTCCATGATGATTTCGTCGTTTTCCGCCCGTGCGACGGCGCCGGACTGAAGGCTGGTGAAGCGGCCGGAGAGGTTGATTTTCCCCTTCCGGTCGGCTGTGAGCCGGATGACAATCACCTGATCGGGATAGCTGGCGAAGATGCGGCGCGTATAGTTCACGTCGTCCAGCCGGTAGCGGACGTCAACCAGCGCGTTTTCCATGTCCAGCGTGCGGCTGTATCCGGTTGTCCGCTCAAATTCCTGGCCTTCGTACTGCAGGTTGAGCCGTCCCATCGCCTGATAGAACTGCACGTGTTCAGGGATACTTGCCAGTTTCCAGGCTTCGCCGGTAGCGCCCACCCAGTCGTGCGCAAAGGCGCGTTCACGCGTTTTTGCAAGGATGGCGGGGCCTTCCGGGTTGTTCGGGTTATAGGGGCCTCCCGTCCAGAGCGTTTCGTCGTTGAAGGCTATGACTTCCTGCCCGACCGCGCCGGGAATCATGGCGCCAAAGCGTCCGGTGCCGATCGGCAGTCCTTCCCAATACTTTGTGGCGGGAACGTCGTACCGCCATTCCATCGGCGCCTGATTCGCCGTAATCAATTCCTTTTCGCCGGTGCACGAGTGGCACGCAATGCCTGCAAGCGGCAAAATCATCATACTTAAAACTTGTCTTACAATTCCTTTCATCATCTTTTCTTATTATTGGTTATCGATTAATTTTATTATCTTTTTCCGTCGGAATCCGATCTGATTCTGTCCGGAATCAATGATTCTGATCGGAATCCACTCTGATTCTAAAAAGAATCAATGATTCTGATCGGAATCCACTCTGATTCTGAAAAGAATCAATGATTCTGATCGAAATTTACTCCGATTCTAAAAAGAATCAATGATTCTGATCGGAATCCACTCTGATTCTAAAAAGAATCATTGATTCTGATCGGAATTTACTCCGATAGTGGATGCTATTCGGTGACGAATCCGGCGTCCACCCAGTTTCCCAAATCGAACATGCTGCAGCTTCCGGCATCCATGCACGCTATGTTGACATGCCGGCTGCCCGGTGGAATCGCCACGTCGAAACGCCACGGCTCCTGCGTGATTCGCATCACCGGACTTTCCGCTGCCAGCCGGCCGTCTATGAAGATGCGGAAAATGACGCTGGCGTGCATGGCGACGAAACGTCCGTTATTTTTTTCTATCATGTTTTCATCGATGCCGGCCAACGCTACGAACCGCCTGTATTCCGGCCTGATTTCGTACTGTACGGACGAGGGAGCCAGGAATCCCATGCCGCGGGCATACGTCTTCCCTTTGAGGCGCAAGGGTTTTCCCTCGAAGGATTTCCACCTTTCGGGATACCACAGGCACATCGGAACGGATTTCAGGTATCCGTTGGTGATGTACGACAGGTCTTCCAGGTACACGTCGGGTTTGGGCGGCTGTTCCGGCAGCATCCTGACATAACGCGCCAGACCGGGCAGACTGACCGCTTTTCCCTTGCGAAATGCGGTGGCGCGCAGGGTGAGCGTCTGCGAGATTTCCAGCGGTTCGGCGTAGAGCGTCGACTGTGCCGTCGGTTCGCTGCCGTCGGTGGTGTAGCGTATTTCCGTCCCTTCGAGCCACGGCGCAGTGAGTGTCACAACGGTCGCCTGTTCCATCAGGTACGGACGGTCGGGCTTGCCCCACGGGGTGAAACGGACATAGTCGACCGGCTCGGCGGCGGATTTCCACCGTCCCAGTTTCTTCAATTCATCTCCCAGGTGGATATTCCGGATGCCTGCCGCCTGCAGGTTTCCGTCAATCTCGGCCGTACCGTTGTCGGGCGTGTAGCCGGATGCCGGGTCGTAGCGGGTGAACGCATCGTTCAGGTCGCGGGCGAGCAGGCAGTCGAAGCCGGCCTTCCACATGAAGGAAATGGCGCCGGGCTTGCCGTATACGCACATGTTCGTGTGGACGCCCATATAGATAATGTGGGTGATACCCCGTTCGGAGAGCAGGGAGTAGATCTCATCGGTGGAGGCGGAAATCAGGTCGCTGTCGGCGATGACCAGATCGGGATTCATGCCGTCCCAGCCGTAATTGCCGCCGCACCGGAATCCGGGGCCGCACATGCAGCCTCCGACCGTCGCAGTGAATTTCGTCGCCGGCATGTCGCGCACGTCGGGCGTCTTGTGATGCTCCACCGCAATGGCTTTTTCGTATTGCGGATAACCCGAATAGGACGTCACCACATCGCTTGGATTCCAGATGACCTGCATGCCCAGCTCGCGGGCAATCTTCAAAACGGCGTTCATGCGGGGCACCATGGCCGATACCCGTTCGGAAGCCGTCATGCACCAGTGAAAGTTCCACATGTCAATGACGATAATGGCTGTTTTTTCGGGCGGCGGCAGCAGCGATTCCGCAGGATCATGCTGCGCCCGCGCCGGCAGCATGACGAACAGCGCCGGCAATGCGGCACAGAAAATCTTTTTGAGTAAATCTGTTTTCATAGCGTATATTATTTTTGTCAGTATGCTTGTTCATTCGCTTAAAATGCTTATTTTTGCGCTCATAAGTGGTGATGGTTCTTTTTACCTTCTTTTTTATTATAATTATCACAAAAATAGTAATCCATATTGAACTGTCACCACTTTTTTTCTTTTTTATTTTCAACGAATGAAAAAGACGGGAGGAAACACATACGATATGATTATAAAAATAAAATACCTGCTTTGTATCTTTGGAGTTACGTTCCTGTTTAATTCCTGCGGGAATAATTATTTCCCCCAGTTTTATGAATTTCCCCGGTTATCATCGAGTGAAAAATTGATGGATACCATTAAATACTTTAAGAAGAACTGTCCGGAATACAAATTGGTTCGCCTTGCTTCCAACGGTGTTTATGGAGAAGAACCGGATTCGGAAAATGAACATTCCTACGGTTTATTTTTCTATTTTCCCGATTCGGATCAAACCGTTCACTGCATCGTTTTTAAGAATCCTGCCAAAAATGTATCTATCGGATTAAGGGGCATCAGTCAGGGAAAAGATTTTGCCGGCTGGAAAAGAATCAATACAAAAGACTTTACAAAGAAAGAAGAAGCCCGGATCAAGAAAAAATTCGAAGAAGAAATATTGAACCGTTTAAGATGCCGCTGGAAACGGGTAGATGATTCCGAATGGTTAAAAAGATTCATCTCACGCTTTTAATGCAAATGGCGCCGGTAAAAAACAGGCGGCCTGCGGTCAGTTCTTAAGTTGACGGCATTCAGGAGTGAGGCGAACGTTTCGGATTTTCCCGAACAGGTCAATGTCCGGCCATGAAGTTCTTGAGGTTATTGCCGTGCGGAGGGCGGCCGGTACGTCATGCCAGAAATTACGATCCGACGAACGTTTGTTTATCAGTATGACAAAGGAAAATGTGTCGTCCATCCGTTCCAGGAAGGTTGCTGTGCCGGGAAGCGAGCCGCTGTGATTCCAGTGGGCGCTGTTCATGTATGTTTGCGCCAGCAGGGTGGTATCTGTAATTATCCGGTTTATGTGGGCCATGAAGCGCGCCAGGTCGGTGGCGGAAGCAATCCATCCGCCGTGTGAATCCATCCGCGATACGTCCATGCCGTAGGGCCATCCGGGTTCGTCCGGCTGCTCGTATGTTACTTCGCCGGGAAAGCGTTCTTCCCGCGTGTTGCCGCCTGTTCTCATGCGTGTTATTCCGCAGGGAAGCAATACGTTTTCTTTGACGTACGATTCGTATTCCATTCCCGATACTTTTTCTATTACGCGGCCTAATATGTTGTATCCCGTATTTGAATAGTAGTATTGGGCGCCGGGTTTCGTGGCGAGCGGCCTCCCGGCTATTACTTCCGTGATTATTTCCTTACTGGTAAGTCCCCGGTAAGAGAACATCGGGTCGTCCGGGATGTTTTGAAGTCCGGACTTGTGCTCTATCAGATGCCGTACGGTGATCCTGTTCCAGTCCGAGCTGTCGGGCAGGGAGCCGAAATCGTCCTTTAAAAGGCCCTCCCTGCCGAATACCGGACTGTCCATTGATAATTTGCCTGACTGCATCAGCCGGAGTAATGCGATTACGGTAACAGGCTTTGACAGGCTTGCGATCCGGAATAAACTTGTGTTCCGCACCGGCGTCTGCGTTTTCACATCGTCCACGCCATAGCAGTTGATGTATACCAGCCTGTCATTCCGCACTACGGCCACGGTTATTCCCGGCAAATCATACTTGAGGCGTAACGCGCCGATCTGTTCATCCATTTCCCGGAACTCGAACGGCGCTCCGTTCCGCAATGCCTTTGCGGAAGTATGGATCTTCACGGGCCGGCGCCTGTCCGTTTCTTCCGACAAAAGTACATTTGCCGAAGCGAAAAACAGCAGTAGCCATATTATACCTGTCCGTTTCATTTCAATTCATCTGTTTGTAAAATTCATATTCCAAATCAAAAAGAGATCGCCTTGAAGACGGGCGATCTCTTTTGTGAGTTTACTCCAGGAACAGCTCGATTACCGGCACCTCGATGTTGGGTTTGAGGACGGGGAGGTTCAGGGTGACGTTGTTGCCGTCGGTGCGGTAACGTACTTCCGATGCGTCGTTGAGCAGTTGCGCATACTTGAACTTCCCGGCGAATCCGTCCAGGTGCAGCGCACTGATAGGCCATTCGAGGATGTGAACGTAAAGCCGTTTGGCGGTCGGGTTCCAGGTGAGCAGGCAGTTGCGGGGAGCGGTGAACTCATCCGGCGCCTGCGTGCAGCCGTAAATGGAGCGGCTGTGGTATGCCATCCATTTTCCCATGCCTTCGAGGCGTTCGTTGGCGCGGTAATCGAACAGGCCCCGCGCGGTCGGGCCGACGTTGAGGAGCAGGTTCCCGCCTTTGCTGGTGACTTCAATCAGCATAACGATCAACTGGTTGACGCTTTTCCAGGACGTTTCGTCGCGGTGGTAACCCCAGGAACCGGAGAAGGTCTGGCAGGTTTCCCACGGTGCGCGTTGTCCGTTGACGGTCGGCCATTCGGTCGGCATGAACTGTTCCGGCGTTTTGAAGTCCCAGCCCCATTCCGTTTCGTTCAGGTCGGCGCGGTCGTCAATCAGGATGCCGGGCTGCAGTTTCCGGATGAGCCGGATCAGGTTTTCCGAATCCCAGTCGTCGTGTCCCTTGCCGTTTTCGCCGGGATAGGAGAAGTCAAGGAAGAGTTCGTCTATCCGGCCGTACTTTGTCAGTAATTCCGTCAGCTGGTCTTTCAGGTACTGCTGGTATTTCTTAATGTCCCGCTTTTCGTTGGCCGCTTTCCGTTCTTCCGGATCCCTGGGGCCGTTCGGGTGAATGCGGTCGTAGGGAAAATCCGGATGATGCCAGTCGATCAGCGAATAATAGAACCCGATCCGGATCCCTTCGGCGCGGAAGGCGTCAACGAACGGCTTTATCAGGTCCCTGCCGTAGGGCGTGTTGGTTACTTTGTAATCGGTATGCTTGCTGTCCCACAGGCAAAAACCCTCGTGATGCTTTGCCGTCAGCACTACGTATTTCATACCGGCCTCCCGCGCCTTGGCCGCCCACTCCTTCGGATTGTACAGATCGGGATCAAAGCGGTCGAAGTACTTTTGATAGTCCTCGTCCGAGATCCGTTCATTCTGCTTCACCCACTCGTGGCGGGCGGGCTGGGCGTACAGTCCCCAGTGAATAAACATGCCGAAGCGGTCGTGCGTCCACCACGCCATGCGCTTCTCTTTCTGTTCTTTAGTCTCTTTCGCCCACGACGGTGTTTCCTGGGCTTTTACGAGGGAAGGCATACTCAGCGCCATTCCCAGCAGGAATAAAATTACACTTTTTCTCATACTGTTTTAATGTTATAGGTAATAATTGAAGCAAAAATAAACAAAAATATTGACATGGAAGCATTTTTACACTTCGCGCGGGATAAAACTTTAATAATTGAAAGTTTCAAACCTGTCCCGCGCGAAGTATAGCCTACTGTTCTCCGGGCGTTTCCGCTTCCGTTTCGGGTTCGGGGAAAACACCTGTCGTTTCTTCCGAATCAAATATATCGGGGGAGTTTTCCGTCGGGCGATACGATGTCACATAGCGAAATTCACCCGCCGGATTGCCCGGGATCACGGTGGTCGACTCGGAGGCCGGGATCACGACCGTCTGCTTCCTGCCGCTGCCGTCCGTATAGTAGAGCGTCGTGCAGATCGCATCTTCGGTCAGTCCCAGCCATTCAATGACCGCCTCGCCGTTTCCGTTTACGATGATCGAACCGATTCGCCGGTTTGTCAGGTATCTCTGATAGGTTTCGCCGTAAGCGAGGCTTGACACTTCGAACGGCAAAGAGCGGTTCCCGAATTTATCAAAACTGACGATTTCGAAAAGATATTCACGATCCTCCAGGTTCTCAATCATCACTTTGAAGACCCCGATCTGATTATTGATGCGGAAATCAAGCGAATCATAACGTGCATTCCAGTAAAACCGGATATAATCAATTCGCTGGGCGTTGATGAAGACTTCCATTTCGATGCGTTTGTTTCCCGGGCCGGGGGATACACTGTCGACTTTAGCGGCATAGATGTTTTCGCCACTTTCCAGATACCCGATATGCAGGTCATACATGTCATCGCACGAAAAGAGGCCGGCGGCAAGGCAAAGCATCACACAAATAACTGCTTTATATAATTTCATAATGTTCTACTTTTAATCGGTTAATTTTCCACTTGACCGTAGACTTCGATTTCCATCAGATGGAAAAAGTCGCCACCCGACCAGTTCTCCAATACTTTCATGCGCAGATAGCGCACAGCGGGCATCTCCGGCGAACAGACAAACTCTTCCCCGCCAGCGACAAGCGCCACGTCTTCGGCCGAATATTCTCCCATCGGCAGGCCGGAGGGCTTGATGCTTTCGCAATCTATCATCTTTGTCCAGACATCCCAGTTTGCCAGGTTCTCTACATCGTTCGTCCCCCATATTTCAAAGCGCTTGGGGTTTCCGTGACGGAAAATCCAGTTTGAGCCATCGCCTTCTCCACGCTGCCACACCTTGACGCGGCTGACTTTCCCGATGATTCCCATATCGAACGTGATCCATTGCGGCCACCGTCCCGTACCCTGCGCCGTGTGAAAGCCGGTATTGAGGTCTCCGTCGAACAGATTGGGTAAAACCCAGCCCCATGCCGTAGGTTCATCTCCCTCGATATATAAAGCCTGGAATTTCAACCGGTCGAACAGCTGTTCAAACAGGGGTGTTAACGTTTCTTGCGTGATAATGCTCCTGTTTTCCCAGCGGTCCTGCACGTATGCCCTGAAGTTTCCGGGGAGCGTGTCCATCCCGCGGGCAGCGACATCGCCGTCCACCACCGTGCTGTAGAAGGTTTCAACCGGGACAAACTCGTTATTGTTATCTTCCTTTTCGAGTATAACGGATATTTCCGCGCGCTCCGGATTCTGCCAGTAGAGATGCACGCCTCCAAAGTCCGGCATCATTTCGATTGTTTTCCCGATCGCGTTTACCGGCGCTTCCAGCGGTTTGATGACGGCGCTTACCGGCGTCGATTCGTTATTGCTGCGGTCTACGGCTACCAGTTCCACGGTCCGTTCGTCTTCCGTGCCGAAGCCCAGTATCTTAAGGGAATCGCAGTAGAGGGAACTGCGCGCTTCCGCCCGGTGCCCTTCCCCGTAGGAGTAGGCGGCTTTCACGAACAGCAGGTCTTCGTCGTCGGGCAGCTGATACTTCAGGATAGCTCCTCCGGGTATATTGATGACATTCACGCCGGATACCGGTTTGGGAGGGTCGCTGTTAATTACTATTTCCGGTCGCTTATCCTCCGCACAGGCGTACAGTACGGCAAGCAACAGGATACATATATATTTGTTCATATCTTTCATATTTAAAAATTACCAATTATAGTTCTGTATAAGTTTTCCGTTGATGGACAGTTCATTTTCCTTTATCGGCCAGAGGTAGTCCTTTACCGAAAACCTGACCGGCGTCCGGGCGACGGGCGTGACCGTGTAGAAATCTTCTTCCGTTTCCCCGCGCAGGCTGTTCCAGCCCATGGGCTGTTCGTTGAGTTCGCTGATTTTCTTCCACCGGCGGACGTCCCAGAAACGCTCGCCTTCAAACGCCAGTTCGATGGTGCGTTCCTGATGGATGATGTCGCGCAGGCCGTCTTTACTGTTCGGCTTTTCGGGATTTACGGAGTACTTGCGCCACGATTCCTGAACGCCTTCAAGTCCTACACGGTTGCGGACGAGGTCGAGGTAGCGGAATACTTCCGGACCCGGCCCGCTGTATTCATTCAGCGCCTCGGCGTACAAAAGGTAGAGGTCGGCCAGACGGATAATGGGGAAAGGATAATATTCCACATTATCGTTCGTTTCCGTAACGGCATTCCGGTAACTGTGCATTTTCTTCGCGGAATAGCCCGTAATGGAGAAACACTCGGAGGCAGACGCCATGCCCGAATATTCCCGGACGCGAAACTCGCAGTGCTTCACATTATCGGGGAATTTGGTATATCCGTTTCCAAAATAAATGCCCCGGTCGAAACCGATGCTTGCATAAAAACGGGGATCCCGGTTGTAATGCAGGTACACGGTTTTCTGTCCTTCCTTTACCAGGTACTTTTCTTTACCCGAAGAGGGTTCGGGGCGAACTTTAAAACGGTTCAGGTACCATCCGTTATTCACCCAGTCCACATCTTCGTTGATGGGAACGCCCCGGTCGGAATAATATCTTTCCACCAGTTTCAGGGTAGGCCCCCATTCCGAGCGGATGGATGTATGTTCGGCTGCAAAGCGCATGATCTTCGCCTGCCCCTGCCGGGAGAGCGTGGCACAGTCGTAATTGACCCCGCCCCAGATCAGTTCGCAGTTCCAGCGGTCGCAAACGGTCTGGCGATACATCGTCTGTATTTTGAAGGTATCGTTTTCCAGGTTCAATTGCGGGTCGATCAGGTCATACAGCCGTTTGTTTTGTGCATGGCACATCTCAATAGCTTCCAGACAGGCTTCGGCGGCGAGCCTCCATTTTTCCGGATCGTTTTCCTGCGAGAAGAGCAGGACGCCCCGTTCGTCGATCATGTTCATGTAGTCGATATTTCCGTTGAATAACCGGCTGGCTGCATACACCAGCACCTTGGCGCGTGTGCTTTTGGCGATGAGGTTATTCGCCCTTCCGGCTTCCGTGCCTTCCACAATGTCCCTTTCCAGTGGAAGATCTGCGGCCGCTTCGTCGAGCAAATCAACGATGTAGTTGACGACATCGTCCACCGGCTCGCGATAGGGTTTTATCTCGTCGGAACCGCCCGATACGGGAATATTTTCATCTACAATCGGGATCGGCCCGTACATTTTGAAAAGATGGAAATGATAGTAGGCTTTCAGGAATTTGACTTCGGCTATCCATCTCCGCTTTTCGTAGGCCGACAGGTCGATGACCCTGTCCACGTTTTCGAGGAAGATGTTGCAGTCCCGTATTCCCTGCCAGAGGTTGCTCGGAGCGCCGTTTTCGCCGTTCCAGAAGTTGATGATGGGGCTGATGGTGGATTGCGTACCCTGCGCCAGCTGCCGCGTAGTCCAGTTGATATAGGTATGCATCCAGATTTCGTCGCCTCCGGACATGGCCGGATCCCAGCCTGCGTCACCGTGACGGGGCATATAGCCATAGCATGTAAACAAAAACTTTTCACAGGCGGTGCGGTTGCGGAACGCATAGTCGATGGTCGCCACGTTGTCGGGAACGACATCCAGATAGTCTCCGCAGGAAACAATGCAGCCTGTAAAAGCCGCTAAAAGAATGATTTTTATTTTCATATCTCGTTATTTTTAGGTTTGACAAATTAGAATGATACCTGCAATCCCAGGTTATATACCTTTTGAACAGGATAGCCCAGTCCGTTGCCGCCCATTTCCGGATCCCAAAGTTTAAACCTGCTAAAGGTCATCAGATTGGTTCCACTGAAATAAACGCGGCAGTTGGCAACCAGGAATTTCCGGGACAGGCGTTCCGGCACCGTATATCCGAACTCCAGTGATTTCCAGCGCAGGAAAGCGCCGTTTTGCATAAACCAGGTGGATGTATACTCATTGTTCTCAATATGCGTTTCCGACAGACGGGGATACAGCGCCTGCAGGTTCCGGTTGTCTTCCGACCAGTGGTTGTCGGCATACGCTTTCAGCAAGGCGCCTTCGCGATTGATGAACGGCGCCGTTCCGATGCGGTTGTACGCGGGATTATCGCTCAGGTCGATCCAGAACGATTCCCTGGCCAGTCCCTGAAAAAAGCAGGAGATGTCGAAATTCTTGTACCCCGTCGAGAGGCCAAAGCCGTAGACGATTTCGGGACTGGTCGGGTAGCCGATCGGCACCTGGTCCAGTTCCGTGATTTTGCCGTCGTTGTTGATGTCTTTGTACTTGATGTCTCCGGCCATATAGGTGCCGAACTGGACGGGCGAGTTGCGTATTTCTTCTTCATCGACGAACAGGCGTTCGGCTACGTATCCGAAGGTCTGGTTCAGCGATGTTCCGACGCGCGATTTCCAGGGCGTTTTGGAATAGTCCGGTTCTTCATAGACGAGAAATTCGCTGGTTGCGTACGTGAAGTTTGCCAGTCCTTTCAGCCATAAATCCTTTTTTACGTAATGCGTATAATCAAAGGAGATATCCACCCCGTGGGAGCTGGCTTCGCCGATATTGGCGCTTATGGCGCTCTGAAGCCCCATGGTAGCCGGGATCGACTGGCGCGCCATCAGGATATTCGACCGGTGTTCCGTGAAATAGTCCATCACGATTTCCAGTTTATCATATAAATTGGCTTCGAATCCGACGTTCAGTTTCCGGGATATTTCCCATGTGATCAAATCGTTTGGGTAGCGTGAAATGGAGATGCCGGTCAGGGAATAGCCGCCGCCGAAATTCCCGTATGTACCAAAGGCGGAGCCGCGGTCGGCGTTCTCCATATTCACGTTTGAGAGGTAGAAAAAGCGGTCTTCTTCCGATCCGATGGCATCGTTTCCGACCAGGCCGTACGTGCCTTTGAACTTGAATTTGGGGAGAATCTTTCGTAACCGTTCGCTGTAGAACGGCTCGTTCGAAATGATCCATCCCGCACCGCCTGAGGGGAAGAAACCGAAGCGTTCCTGCCGGGCGAAGCGTTCGGAGCCGTTGTATCCGAAGTTAAACTCGGCGAAGTATTTCGAGGCAAAGGCATACGTGAAGCGTCCGGCCAGGTTCACGTTCCGCGACGGGAGCGACCGTTGCAGGTCTCCCGCATTGGCGGCCAGGAAGTCGCGCATGGTGAACACCAGCATCCCCCCGGCGTTGTGATCTTCGTTATACGTCTGGTTCCAGTTCAGGGAACTTTCCATATACATCGCGGATTCCACCTTTTTCTGTCCTTCGATATAGTCAAGGTATTCACGTCCGGACTGCTCGTTCAGGAGCGTCAGCCGGTAGAGGTCTTTAGACTTGTCGTAGAACATTACATTATAATAGAAGGGCGAATAGAAGCGCTGCACGTCGAAATAGGAATAGCGCGACGTGTTGAACATGCCGCGGAAAGTAAGCCCCTTCAGGAGGAAATTAAAGTCCTGCTCCAGCTCGAACTGGGCGAACATCTGCGAATCGGAAGACTCCTTGTACCCTTTCGTCATGTCGGCGTACGGGTTCGTGTACTGCGCCTTGTCGTAATTGCCGAACAGGATGTGCTGGGTATAGATGTTTGCCTCGTCCGGCGCATAATAGGCCGGGAAGAGCACCGGATTGGAACGCATCACCTTACGGTAAATGTCTTCCCCGCCGTCAATCGGGCCACGGTAATCATCAAACTTGCCCTGCAGGCGGACTTTCACCTCCGTCGTGGGGGTGACGTTGATATTGACGTTTGTCCGCAGCATGAACCGCTGCACGTTGATGTTGCTGTTAAAGTTGTTCATTTTGTTCACTTTCAGGTTCCCGTTGTCATTGTTGAAAGTGCCGGCAATGTAGTAGCGGGCGACTTTTCCCCCGCCGTTCAGGTTGAAATTGACCCGCTGGCTCTGGGCAATGTCGTTGAACATGAGCTTGTACCAGTCGTTGGCCGGATAGACGTACGGATTCCCGCCGCGCAGGGTGTTGTCGATTTTGTTCTGGCTGTAGAGCGTGATCCCCAGCGGATCGCGCGTACGGACAGCCTCGTTGTGCAGTCGCATGTAGGTGATCGGATCGGCCAGGTCTATCTTGCGGGTGGGGGTGGAAACGGATTCTTCGATGCGGATGTTCAGCCTTGCCTTTCCCTCCGCACCTTCCTTTGTCGTCACGAGGATCACGCCGTTTGCGCCGCGCGAGCCGTATAATGCCGTAGCGGCGGCATCCTTCATGATATTGAAGCTGGCGATGTCATCAGGTTGGATTCGCGCCAGTTCGGCTGATGAGATCTCATTGTTGTCCAGCAAAACCAGCGGATCTTTCTTGTATCCGAACGTGGTCACACCCCGGATGAAAAAGTCCGCATTGTCAACGCCCGGCTCGCCGCTCCGCTGGTAAGCGATAATACCGGCTATGCGTCCCGCCATCGCGGTAGTGAGGTTGCTGCTGGGCACCTTCAGGTCCGAGGGCCTTACGCTGGTGATGGAAGAGATGACGGACTCCTTCTTTTGCCTGCCGAAAGCGACGACCTGCACTTCATCCAGTGCGATCGACGAATCTTCCAGTACGATGGTGAAATCCGTCTTATCGCCCACGGGAATCTCCTTTGTCGTCATACCGATGTACATGATGACCAGGATGTCACCGTCCGTAACGGACAGGTTTGAGAACTTCCCGTCCGCATCCGTAATGACCCCTGTCGTTGTACCCTTGATCTGTACCGTTGCTCCGGGGAGGGGGTCTCCGCCCGTATCAATGATGACCCCCTTCACCGTCTTCGTTTCCGACTGGGTGACTGCCGGGCCGGCGAAACAGAGGCAGCTGACGGAAAATGAGATTAAAATTACCGCCACGCACCTCCCACAGAGCGTAAATATGTTATTGTGATTACTTTTGTTTTCCATTTTAATTACTGTGTTTTACAAAATATATATATACCGATTTAACTCATTCGCTGTAGCCGGATACGCTCAAGAAAGGGAGGATCAGTCCGGAGATAATCCTCCCGTAGCGACGGTCGTTCCGTCCGAATGGAATAAAATCCCCCTGTACCGTCTTTCCCGGAAAATATGGCATCGGAGCTGGGATATAATAACTGGATAAATGATTTATATTCGTGTGCGCGTACGCGCGGTACATTATAATAGATGAAGGTTAAAACGCCTGCGTCTCTCTCTCTCTCTCTCTCTCTCTCTCTCTCTCTCTCTCTCTACTAAAAAAACCGCAATAAACCAACACATACATGTTAATTAACTCAAAACAAACCGGATATTTTACATTCACAGTATTCATATATTTTCTTAAGATTTGTTGCAAAGATAATACATTTTATAAATAACCGCTGCCTTCCGGCAAAAAAAAACATCCTTTCAGAAAAAGTCCGCCGAAATCTACCTCAAGGTCGGCGGCGATCCACCCGCAGACATCTCCGAAATGACCGAACGCATGATCGCCACAAATTCCCCGGTATGCATACCGTTCGGGTGCGAACAGGAACTGCAAACCGTCTATCTCATTCTCCGCTGGGTCGGAACACGCGGAGCCTACGGCCCCTGGTCGGAGATTCAAAAAACCGTCATTTTAAGGTGAGAACAGCGATGGAGACCTGAAATCCGAACCGGCGCATCTGCCTGTCCACAACGCATGCCCGTGGATGCGTAATGCACAGTACAGGCGCCGGTTTTTTTAATAGGGAGCTACCGCACCGCTGGCGGGAACCATGTCCGTCATCACCGGCATGGAACTGACGGAAACGTTACCGTCCAACGCCTGGAAAGACGGCGCCACGCAGGTAGCCGACATCGACGGCGACGGACAGGCCGAAATCGTCGTCTCCGGAGACACGCAGGTACAGAAATACGCCAGCTTCGTGCGCGTCTTCAAATTAAACGGTTCCCCCTGGATGCCCACCCGCACACGCCCCAGCCCCGTCCTCCACCTGCTGATGAAGAAGGACGCCTTCATCGACGGCGTGCAGCATAATGGCACATATCCCAATCCCGTCTCGATGCTCTACACCGACGTAATCGAATACACAATAACCGCCGTCAACGCGAACCTGAATCCCGCCGACGGCACGCTCGTGATCCGCGACACGTTGCCGGCTTACCCTGACTATACCGGTACGGAATCCTCCCCTCCCCAGGCAAGTTTCGTGCCCGGTACTGCCAACAGCATCCCGCAACGCAGTACGCTCGAATGGACATTCAGCAGCGTCCAGTCGCTGGATACGGTATAGAAATCTGGTCATCCGGCAACGATCTATACATCCACACATCAAAACCAGGCAGCATCATCCGCATCTACACCCCGGACGGCGTCCTGCGTGAACAGCGCACGCTCCTCTCCGCCGGTATGACGAAAATCAGGCTGAATCCAGGCGTCTATATCGTCACCCTCAACAACAGCGCCGGCCAAAAAATCATTATCAAATAAGGGTAGAGACGCAGAACGGAAATGCGGCGACCCGGCTTTGTTCGTCGTATTCTTCCAATTTCTGCGAAATTTTCATACCTTTGCGCGAAATTTATACAGTATGACGATCGAACAAAACTTATCAGCAGCGGTGGCTACCGCGATTCATGAATTATACAGTCCGGATATTCCTGCGGAGCAAATTGTGCTGCAGCGGACGAAAAAGGAGTTTACGGGACATCTGACGCTCGTTGTGTTTCCGTTTTTGAAAGCGTCCGGGAAATCACCGGAACTGACGGCGCAGGCTATTGGCGAACGCCTCCGTGCAGGCAGACCAGATCTGGTTGCCGGTTTTAATGTCGTAAAAGGCTTCCTGAATATAACGGTTGGAGGTTCGTGCTGGCTGGAATCGTTGCGTGACATCCATGCGTGTCCGGATTTCGGTTATAAAAAGGCGACGGACGCATCTCCGCTGGTCATGATAGAGTATTCTTCTCCCAATACGAACAAGCCGCTTCATCTGGGGCATATCCGTAATAATCTACTCGGATACAGCCTGTCGGAGATTATGAAAGCGAACGGATTCAGGGTGGTTAAAACAAATATTGTCAACGATCGCGGAATCCATATCTGCAAGTCGATGCTGGCGTGGCAAAAGTGGGGAGAGGGGGCGACCCCGGAGTCAACCGGCAGGAAGGGCGATCATCTGGTCGGTGATTTCTATGTCCTTTTCGATAAGGAGTATAAGGCGGAATTGAAAGAGTTGCAGGACGGGGGAATGAGCCGGGAGGAGGCTGAAGCGGCGTCGACACGGATGGCCGGGGCGCGTGACATGCTCCGCCGGTGGGAAGCCGGAGAGGAAGAAACGAGAGCGCTGTGGAACAGGATGAACAGCTGGGTTTACACTGGTTTTGACGAGACATACAAACGCTTGGGGGTTGATTTCGATAAGGTTTATTATGAGTCGGAAACGTACCTCGAAGGGAGGGATACGGTGCTGGAAGGATTGAAGAAAGGGATCTTCTACCGCCGTGAAGACGGTTCCGTATGGGCGGATCTGACGAACGACGGGCTGGACGAGAAACTGCTCCTCCGTTCCGATGGTACGTCTGTCTACATGACGCAGGATATCGGTACGGCCAAACTGCGGTTTGATGATTATCCGGTCAATAAAATGATTTATGTGGTCGGGAATGAGCAGAACTATCATTTCCAGGTGCTTTCTATCCTGCTGGACAGGCTGGGGTTTGAATTTGGCAAAGGGCTTGTTCATTTCTCATACGGGATGGTGGAACTGCCGGAAGGCAAGATGAAAAGCCGCGAGGGAACGGTGGTAGATGCGGATGACCTGATGGATGAAATGATGGCTACGGCGCGCGAAATCTCCGGTGAACTCGGAAAACTGGACGGCCTGACAGCGGAGGATGCCGAAAATATCCTGCGAATCATCGGGCTGGGTTCGTTGAAATACTTTATCCTGAAGGTGGATCCGCGGAAGAATATGACTTTTAATCCGAAGGAGTCAATTGATTTTAACGGAAATACAGGTTCCTTTATTCAATATACATACGCCCGGATCCGTTCGGTTTTGCGTAAGGCGGAAGAGTCGGGTATCGGTGTCGCGGGAGATTTTCCGCTGAACACTCCCGTTACGGAGAAGGAGGAAGCGATCATTCAGCTGCTGACGGAGTTTCCGGCGACCGTCAAAGAGGCGGGTGAAACCTGCAGTCCCGCCTGCATTGCAAATTATATCTATGAGCTTGTGCGCACGTACAATCAGTTTTATCATGATTATCCCATTTTACGTGAAGAAAATAGCGATATAAAACGTTTACGCATCCTGCTGTCGGAAACCGTCTCGAAAGTAATACGCTCAGGCATGTCTCTCCTGGGAATCGAAATGCCGGAAAGGATGTGAAACCGGTGTACGCGACCGCTGGTTGGCAAAACCGAACCGGCGGTCGCGAAGGTTCTTTTATATCTTTGCCGTTAATTCAAATGTTTCCAGGTCGTAAATTAATATTTCGTGCTTATCCGTTTTATCGTATTTCCCGTTCATATTTGCATCGTAGTGGCCGGTAATGACAATCTTACCGGTTTCTTTGCAGACAGTCCACGTTTGTACAAAAAAATGATTTTCCGTTAATTGTTTTTTTTCTTTTCCGTCTGTTGACAGGACGAATAGCTGAACGGGATCCTGCCAACCCATTCCCTTTTTTTCATTCGAAGGAATAGTCTGCGCTAAGAGAATGATCCGGTTGATGCCCCTATTTTCGAGTTTTACCTGTTTGATTTCTCTTATATTTGCGCCTTTATGAAAGTCTGCCTGATTCGTATCCCCATTTGTCGTGTTGATAAAAAGCAAATACTGTTCGTTTCTCTTGAGCATTTTACCCATCTCCTCCATTCGGGCGATTACGTATTCGGTTCCTTCTACTTCCGTCAGGTTATTGAAATAAACGTAGCTGTATTTATTTTGCCCGTAGAGGAAACAGCTTAAGGAGGCAAAAAGAATTACCGGGAAAAGTCGTGTGCTCATATTCAATCTTATTTCGTATCATAACCCTTTGCAGCGGCGATTTCCAGGACGGAGCGGTTGATTGCGTGGCCGAGGTCGTCGCCGGCCCCGTCCCCAGACAGTTTCAATTCACTGTCGATATAGGCCTGCCTCTGTTTGGCCAGGGATTCGATTTCTTTTTGGATGGCGATGCGTTCTTCTTTCTTTTGAGTGATGTAAGACTGGATGTCGTCTTCGGATTTCCCCTGCAGTTCTTCCGGCAGGTCCGACTGTCGGACGCTGCTTAGCGCTTTCCCGTTTTCGGAGGCCAGGTCTACCAGGTCCCAGGATTCGTTTTTATAGGCGGCCTTTGTTTTGCTGACAATCCGTTCGGCTTTGTTTGCGGATGAGATGGAGGCCGCGTTGTTATCCTGCATTGCCTGGTTCTGCTTTTTGGAGACTCCTGCACGGCCATAGCTCACATACGTTGCGTTCAGGCGCAGGTTACAGGCATCAATCCGGTCGTCATAGGGTGTGGCAATATAGCGTACGCGGGCATTGTGGTCGATGTTGAAGAACTTTCCATTTCCCCTGTCCGCCCCGTCTTTCCACATGCCGCTGACGCCGGACTCCCTGTCGCCGCAGTGAATGGTGTTTACCGTGATGCCTTTCCGCAAAGCGTCGCTGATCGCTTCCCGGTAGGAGATGTCACCCTGCGAGAACGGCTCATTGCCGGCGATGTAAACGAGGTGGATGTCCGAATCATCCGTACTCCACTGAAGGCCTTTCGTCGCTTTTTCGATAACGGTTCCGCAGTATTCCAGGCCTCCGTCTGTCTTTAATGCGAAAAGTTTCTCGGAGATCAGGTCCAGGTCTGCGGTCAGCGGTGCAACGAGCCGCACATAACCGTCGGAGGTCGGGATGCCGTCGTTCCCGTACTCATAAAGGGCGATTTCTATTTCAGGCGCTGTCCCTTTGAAGCGCAGGGTCGTCAGTGTATTGACAATGTTCCACAGGCGTGATTTTGCCTGGTCAATCAGGCCGTCCATGCTGCCGGAGGTATCGAGCAGGAGGGCGACCTGGATTTTAGACTCGGCCTTCGTGGCGATTTCTGCCCGGAGGTTTTTACAGTTGCTGTTGACGAGGCACAGCATTACGAGTGCTGATGCGAAAATACTTTTTGTTTTCATAATGATTCTGTTTTTTCGGACAAAGATAGACGGCTCCGGAACGGTTTTCCGGGCAAAATGGGTGATTTCCGGACTTCACTTGGTGAAAAGCTGTTTTTAATAAGTAAACAGTTTGGGAGATCCGGCTAAAATGTATTTACTTTGTACCGGATAAAAAAAGTCATAAATTGAATCATCATCTATATAAAAAGTTCCTTCTGTTATTGTTTATGCTGGCGACGGTTTTGTCCGCAGATGCACAAACGGAGAAGAAGATCCGGAAGAAGCAGGCGGAAAGTCCTGTCAATGTGTCGGCGGACAGGCTTTCGGATGCACTGGAACGGGACGCTTCGGACGGAGCTGTCGCCGCCGGCTATATCCTGCTGGCCAAAGAGCTTTCCGGCAAAAACGAGTACGCGCGGGCGAAAGATTATCTGAAGCGGGCGCTGAATCTTTACCTGAAATTGAAGGATCACGACTCGTCGTCTGCCACTTACAGGACGCTGGCCAAGTTGCAGGAGTCGCAGCAGGCCTTTGAGGATGCGATTGCGAACTACCGGAACGCAGCCCGTTTCGCGACGGACAGTATCCGCAAATCGTTGAATGAAAATGACGCGAACCGCCTGGAAGCGCCTGCCGACCTGATGCAGCAGTCCACTTATATTCAAAAGAACATCGACCTGGCGACCGGCTCAAATTCCCCGTCGGAGAATATATCCGCCCGCCGGCAGATGGCGGAAGTGAGAAGGGCCGGGAATGATCACCGGGGCGCACTGGAAGAACTGGAAAAGGCGCTGGAAGAATCGGAAGCCTCGGATGAGACGAAAGGGGTTTCCTTCGACATCAAGCAGGAAATCGCTAATACGCTGGTGACGGATCATAAGCACGAAGAAGCCATCGGATTGAACAGGGAACTGGTAGATGAAGCGCGCCGGGCGAATAATCCCCGGACAGAGATAAAACAGCTGCAAAACCTCGCCACGTCTTATTTTAAGGCGGGCGAACCGTCGGGCGGCCTTCTTTCCCTGCAGGAAGCGTACCGTACGGCGATTGAAAAGGGAATGACGCTGGAAGCCAAAACGGTGCTGGAACAGCTGGTGGAACATTACCGGAAAGAACGCAACGCGGCAAAGGCGCTGGATGCCTATGCCGATTTTGTCGGCCGTCTGGACACGCTGGTAAAGGGTGACAGCACGCTGGTCGACGAAACGTTTTTCCGTCTGCAGGAAGACAGAATCGCCCGGCTGGAAAAGGAGCGTGTCCTGAAGGATGAACTGATCGCGAGGCAAAAATATTCCAATCATATCCTGTCGGCCACCGTGGCGCTCACGGCCCTGTTCCTGGCCGTCATCCTGTGGATCCTGCGCGGAAGCTTCCGGAAAAACAGGCAGATCAGGCTACAGTCTTTACGGCGTGAAATGAACCCCCATTTCATATTCAACAGCCTGAACAGCGTGAACCAGTTTATTGCCGAGAACAATGAACTGGAAGCGAATAAATACCTCACATCCTATTCAAAACTGATGCGCACCGTCATGGAAAATTCAAACAGGGACTTTATCCCGCTTGCCACCGAACTGGGCCAGCTGCATGAATACCTGGAACTGGAACAGCTGCGTTTCAGCGACAAGTTCACCTATACGGTTCACGTAGACGAAACGCTCGATGCGGACACCGTCATGATCCCCAACATGCTGATACAGCCGCAGCTTGAAAATGCCGTATGGCACGGATTGCGTTACCGGGAAGAAGCCGGCGGCCGCCTGTCGCTCACCGTCCGCCGGGAAGGGGAAGAAGTCTGTGTCATTATTGAAGACAACGGCATCGGCTTAAAGAAAAGCCGGGAACTGAAAACCGTCCACCAGAAAGCGCGCCGTTCGCGCGGACAGTCCAATACACGGGAACGGATTGATTTGTTAAATCATTTGTATCATACAAAAATAACCATGCGTGTGACGGATAAAAGCGACGGGGAGTGCGGTGTTACCGTCCGGTTCTGTTTTCCGCGGATCAGTAAAAAGGAATATGGATAAGATAAAAACGGTCATTATAGAAGACGAAGTATCTGCGCGTGAAGTATTGAAGAACTACATACACAAATACTGCCCGCAACTGGAAATTACGGGTGAAGCGCATCATTGCAGGGAAGCGATTCGGGTCTTGCACGAATTGCGGCCGCAGCTCGTCTTCCTGGACGTGGAAATGCCGTACGGAAACGCATTTGATGTCCTGGAAGGATGCAGGGAACTTTATTTTGAAACTGTTTTTGCCACCGCCTTCTCCGAATATTCCCTGCGTGCACTGAACCGGAGCGCCGCCTACTATTTACTCAAGCCCGTCAGCATCGAAGAACTCATCCAGGCCGTCAACAAAGTGCAGCAGCACATTATCAACAATGAAATCTTTAACCGCAACCGCATCCTGGTCGAGAATATCCGTGAACCGAGACCCGAACGGCAGCGCGTTATATTGCCGACACTCGAAGGATTTGAAGTAGAGCGTATGGAAGACATTCTGCGTTTACAGGGGAACGGTAACTTTACGGATGTTTATTTCCGGAACAGAATAAAAACAAAAAAAATGGTCTGCCGCCTCTTAAAATATTTTGACGGAATCCTGCCGTCACCTTTCCTGCGCGTCCATAAATCGCATATAATAAATGTAAACGCAGTAAAATCCTACCTGAAAAGTTCCGGCGGCATCATCATCCTCGAAGACGAAACCGAGATAGAAACCTCCCCGGCATATAAAGAAGAATTTTTAAAACTCTTCAAAAACGACCCCCACCACGAAATCAAATAGTAACCCGCAGCACCGGGAACGCATCCCAAAATCCCGAAGGGATGCCATGTCGGTAGCAAACAAATCACATCCATGACGATCGAAAATCCCATCGGGATGCCATGTTAAAAATAACGATTTCACATGCCGTGACGGGACAGGACGGGGTGTAGGGGCGTAGCGCGCCACGCTCCTACATGTACCGGGCAAGCAGTCAAAAATCCCGTACGGGATGGCATATTGGTGGGGATTTTGGCAAAAAAAAATATTGCTTTATTGCTGTTTTTTTTGGTTTTTTATTTTGTTTTTCAAAAAAATGCTCTATACTTGCCGCAGTTTAAACATTTAGTGTTTTTTTTATTGATAAACAGATGCAACATAACGAAATTATATACAACTCAGCCGCCCTTTCCGGCGATCCTTCCGGAACCATGCCGTTCCATATCCGCGAAATACCCGGCGCGCTTTTCACAGCCGTGGATTTCATAAAAATCTGGTCATCCGGCAACGATCTATACATCCGCACATCAAAACCCGGCAGCATCGCCCGGATCTACACCCCGAAAGGCATATTGCACAAACTGCAAACAGCCCTCACCACCGGCGAAACCCGCATAAAGCTACCGCAAGGAATCTACATAGTAACCCTAAACAGCAGCCCCGGCCAAAAAGTCATGATTGAATAATAGACCATCATCTGAATTGATATTTAAATGCTGTGAGCGTGCGAGCATAGCGTGAGCCACATTTGCACGCGATTTTTATTTGCTACCAACATGCCATCCCGACGGGATTCTTGACCGTTATGGACGTGATTTTTTGCTACCGACATTTCATCCCGTACGGGATTCATTCTACCGATATGCTATCCCTAAAAGGTGGAGGGTAACAAATTTAGCCCGCGCACAGTATATAAAGCCATATCGTACGTAATACAGGCGTCAGAACTCTGCCGTTATTTTGTGGATTTTGGCAAGGCGCGATAACAATTTAATGTCTTTCCGCGCCGCCTGCATGTTGTATTTGAGTTGCAGGCGCATCAAAGAATCAGCGGGAACGTCCAGAGCAGCCTCAAACATCATTGCCGTTGACGTCGTAAGTGGTCGCCGTTCATTAAGTATATCGTTCAAAATTTTGTACGACACACCCATTTGTTTTGCCAGTCGACTTTGTGAAATGCCTCGATATTCGATCTCATCTTTCAACACTTCGCCAGGATGCGTGGGAGTAAACCCGAATTTTATGTTTGCCATAATTTTCTATGTATAATGATTTGACAATTCTACTATGTTACATATCGTTACGACTGTTTCGGAAACTACTTTGCCTGTTTTAAACTCAATACGGTAACGGTCGTTTACACGGACTGATTCCAATCCCTCTTTGTCACCATGTAAAACTCCGTAGTGCAGACCGTTATACCTGAAAAGATCCTCAACTTCTTCGACGGATTCAAGAATATCAATCGTTTTACGGTACTTTGTCGCAACCTGTGGCTGAAAACGGTGTTTTTTGTCCGTTGTCTTGCCAGTATAAAACAATTCTTCCAAATACTTCTTGTCGAACTTTATTTCCATTTTCGTTTCCTGAATTGCAGCAAAAATAATACTTTTTTTTTACAAAATGAATGGAGCGTATAAAAATCAATAATGTCCCGAAAAACGGTGAAATTGAAAGAGATTGATATGGTACGGAGAAAAACCTCACGGTTGCGAGAGGATTTATTCCAGCATGATTAAACGATGCGCCTCTCTCTCCGAACACTGTCAGGCGTTGCCCTTGCAGGGCCATTCCGGCAAGCGGGTAACTCCTCCGGAGTTAAGGGAAGAAGATACTTTTTCCCGTCACCAGATAAATCCCGGCGTTATTCACAGGCTATGCCTACGGCGTGATGCGATAGAAACCTGGGCTGTTTCAGAATGTTTCTTTGAGTAATTTTTCGACTGTTTCTTTGTCGTAACCGAGATCGCGGGCTTTTTTGAAGTCAATGGCGGCGGATTCCTTTTCGTATTGCGCCAGCTTTACTCTGCCGCGTAACATGTAAAATTCTGCGGCGGGTTCCGCCGTTGCTTTGAATACTTTGTTTAAGTCTGCCATTGCACGTGCATTGCGTTTTGTGAGGAAGTATAACTCCGCGCGTTCTTCGAGTACACGCATGTTATCCGGGTAATTCCCGGCCAGGTAATTGAATATGATTTCGCTTTCGTCGTAATTCCCGCGCGCCTTTTCGAGTATGGCGTAGCCGAAACGGCCCAGGAATGTGTCTTTGTAAGTGTCGACGATCAGCTCGAAATCAGCCTGTGCAAGGAGGAACTCGCCTGTGTTTATGTAGAGCAGTCCCCGGTTGTAAAGGCCCTGTTCGTGTGCAGGATAATTTATGATGAGGGTATTGTAATCGCTGATAGCCTTTTCCGTTTCGTTTATTTCCGTATACAGTTCCGCGCGATTTATCAGGATCAGTTCGTCTTTGGGACGCTGGCTTAATGCTGCCGTGTACGATATGAGCGCGTCATCGAATTTTCCCTGCCTGCGCTGTACAGTGCCGAGGTTTGTCAGCAGCGCGAAGTTGAATTTGTTTGCCGGTTCAAGTCGCATGGCGGCTTTGAGGGCTTCTTCTGCCGCAGGAAGGTCATTCGCATCGGCATATTCGTAACTCTTTTTGATCATTTCTTCATAAGTCTGTGCAGGCAGTTCTTGAGCGCACAGTGCAATTCCGGCAAGTATAGCGAATAGTAGTCTCATATAAATTGTTTGCAGTTGTTATTACGCCGCAAATCTACGTAATAAAATCCGATGAATCCGGATATTAAAAAAATATTATGACTTTGTAGCTTTTTATAATAAATTATTTATTACATTTGCACCCTCAATTTACAAAACAAAGTTATATTTAATTATTCAGAAATGGCAACAAAAATTAGATTGCAAAGATTCGGTCGTAAGAACTATGCTTTTTATCAGATCGTAATCGCAGACAGCAGGGCTCCACGGGATGGAAAATTTATTGAAAGGATAGGTTCTTATAATCCGAACACTAATCCTGCTACAATAGATTTGAAATTCGATAGGGCTTTGTATTGGTTACAGACGGGCGCGCAGCCTACCGACACTGCGCGTATGATTTTATCACGCGAAGGCGTATGTTTAAAGAAACATTTACTGGAAGGCGTAAAGAAGGGCGCTTTTGATGAGAGTGCGGCAAATGCAAAATTTGAAGCATGGTTGCAGGAAAAGAGGACGTCTTTGCAGGAAGTAAGGAACGATGAAAGAGAGAGCCGGAAAGCTGCGGTAAAAGCATCGCTCGAAGCGGAAAAGGAAGTGAATAAGGCAAAAGCGGAAGCGTTAGCCAGGAAAAAAGCTGATTTGGCGGCCGAAGTGAGGGCGCAGGCCGAAGCCGCTGCGAAAGCAAAAGCAGAAGCCGCCCTGAAGGCAGAGACTGCCCCGGCAGAAGTGCCGGCAGAACCTGCTGCTCCTGCTCCTGCCGAATAAAAAAAATCACAGCATAATCTTATAACATCCCGCAACATGGAATTTTGTTGCGGGACGTTTTTTTTGTTTGTGGTACAATGGATGGTTGAGGTTTCCGTCTGGATGACGTCAAGCGTTGGGCGAAGGGCCGGGAACTGATGGGCGCCAGGCCACAGGGAATTTATATACACGGTTACGGGGCGTATGACGTGACAGGCGACGGGATACCCGATGTAGCGATTTTTCACGATGCCGGCGATTTAAGCCCGATTGCGCATTTGCCGGCGGAAGTCCAGGCCAAAATTGAAAAGGAGTTCCTCTATGATGCGAATAACAACCGGACAAGCATCTGCCTGAACGGCGATGACGGGAAATCCGGGTTTATGGAATTTGTAACGAGCGAGAACCGGAAGTGGGAAGAAAAATTCTACTACGTCTCGATTCCCGAACAGCAGTTACTGTTGAATCCGAATCTAAAACAACCCCCGGGTTGGGAATAATCAAATCAAAGAAAAAACCGGACCTGGATTTGTCCGGTTTTTTTGTAGCGTTATATAGAACTCAAAAATAAATTCAACCAGCAGATTGCAGATTCAGGTATCAACCCTGCAATCAAGCGAGCCTCCGGGAAGTTTTCTGCACGACGGGATGCCTTCCCGGAGCTTCCGGCAGAGAATCAATCAATGCGCTGGCGCCATGCCACGACCTTGACTGCGCAATAGACAACCTGTAAACGTGCTTTATGAGGCTTAACCTGGTAACATTGGACAAAGCCTGCGCCGGGGGGCGGGGCGTACTCCTTTATATGCTAAAGGTGATAAATCCTTTCTGTTGCAGGAGCTTTTCTGTAGCATCCCACAACCGATTCTGCATTTTGATATCGTCTCCGGGATATACCGATGTAATGCTCTTACCCGTGCCAACGTCAAAATAGCCTCCCGTCACTCCCTGATACCGGGAATCTACAGCCAGGCGTAATATAATATCGGCGCCTTTTCGCGGGTCGCCCACATGCAGGACATTTAATATTTTAGAAAGCGCCGAAGAAAATCTCAGCTCACGTCCGAGTCCTGTAACATTAAACCCGGGATTCAATGCATTCACGGTAACTCCCGTCCCATTCAACCGACGCCCCAACTCCTCTGTAAACATGATATTAAGAAGTTTCGTCTTCCCGTAAATCAGAGAAGAACCCCTGGCAGTAAATGCAGAAGTATCCGTCAAATCCTCCGGCAGTTTAAGTCTGCCGTGATTGCGTGACGCTTCGGACGCAACATTAACTACCCTTGCATTTTTTGACTCCGTCAGAGAATTTAACAGTGTATGCGTCAGTAACCATGGTGCGAGATAATTTACAGCTATCATTTCGGGAAATCCTTCTTTTGTGATCCGCTGTTCAAACCCGTGCAGCCCCGCATTGTTTATTAATATATCAATTTTGTGACAGGCAACGCTTATTTCACCGCCTACTTTCTTAACGTCCTTCATAAGCGACAGGTCGCCGTAAAAAAAGTCAACCGTTGCATCCGGTGCAGCAGCCTTTATCATATCTCCTGTAATTGATGCGCGTTCTCTGCTTCTGGCAGTTAATACCAGCTGCGCCCCGCGTTTGGCTAATTCTATTGCCGCCAATTGACCGATACCGTTAGTTGCACCGGTTATTACTGTAATTGGATGTGCTTCCATAATCAATCGTAACTATCTTTATCTTCTGTTAAAAAATCGGCATACACCCATATTTTTTTTGTCCGGCTCATTGTTATTCAAATTCGGGTTCTTTCGCAGTTCCCTTATCTATCACATATTCAATAACCGATGCGATTTTTTTAGCTTTCGGCGCTCTTTTTCCGGCTGTCAGTTTTTTCTGCTTTTGAGTATAAGTTTTCATATTATAACAACTGATATTTCAGTACAAATATAGGCATATTAATTGAAATGGCATCACTTGTGGAAATTAGACAGTACTGAAATTTTATGGCCAGGTTTTCAGTGACCCCGGTGCGATTCAAACGCACGACCTTCAGAACCGGAATCTGACGCTCTATTCACTAAGCTACGGGGCCAAAACGCTACAAAAATATATAAAATCTGTCAGCAAACCAAATTTTGAACACAAAAACAGGTTTTTACTTTGTTTTTCTCCCGGCTTGCACTACATTTGCACACAACAAATAATTAGCCATTAGTAAAATGGATGTAAAAATAGAACAGAGCTGGAAAGATTGTCTGGCGGAAGAATTTGATAAGCCCTATTTCAACCGGTTGACGGATTTTGTCCGGGATGAATATGGCAGAGGGACGGTATATCCTCCGGGATCGTTGATATTTAATGCATTTAACCATTGTCCCTTTGACAGGGTGAAAGTGGTGCTGCTTGGCCAGGATCCGTATCACGAACCGGGACAGGCGCACGGGTTATGCTTTTCCGTGCAGAACGGGGTTCATTTTCCTCCTTCGCTGATCAATATCTTTAAAGAAATACAGTCCGATTTGGGGAAAGCTGTTCCCAAAAGCGGAGACCTGACCCGGTGGGCTGACCAGGGGGTGCTTTTGTTAAATGCGACATTGACCGTACGGGCACATTCGGCCGGCTCGCATCAGAATAAGGGCTGGGAAGCATTTACCGATGCCGTCATCAACCGTCTTGCGGATCAGCGTGAACATATCGTGTATATCCTGTGGGGATCGTATGCGCAACGTAAGGGAGCGATCATTGACCGTACTAAAAACCTGGTCTTGCAGTCGCCGCACCCGTCCCCGCTTTCTGCAAGCAGGGGCTTTTTCGGGAATAAACATTTCAGTAAGGCGAATGCGTACTTACTGGAAACGGGACAAACACCGGTTGAATGGTGAAACATTAACTGCTAAACATTATATGACATGGAATTTGAATATCAGGAACCGTTCCCTGTGGGGAAAGATACGACGGAGTATTATCTGTTGACGAAAGAACACGTTTCTACAACTGTATTTGAAGGAAAAGAAATCCTGAAAGTAGAAGCGGAAGGATTAACCAAACTGGCCCGCACCGCATTCCGTGATGTGGCATTTTTACTACGGACAGAGCACCAGCAGCAGATTGCTGACATACTGTCCGACCCGGAGGCCAGCGAAAACGACAAGTTTGTAGCGCTCACCTTCCTGCGGAATGCTGAAGTTTCGGCAAAGGGACAGTTGCCTTTCTGTCAGGATACGGGTACGGCTATTATTGTGGGGAAAAAAGGACAGCAGGTATGGACGGAAGGAAACGACGACGAAGCGCTGTCTAAAGGCGTTTTCAAAACCTATACGGAAGAAAACCTGCGTTATTCCCAGAATGTGCCGCTTACCATGTACGAGGAAAAAAATACGGGATGCAATCTTCCGGCGCAAATTGATCTGTATGCCACGCAGGGAATGGAATATAAATTCCTGTTTATTGCCAAAGGTGGCGGATCTGCCAATAAAACGTATCTGTTCCAGGAAACGAAAGCGTTGCTGAACCCCGATACACTGATGCCGTTCCTGGTCGAAAAAATGAAAAGCCTGGGGACTGCGGCATGTCCTCCCTACCATATTGCGTTCGTTATAGGCGGAACCTCTGCGGAAACGAACCTGAAAACCGTAAAGCTTGCCTCGGCGCATTATTATGATCATTTGCCGTTGGAAGGCAATGAAGGCGGACAGGCTTTCAGGGACATCGAACTTGAAAGGAAGGTGCTTGAGGAGGCTTACAATATCGGTTTGGGAGCGCAGTTTGGCGGCAAGTATTTCGCACATGACATACGCATTGTGCGTTTGCCGCGTCATGGAGCTTCCTGTCCGGTCGGCATGGGCGTATCCTGTTCGGCAGACCGTAATATCAAAGCAAAAATCAACAGGGACGGCATCTGGATTGAAAAACTGGAAGACAACCCCGGCCGTTTCATTCCGGAAGAATTACGCCGGGCGGGCGAAGGCAATACTGTCCGGATCAACCTGAACCAGCCCATGGCGGATGTGCTGAAGGAACTGGATAAGTATCCGGTTTCCACACGCCTGTCATTAAGCGGAACCATTATTGTAGGCCGTGATATTGCACATGCCAAACTGAAAGAGCGCCTCGACAGGGGCGACGGATTGCCTCAGTATATAAAAGACCATCCGATCTATTATGCCGGCCCGGCCAAGACACCGAAAGGAATGGCTTCCGGGTCATTCGGCCCCACAACGGCAGGCCGTATGGATTCGTATGTAGACCTGTTCCAGTCACAGGGAGGAAGTATGGTAATGATTGCCAAGGGGAACCGTAGCCGGCAAGTAACGGATGCCTGCCGAAAGTACGGCGGATTTTACCTGGGAAGTATCGGCGGACCCGCAGCCATCCTGGCTCTCGAAAGCATAAAGAACGTGGAATGTCTCGAATATCCCGAACTGGGAATGGAAGCGATCTGGAAAATAGAGGTCGAAAATTTCCCGGCATTTATCCTCGTTGATAATAAGGGAAACGATTTCTTTCAGCAACTGAAACCTTTATGGTGTTGTAAATTATGAAAAGTTTAAAAGTACCTTGCGTACCGGCGCTGGACAGTCTGGAACCGGAAAATATAGCACTGCAAATGGAAACAGAAGCTCTGCGCGAGCATATTGATACGGTAAACTGGAAAGAATACCCGTATAAGCCGGTAGTTGTTTTTGATATTGCGCGGGGTGACCGGGAGCTGTACCTGCATTATTTTGTCCGTGGCCTGTCTTTACGTGCGATGGCGGATAAAGACGGGGAATTTGTCCATCCGGACAGTTGCGTGGAATTTTTTATGCGCCGGGAAAATGACCTGTCCTATACGAATTTTGAATTTAATTGTATCGGGACGTGCTTTGCTGCGCGCGGGATAAACCGCAACGCACGCATCCCTTTTACGCTGGATGAATATAAGAAGATTCGCCGTTATACAACGGTTCAACGCGAATCATTTCCGGAGAAAAAGGGTATCCATGCATGGGATCTGACGGTTGCGATACCCTTTGAACTGATGGGGCTTGATTCATCCGGTTTACCGGATCTGATCTGGGGTAACTTTTATAAATGTGCGGATGAGACATCGAATCCTCATTATGTGACTTGGAATCCGATAGATCTTCCATCGCCGGATTACCACTGCCCGGAACATTTCGGAAAAATCCGTTTTTAATTTTTTGGTGGACAGGCTCGCTGACCGCCGACAGTTTCACAGAACAAAAAAATCCCGGAGGGATGACATGTCGGTAGCAAATTACGTCCATGACGGTCGAGAATCCCATCGGGATGACATATCGGCAGCAAACACCACGTCCACGGCGGTCAAAAATCCCATCGGGATAGCATGTTGGGGGGGGGAGGGATTTTGGCAAAAAAAAGGAAATTATTGGGTTTTTGTGATTTTTTTTGGTTTTTATTGGGTGCAATTCAAATTGTCGCATTGTCCAAAAAGTATTACCTATGCGAGGATTAAAAAGATTATAAGCAATGATAAAGGAAGAATATTTAGCCATGGCGGCCAGTCGATACGGGGAAATAGAA
>JAISCL010000321.1 GCA_031265585.1 Tannerella sp. | reverse complement strand
TTTTTTTGGTGGTGCATAAAGATAAGTGAAATCTTGCACAGGGCAAAGTGTTTGGTAAATTATTTTACTTCAACACTTTGCCTATTATGTAAATACAAATGTCTGCGGATTTAAGGTATTAACAATATAAAATTAACAATACCTGTTTTTTTACCGCGTGAAGATTTGACAGATTTGAAACCATATAATTTTAAAGACAATGAAGAAAAATATTTTATGGATTGCGCTGCTTGCGCCCTGCACCGGCACAGCGATTGCACAGGATGCTGAGATAACGAGGAAACATGTCATCTCTAAATCGACAGTTTATCAGACCTCCGAAGCCGGCTGGGCTTGGAAGGAGGACACGTGGTGGTGGAATGATTCGATTACGGATACAACGCCTCCGGACTATACGGTGACGGAAGAGGTGACAGAAAGCTCTACGGAGAACGGCGTTACGACGGAACACTGTTACCGTACCACGCTCAAAGTATCGGAAACGCGGGAAACCACCGCCCCCGGATGGAAATGGTTTGCTGGCAAATGGCATTATTACAGAAAGGAAACAGATTTGCAGCCACCCAACTACCGGTCAACAAGAACGGAAGAAAAAGAAGTTGTGAATTTGGACTGTGATAAGGAATGAAAATGAAATATTCGGCAGGAACGAATGAAATGATGCTTTTGCAGGTTACTCGATTTTCATAAAAAAACGGTTCTTTCTTATTTTTCAGAAACCGGTCTTCTCACTGTCAATTGAATAGAGTCCAAAACTGATCCGGCCCTTAATGCTCGAACAGGGAATATATCCGAAATACCTGCTATCATGAGAGTTGGATTGATTGTCGCCTCTCATTTCGTAAAGCGTCTGTTTTACAATAAAGGTCGAATCTTTCCTGCCGTCAATGTAAATTGAGTTATTACGCTTAAAAATCTTTTGCCCTTCGTTTTTTACAATCCGGGCTGCACTGTTAAAATTACTATCATTGATGACGACCGTATCTCCCGGATTCAATATGCCGGCGATCCTTTTAACCAGCAGCACATCCGCTTGCTCCGGAGATTCAAAAACCGCTATGTCGCCAATCCGGGGCATTCTTCTTCCCGGCGCTCTCCGGTTTCCCCAGTTAATTTTCTCATCTGCTTTCCGAAGGGGAGCTATCCATGTAAATATGTTTAAAAGAGGGATATCCGCAAAGCGACGGGGCAACCGGGCGCCATAAGTTGCATAGTCAATCCACAGCCTGTCACCTGTCAGAATTGCAGGGTACATGCTATCGGACAGAACGGTACACGGCTCGCCGGCGAATACCCGCAAAATAATGCATAATACGATCACCCATCCGAAAAATTTTAACCACTTCACCGTTTCCCTGTTTGTCATCAATCTGCTATTATATCCGCAAAATTAGACGAAAAACTCCGGTTTTCCAAGCGCAGAAGCTAAAAATCGGGAGAGGGATTATAAAGGATTACAGATAAATATCCCATTGGGGAACCCGTTGGCAATAATTGAAATAAAAAATATTATATTTGCAGGAAAATTGATAATAATCTTACAACATAGCAATGAAAAAAAATATTTTTATCTTATGCGCCGGACTGTTAATGGCTTTTCAGATATCCGGACAGGACAGGAATGGTGGAATATCGCCTGAGATGCTCCGGCAAATCAAACAGTCCTATAAAGGCACACCGACTGACAGGGCAATCCAAAATGCAATCACTCACAACGACATTGACAAGCTGGCCATGAACTATCAGAACAGGAATCATTTTGACGCCTGCTTTTCTCATAAAGTAAACAGCAGGGGGATCACCAACCAGAAATCTTCGGGCCGCTGCTGGCTATTTACCGGACTGAACGTTTTCCGCTCACAGATTATTGCCCGGCATAACCTGAAAGATTTTCAGTTTTCCCACAGTTATCCCTTCTTCTGGGACCAGCTGGAAAAATCCAATCTGTTTCTTCAGGGGATCATTGATACCCGCGAAAAACCGGCAGACGACAAAATGGTGGAATGGCTGTTTAAAAATCCGTTGAGTGATGGCGGACAATTTACCGGCGTCGCGGATATTATTACCAGATACGGGGTGGTTCCGGCCGATGTAATGGTTGAAACATTCAGCAGCGACAACACGCGCCAAATGACGAACCTGCTGAAACTGAAACTGAAAGAATTTGGATTAAGCCTGCGAGAAGCAGCCGCCGGCGGAACGACTGCTGCCGGTCTGCAAAAACAAAAAACGGATATGCTGGCCGTCATCTATCGAATGCTTGTCCTGACACTCGGCGAACCGCCTGCCGAATTTACCTGGACATTGAAAGACGCAAGGGGAAATCCCGTTTCCACAAAGGAATATACTCCCCTGTCCTTTTACAGGGAATTTATCGGTGCGGATCTGAAAAACGACTATGTCATGATCATGAACGACCCGACCCGTGAATACGGGCAGCTCTATGAAATAGATTTTGACCGTCATGCTTACGACGGGGAGAACTGGACGTATGTAAATCTTCCGGTCGAGGAGATCAAAAAAATAGCCATCCACTCAATCAAAGACAGTACAATGATGTATTTTTCCTGCGACGTCGGCAAATTTTTCGACCGTGAACGCGGACTGCTGGATGTGAACCATTACGATTATGAATCACTGATGGGAACCTCCTTCGGGATGGATAAAAAGCAGCGTATCCGGACGTTCAGCAGCAGTTCGTCACACGCCATGACACTGATGGCCGTAGACCTGGATGAAAACGGCAAACCGAAAAAATGGATGGTGGAAAACAGCTGGGGACCGGGAGCCAATGACGGGCATCTGATCATGACCGATGAATGGTTCAACGAATATATGTTCCGCCTGGTGGTAGAAAAACAATATATCACCGACGAAGTAAAAGCAGTCCTGAAACAGAAACCCGTACGCCTTCCGGCATGGGATCCGATGTTTGCCGAAGAGGAATAACCCAGATTTCAGGCGATATTCCGGGTATCCGTCATATTTCCCGTTTACCTGTCATCCCGAACAACCTGTCAGGTGTAACATCTGTAGCAATAATAACCCCGTTGCCGTCGATAAGAAAGTTCCGGAGACCTTTCTTCAATCCATACTTTTTGTACACTTCGGAATCTTCGCCGAGCGCCTCATGCACCTGATCTGTTCCTTCCAGCCTGTCGGCCTTTACCGTCCCGACAAAAACGGAAGTTAACCGGTCCATAGAAACGGAGACCATTTTAACCTGCGACCCGCCTTCACGCCTTAATACATTCCACAGCTGCACGTTTCTCATGCGGGATTCCGCATCATAAGCCGCCCAGAAATGCAACAGCGTATAACGGCCGGAACTGTCCGGAAACGTAATCTCCGCATCCGTCCCCGGCAACTTTATTCCCGGAGCAAGATTACCGGGGCGACAGCCCTCCGTAAGACCTGCCCTGTCTGTTCCCGCAGAAAGAAAAAAGGCTCCTGCCGCAACAGAGAGAACACAAGTTCTAATCTTCATAATGTAAGTTTTCGTTAAACAATACCGGATCATCAACACATTATCACCCTGTCCGGCCCTCCGATTTTCAGAGGCCTGTATATAAAAAAACCTGCGTTCAGGCTTTCTTATGCCATTAAACGACGGCAAAAGTAATCTATTTCGCCGACATCCTGAAAGATTTACAATTAATTAGAGTTTGTTTAGCATTTCTTCATCCGCCGTTTCATCGAATTTCCGCGAAAACCGTTTATCCGAACCTGACTCTTAGCTTCGGAAGGCATAATTAACAGCTTATCGCTGTCGGTCACCTTGTTTTTGACTTGAAAAGTCGGATTTGCATAACCGCAGATTCCGACCTGCAGAAGCGGAAACACAGGTAATACTGCCTGAAAGGCAGTTGTCGGGGGACAGATCTTTTCCGAAGGTCACGCCCCCCCGGCTATGAAAATTTTGCTCTTTCAGTAAAGAGTGTGTCGACGCCGGTCACGGGCGTGTGGAAACCCAGGCATTCAGTGGAACCCGTCTCCCCGAATACTTCGACGGAGCTTTGACCGCGATTAAAAATAATCTGTTTTTTTTCGGTAAAGATACGGTAAAATAATGAAAATGAGTAATAACCGGAATCTTCCGACCACGACTGGGCATCGCCCTGCGGCGTGATGCGACCATTATTGATAACCCTTTGTATAAATAATTTTGCTTCCTCCGGATATTTTTTGCTGTTTTTTTTTATCTTTGTCCCCTGTCCGAAAGCATCTGATGGGACTTTGTGCTTTTGGAACGAATCAACGGAAGTCCTTTTTATTTAATTTTAAGTATCATGAAAAGGTTTATTTTTAGTGTGTTGTGCGGCGCATGCTTGTGCGCCATGGTTCCGGGGACGGCAGCGGCGAAAGGCTGGAAACCACTGTTTACCGCCGATTTATCCAATGCCGACTATGACCGTTCGGTCTGGTCTGTCGACGAAAACGGCGTTATTTCCGCGACGGCCGACCAGGCCATCTGGTCTACCGGAACGTATGAAAATTTTGAACTGGAACTGGAGTTCAAAAACGACCGGTGTACAAACAGCGGCGTGGTGATTTACTGTACGGACAAGAAAGACTGGATTCCCAATGCCGTTGAAATCCAGATTGCGGACGATTACTGCGATCATTTCGGCGCAGCAGCTTCTACCGGTTCCTGCGGCGCCGTGTACGGGCATCTCGCTCCCTCGGCTTTCCAACTGGTGAAGAAGCCGGGCGAATGGAACAAAATGAAGATTACGGCCAAAGGGAAAAACCTCCGGGTGACGCTGAACGGGAAAAAGATCCTTACCATGGACATGAGCCTCTGGACTTCGGGGAAGACCAATCCCAACGGCTCGGAGATTCCCTCCTGGTTGCCGAAACCGTATGCCGGACTGGAGACCAAAGGGTATATCGGCTTCCAGGGGAAGCACGGCGAGGCACTGATCTGGTTCCGGAATATTAAAATCAAAGAATTGTAGGAAGCCATGAATACTGTGTATACTCCTATTTCGCGCCGGCGGTTTATCAAGGCGTCGGCGGCCACGGCCGGGATGTTTTTCGTCGTTCCGAGCCATGCCGTGAGCGGTTTGGGGCATGTGGCGCCCAGTGACAAGCTGAACATCGCCGGTATAGGCGTCGGTGGTAAGGGCAGCGTTAACCTGCGCAATATGAGCGCGGAAAATATTGTCGCGCTGTGCGACATCGACTGGCAATACGCCAAAGGGTGCTTCGAGACCTATCCGAAGGCGAAGCAGTACGTGGATTTCCGCAGGATGCTGGACGAGTCGGGTAAGGATATTGATGCCGTCGTCATTGCCACGCCCGACCATACGCATGCCGTATGCGCCCTGCCTGCCATGCAGCTGGGCAAACACGTCTACGTGCAGAAGCCACTTACCCACTCGGTCTACGAGTCGCGTGTGCTGCTGGAGGCCTCCCGCCGCTACCGGGTGGTGACGCAGATGGGGAACGAGGGCCACAGCGACGACGCGGTCAGCGAGGTGTGCGAATGGATCTGGAGCGGCGCCATCGGCGAAGTGACACACGTGGATGCGTGGACCGACCGCCCGATCTGGCCACAGGGACTGACGCGCCCCGAACAGGGGATGTGGGTGCCGGATCATATCAACTGGGATCTGTTTATCGGCCCCGCCACCATGCGCCCGTATCACAGGGCTTATCATCCGTGGGACTGGCGCGGATGGTGGGATTTCGGCACCGGCGCGCTGGGCGATATGGCCTGCCATGTGCTGGATGTCGTCTTTTCGGCGATGAAGCTGGGACATCCCTCGGCGGTAGAGGCGTCTTCCACGGCGTTCAATTCCGAGAGTGCGCCGATGGCCTCGACTATCCGCTACGAGTTTCCCGCGCGCCCGAAGGAAGGGAAGGTGAACATGCCGGCCGTGAGCGTCACATGGTACGACGGCGGACTGTTGCCGCCCCGTCCCGATTCGTTGCCTGACGGCGTTGAACTGGGCGAGGGACGCAACGGGGTTCTCTTTCATGGCTCGAAAGGTCTTCTGATATGCGGCAATTACGGCGGGAGCTACCGCCTGCTGCCGGCCGGCAAGTTTGAACACCTGCCGAAACCGCTCGCACGCCTGCGCCGGGTGGGGATGAGCCACGAGATGGATTTTGTCCGCGCCTGCAAGGAATCGCCGGAAAACCGCGTGCTGCCGCTCTCGAATTTCGAGTATGCCGGCCCGCTCAACGAGATGGTCGTGATGGGCAACCTCGCCGTCCGGCTGAAAAGCCTGAACAGGAAACTGCAGTGGGATGGCGTCAACATGCGCATCACGAACCTGTCCGACAGCGACGAGATCAAAGTCGCCAACGGCATCCCCCGCCAGGAACCGCGCACGCTGACCCTGAACGCCATCCGGGCGGCGGAGGAGTATGTCCGGTCTACCTGTCGCGAGGGGTGGTCGCTGGGGGATTGAAATCCTGCGGGGATGACATCCCCAAAAGTATTACATGGATTACCGGAGGTTCCTTCTGTTACTGTATAAAGCTGGCATTCGTTACGCTTCCCGATGGTGTGCACACATCGGAGGCGACGCTTTTTCTTACTGTCTTGCCTTGACCTCAATTGAGATTACAACTGACGTCAACGCGCGGCAATTGTAAAAGACCCATGTCCCGAAGCGCGTTACGCTGTCGGGAATCGTGACAGAGGTCAATAGACGTAAGACCGCAGCAATATTCAAAGGCATTATCGCCAATGCTTTTCACGCTGCCGGGAATCACAAGCGAACTCAGGCTGTGGCAAGCACAAAATGCGTTTTTGCCGATGGAAGTGATTCCACTGCCGATAGTTACGGTCGTAATTGATTTGCGGCAGAATTTCCAGAGCGTACTGTTCGGGGCGCGGTTTGTGCAACACGCTGCCTCCGGCCATTCGCTATAATCCGACATGGCACCTGTACCGTTAATTGTAAGTATGCCGCCGGTCAAGTTCCATGTGAGTGTACCCGTTATGCCGCTGTTGTTTTTTGTTTCTTTCATTTAAATAATGTAAGGTTTATACGAAAAGCGCCATCGGGTTGAGCGGCGTGTTCCTGTTCGTCTTCGGTCGCACGAATTGTCCATATAACCCATTTCTTCATATCTCTTTTCCATTTATTAATTTGATGCGGCAAAAGTAGAGACAGGGACAGGACATACGGGAATTTTTCGATGAAACGCCACGGTTTTTCGACAAAGACGGGTTTGGGAGATTCGTTTACAATATTTTTCTTAAAACTGCGTTATGAGGCAAGGAAAAGTATCCGATAATGAGTGAAATTAATTTTGGGGTAAGATGAAAAGAGTGATTGAACACATAAACGAGAGTAAAAAGACTGCATTTTCCTTTGAAATATTGCCGCCGCTTAAAGGGAACAGTATTAAAAGGATCTATAACATAATTGATAAGTTGATCGAATTTGATCCCAAGTATATCAATATAACATCCCATCACAGTGAGTCTATGGATAAAACAGCGCCTGATGGTACGGTACGGAGGGTTAATATACGGCAGCGTCCAGGTTCTGTGGCGATTGCTTCGGCTATTCAAAACAAATACGGAGTTACGGCTGTGCCCTACATTATATGTAAGGGTTTTACGAAAGAAGAAACGGAGTATGCCCTGATAGACCTGAATTTTCTGGGGGTGCATGATTTATTGCTGTTGAGGGGCGATGAAAAAAATATGCCGGGAAATATTGACAAGTCTTTATGTCATGCTTATGCTACGGATTTGCAGGAGCAGGTGAACGGTTTTAATAAAGGCATCGCACTGGACGGTTCTTCTTTTGAAGGTATTGAAACACCGTTTTCTTACGGGATGGCCTGTTATCCGGAAAAACATGAAGAGGCTCCGAATATGGAGTCGGATATTTTTTATGCAAAGGAAAAAGTGAAAAACGGAGCGGATTACCTGGTGACCCAGATGTTTTTCGATAATTCAAAGTATTATGCATTTGTAGACCGGGTGCGTGCAGAAGGCATAACGGTACCGGTTATACCCGGCGTTAAGCCGGTTGTATTTATGAATCAGTTAACTGTCTTGCCCAAAATCTTCCGTTCGGAAATACCGGAAGCGCTCGCCCATGCGCTTCGCACCTGTAAAACGGACGATGAGGCCGGAGAGGTTGGGATAGAATGGTGTATCCGGCAGTGTAAAGACCTGATAGCGCATGGCGTGCCGAGTATTCATTTTTATACCTTGATGGCAACCGACAGCGTCCGTAGAATCGCAAAGGAAATTTATTAACAGAATAATAACCATGAAACGAAGAAGTTTTATACAGTGTGCCGGAGTAACCGCATTGACGGTTTCCGCTACCGGTTTGTTCAATAGCTGTGCAACGTCTGCCGGGTTAAAAAAAGGAGAAATCATGCACACGGTCATTTTTGACCTGAAACATGCAGCGGATTCCCCCGAAGCCGGGAAGTTTATAACCGATGCCCGCCGGATACTTGCAGCAGTACCGGGAGTGCGCGCTTTCCGGGCATATCGGCAGTGCAGCCCCAAAAATGATTACCAATACGGTTTTTTAATGACGTTCAGCAGTCAAAAGGAGTTTGATGCATACACGGCTCATCCGGAGCACTGCAAATTTGTGGAAGAACGCTGGGAGACCGAAGTAAGCCGTTTTCAGGAATCGGATTTTATGGAGTTTTAAAAGCCTTATCCCGTCCGTCCCGATTATGAAGGCAGATGACCCCTGCGCACGGGGGGAGAACAGCCGGTTAAAAACAGGAGGCGCTAACTCCCCCTGTTTTGTTTGGCCTTGTTTATCACCGACCCAGCCGGCCTTTCATTAATACCGGAATATCCCGGAAAAGGGCATTTCCGTCCGTTTCTGTAATTCCGGATACCGTGATTACCGCCGTCTCTACAGTCCCGTTGCTTCCATCCAGACTTCGGCCATCAGCTGGCGTCCCGGAAGGTCGGGATGTACGCCGTCGGCTGACCAGTAGGGCGCCGGAGCGATTTTCAGGGCTTCATCAAAGGCGGACTGGAAGGGTACAAACACGGCATCAAACTCCCCGGACAGCTTTTTAAGAGATTTCCGGTAAGCGTCAAACATTGGGAACCACGCGCCTTCATTAATGGCCGATCCCCCCGCTAGGGCAAACGGCTCGCAAAGCACCAACTGTATGCCCGGCAACTTTCCCCTTGTATACTTCAACAGGTTGCGAAGGTCATTTTCATACACTTCAACCGTACCCTTATAGCCGCCGTTCAGCGTATGCCAGTAGTCATTCACTCCGATCAGGATACTCAGCACGTCCGGCATGAACGACAGGGTATCCACTTCCCAGCGTTCGCGCAGTTGGAACACCTTATTCCCGCTTATGCCGCGGTTATAGACCTTGGGTTGCCTGCCGGCCTGCCTGTTCAAAATCGAGGTAGCCGTAAAAAGTGCATACCCCAGTCCCAGCTGATCCGTATTGTTACAGGTGATTGAATCCCTTTTGCGACCGCAGTCCGTAATGGAATCGCCCTGGAAAAGAATCACCGGATCGTTTTTCAGTGTGATCTTTTTAGCATGAACCGACTGTTGCCTGCTGACCGCCGCCCGGGCAATACCGGGTATCGCGGCCATTCCCACTCCTGCGAATGTCGCCTTTTTCAAAAAATTACGTCTTGTTTCCATTGTATATTAAAAGTTAAATGAACGTGCGCAAAGATAAGATAAATAATTGAAAGTTGAAAATGACAGTTTTGAATTGAAGAAACAGTTGTGCTCCCTGACATGCCGGTTTACATGCGGAAAAAGATTTATTTGCCGTTTATCTGTTATTTTATACTTTTACGGGATAAATAAAAGAGGGCACAGGGCAACCGCACCAAAATTATCTATTGAGTTAAAAACATTATCTTTGCCGGTATGAAAACATCTAACTACTTTTCCGAAGTTACCGGTTCCCGTGTTACGGGTCGTTGTCTTCATTTGTTGTCCGATATATTATTGATCGGTTTATGTACTTATTTAACGAGTGGTTCCGATTATCAGGATATGCGTTTGTCTGGTCTTGAATGTGGTTCTTCCCCGGGAGATTTGTTGTCTTTGCCTCATGGCGTTCCATCGGAAGACACCTTTGAACGTGTATTCAAAAGTATTAATCCCGATGAACCGGAATCCTGTTTACATGTTTATGGCAATCATATTCGGTATTGTTAATTTTATATTGTTAATTCTTTATTAAGTTTCAGCATAAGCAAATTTAATGATGTTTCAATCATATGTTCTGCTTTGCTGTAACATTTTGTTTTTCTCTTGAATCTC
>JAISCL010000317.1 GCA_031265585.1 Tannerella sp. | reverse complement strand
TTTTTGGTGGTGCATAAAGATAAGTGAAATCTTGCACAGGGCAAAGTGTTTGGTAAATTATTTTACTTCAACACTTTGCCTATTATGTAAATACAAATGTCTGCGGATTTAAGGTGTTTCATAAAAACCTCCTTTTTTAATGTTACAAAATTAGGGAAATGAAACGAAATAACACTCATACAAAATACAACATATCAAAACATTATTATCTGAATCGGTGTTTTTTTAGTCCCGAAAAAAAAACCACCGAATGAACAATGTGAAGGTTTCTTTTTTATGTGTTTTTTTGCCGTTTTGCGGCAGGTTGGGATAAAATAAAAACCCCTGAATTTCACTTTAATTCAGAGGCTTATTTCATTTTACTACTCTTGTTAAGTGGTGCCACCAGGAATCGAACCGGGGACACAAGGATTTTCAGTCCTTTGCTCTACCAACTGAGCTATGGCACCAATCGTATTTGCGGGTGCAAAGATAGGGATTATTTCTTATTCTACAAATCTTTTTGACAAAAGTATTCAAAAAAATCACTTTTTATCATGGGATTGTTTTGAAGCTTATTTCCGATGGGAAAATGCTGAAAAAACAAGCAGTTAGTCAGTAAGGGTTTGCCATCCCTGCGCTTTCAGTTCTATTTCTCCGCCGTCGCGGCCAACTAATATATGTCCGCATTCGGGTTTTGTTATATGCCCGATCACTTTTATTCCTTTCATCTCCGATACCGTATCATGATATCCAAGGGGTACGGTAAATAATAACTCATAATCTTCGCCTCCGTTAAGAGCGGCTGTTATAAGATTCATATTAAATTCTTCCGCCATGACAGCTGTTTGATAGTCTACCGGAATACGTTCTTCAAAAATCCGGCAACCGACATTACTCTCTCTGGAAATGTGTAATAATTCCGATGACAGACCGTCTGATATATCAATCATGGAAGTGGGTACTATTCCGGCCCTGTATAACATCTCAACAATATCTTTCCGCGCTTCCGGCTTCAACTGTCTCTCCAGAAGATATTCTTTCCCGCTAAAATCCGGTTGAAAATCTTTTTCTCCGTTGAAAACGTTTTTTTCTCTTTCAAGCAACTGCAATCCCATATAGGCGGCGCCAAGATCTCCCGAAACACAAACCAGATCATTCTCCTTAGCGCCATTGCGATATACTGTTTTCCCCTTTTCGCCTTCACCTAAACAGGTTATACAGATTGTAAACCCGGTCATTGAGACGGAGGTATCACCTCCTACCAGATCTACTCCATAGACATTACACGCCAGCCGTAAACCGGCATAAAATTCCTCTAAATCTTCTATACTGAAGCGTTTTGATATGCCTAAAGACACTGTAATTTGCTTTGGTTGCCCGTTCATAGCATACACATCCGAAAAATTTACGACGGCCGATTTGTATCCCAAGTGTTTTAGCGGCACATACATAAGTTCAAAATGAACGCCTTCGAGCAAAAGGTCTGTTGTTACAAGTATTTCTTTATCTTTATAATCCAGTACAGCAGCATCATCCCCGACCCCCTTAATGGTACTTGCGTTCGTAAGTTCTATTTTTTCCGTTAAATGACGTATCAGTCCAAATTCTCCAAGTGTTGATATTTCAGTTCTTGACATTTCTCTTTTGTTGTATATTAATAGTTGACAGTACATGTTTTAAAATTCCCGTATCAAAATTATCCCCGTGTCCGAAAAGGAATTTCACCGATATGGGAAGGTAATACAGATGAGGCTTCCATGCATCAGGCAGATAGGTAAGGGATTTCAGACGCATGGCATCCTTTTCGGTACAAATGATTTTACGCGTCGAAGAGGTCATCTTTCCAAACCGGTTATCAATCTGCTGTATATCCAGCTGTTTAAATGAATGATGGTCGGGAAACTCACATATATAAATATTATCAAAATGTGATTTCATCAGTTCAATAAGGGGTTGAGGATTTGCGATTCCGGTAATTAACAGAACGTCTTCATCCTTATTTATCTCGGACAAAAAACAGGAATGCAACCGTTCTGATGGAAACAAAGGTTCCGCCTTATGGTAGACTATATCTGAAAAATATAAGCGCTGGTTTGCCATCAGGGACATATTTTTTTCAATAATACGTAACTGTATCGGTTTGATATCCTTCCGGCATTTTGTGACTACAATAATATCGGCACGGTAAGCCGCATGGACGGATTCACGCAGGTTTCCCGCCGGAAGCGGATAATCATCATAATACAACTGATTATACTCTGTCAGCATAATGGTCAGGGAGGACGATACATAACGGTGCTGCATGGCATCATCAAGCAATATGACCTGAGGACGTTCTTCATCGGGTAAGGCCAGTAAACGCCGGATGCCACGGCGGCGGTTTGCATCTACGGCAACGAGAATGTCCGGGAACTTGCGTTTGATCTGACAGGACTCATCACCTGCTTCCTCCGCCGTACAATCTGCGTTTACCAGCACAAAACCCCTGGTTTTACGCTTATATCCACGGCTCAACGTCGCTACGCGGTATTGCTTTTCCAATAAATGTATCAGATATTCCGTAAAAGGCGTTTTCCCCGTCCCCCCCACGGAAATATTTCCAACACATATAACCGGAACAGGAAATCTTTCGGAAGGAAGCACTTTCCAGTCAAACAGCAAGTCACGCACACCTGTTATCAAACGATAGACAAAAGCGAATGGTGTAAGTAATAAACGTACAAAAACATTCTTCCGGTTCATCAACAGTTATAAAGTCTTGAAATCATACGGGAGACGGGCCTGGATGCCACTCGCATGCCTGACTGTTTGCAATATCCGGAACAGTTCCATATCTTCTCCGAGTGCATTTTTTATTACGGAAGTTCTCATTTCACCCATTTGTTTTTTCAGATATTCCGTAAACGGATCACTGGAACCAAGTACTGTTTTGACACTGTAATCTGTCAGCCCGGCCAGCTCGGCGGCCACTTCTATAGCACGGTTAAGGTCTCCTGTTTCATCAACAAGCCCTCTTTCCAGCGCCTGTTCGCCGGTCCACACACGCCCCTGTCCGATATCATTAATTTCCTCTTTGGCAACTCCCCGTCCTTCGGAACAGCGGGTCAGGAATACATCATAAATATATTCGACATAACCCTGCATCAGCATTTTTTCATCCTCGCGCATCGGACGTGAAATATCCCCAAAGTCCGAATATATATTTGTTTTTACAACGTCTGCCGTCAGATCCATTTTATCAAACAAACCGGTAGCATTTGGAAAAATACCGAAAACACCGATCGATCCCGTAAGCGTATTCGCTTCCGATATGATTTTATCTGCAGCACATGAGATATAATAACCGCCTGAAGCCGCAACATTCCCCATGGAGACGACAATCTTTTTATCCTTCCGGATGTCGTGAACCTGCTTCCAGATCTGTTCGGAGACATAAGCGCTTCCGCCCGGAGAATTTACACGCATTACGACCGCTTTCACCTTATCATCTTTCTTCAGCTTAATAAGTTCATCCACCAGTTTTTCCGTAATGTAATTGGCATCGCTGTATTTGGGCGTATTGTCCGAATCCGTAATCTCACCTTCGGCGTAGATAACGGCTATCTGATCCGCTTTTTTCACAGGAGCCTTCTTTTTTATGTTTTTCATCTTTGCCAGGCTAACCGTTTTCAGTTTTTTACCGGATTCAACACCTGTCAATTCTTTTATACAATTTTCAGCCTCCTCACGATACTTTAAACCGTCAACAAGCCCGCATTCCACCGCCTTTTCCGCCGAAGAAAACATGAATCCACGGTCAATAAAATCATTGACATTCTCTTTTGAGATATTACGCGCCGATGCGATGTTATCAACGATATTATTCCATATACACTGCTGATAGGACGTAATCTGTTCACGGTTCGCATCGCTCAGTTTATCCAGCATAAACGGTTCAACGGCGCCTTTATAGGTTCCGACTTTAAAAATCTGCATTTCTATTCCGGCTTTTTTCAGGATACCTTTATAAAAAACCGTTTGCGACGCAAGCCCCGTAAGCTGCAACAGGCCTTGAGGATTTAAAAATACCTTATCGGCTACAGACGAAAGATAATATCCCTTTTGGGTATAATTATCCGCGTAAGCGACTATAAATTTCCCGCTTTCCCTGAAGTCCGTCAATGCGCGGCGCATCACGTCTATGTTAGCCGTTCCGGTTGACAGATAGGAAACATCAAGGTATATGCCTTCTATTTTATCATTTTCCTTTGCATCCTTTATGGCTGTAAGTATATCTTTCAGGGAAAAGGAATTTTCCGATCCGAATAAATTCCCGAACCGGCTTTCGGACGTGACCTCCGTCAGACTTCCCTTAACCGGAAGCTGAAATACCTTTTCGTCATTTTTAGGCACATAAGCAGTAGATGAACTGCTGATGGATGAGACCATCCCTACAAACATAAAAAAACCCATCAGCATGAAAATGCCGAGACCGATAAAAACTCCCAGTACGGAAGCAAACATCATTTTAAAAAACTGCTTCATAATAAATATATTTAAAATCAATACCGGACACAAACCTGTAAAAAATCAATCCGTCTTAAATTCCGGTTATAGGATGCAAAGTTAGTATTTTTTGTTGTATAACACTCAATAACAATTATAATTTCAGCGATTCAGCGATTATTATTTTTATCTCCATAAAAGAAGCATATACGGGCGCAAGATTACAGGCACGCGCCTGCAACAAACCGGCAATGAACGGATTGAGATCAGGCAATGTACCCTCCCCGACGAACCCGTGGCAGCTATTTACACCGCCCTGCACATAAAAGAGGAACCCTGCCAGCGAGGAAAATTCGGCTAAGTTAGCATACCTTGGAAAACACCAAAGAACCGTTATATTTGCGAAAAAGTTTATTTTCGACCCTCATAAAAAATTGAGGATTTCTATCGTTTTTAGGCTCTATAACGTTTTGTATGGATATCATCTACGCCGATAACTTATTCAAGGTGCATTTAAAACGGTCGGAATGAAGTCTAAAATCCAACCTTTATTTTCGAAATCCCCCTTATTAAGGGAAAGCCATTTCAAACATGAAATGCAGTTTCCTTATTAAGGAAAGACCATTTCAAACGTGAAACGCAGTTTCCTTATTAAGGAAAGGCTATTTCAAACGTGAAATGCAGTTTCCTTATTAAGGGAAAGCCATTTCAAACGTGAAATGCAGTTTTGTTATTTAACGAAAGGTCGTTTCAAACGTAAAAAACGGTCGTCACTCCAAAATTGCACGAAGGATATTTCTTTTATTTGAAACAAACGGGTAAATCGTAAAAAAAACACTATTTTTTTTACCGGGTGACACATCCGCCGACTGTGACTATTTCTAATTGGTTATAATTCTCCCTGAATTGCCGGATTCAGGACGGAATTATTTTTCAGCATGGATATATTGCATCTAATCCGGTCCATAAACAGTTCCTGCCGTTTCACCTTCGTCCTTACCTTATTTTACACATGAATCTGCCACTTTTGTCCGAAAAAAATTAAAAATGCCTAAATTAACACGGTGTATTAAAATTCATCTTATCTTTATCTCAATTTTTAAAAGTCAATATTCATGGACAGACAGAAAATACAAAGGAAACTTCAGTTGATTTTTAAAGCGTTTTTTTTACCGTCGATTATAACCTGTAAGTAATATATGAAAATAAACATACATAACACGCTGATTTTCATATTCACGTTACTAACAGCCGTCTCCTGTTCTTCAAACGGTAAAAAAGCGGACAGCCAATTTGCAGATGAGCGCATGATAGAGCAGTTTATTGAAATCAGGATTATCAAATAACTTTTAACAGTTCTGACTCTTTAATATTTAACACTTTAAAAATTGAATTTTATATGAGAAGCGCTTATTTCTTAGCTTTGTTGATTGAAACATGTTATGGCTGTACCCATTCCAGCGACAACCGGATACCGTTTTCTATTCATCCCAGCGACAAGTTGATAAGCATACCGGTATGCCTGCAGGACAGTATTACGGCTAATATGCTGTTTGATTCCGGCGCTGTTAACGGTGTTTTCCGGCTGGATTCTACTTTTGTTGCAAATCATCCTTCTCTTGTGCCGAATGTGCGTCCCAATCCGGAAATGCAAGGATCGTCATGGGGTGTTTTTAGTGTACCGGATTACCGTTATACCATATCTCTGCCGGTGAAACTGGGATCAACAGCCGTGCTCTACGACCATCTGCATATATACGACATGAAACGGGCATTGGGCATTAAATGGTCTGACGGTATATTCAATATGCCCGAAAATGATACCGTAAATGTGTGGGAGTGGAATTTTGAACACAATTATCTGGAAATACATCCGCCGGATAATTTCAAGATGCCTGAAGACTGTTATTTATGCCCGATGAAATCGCAGGGATACTATGCGTACTGCATACGGTTTCCCCTGCAAATACAATGCGCTGACGGCGATACGTTAAGCCTCAGTCAAACCTGTCTGGTTGATATGGGGATCCCGAATGATCTCGTCATTGTAAATCCTTCCGGCGAATGGACGTTTTTTGATAAAAAAGACAGCGACCGGATCGAATGTAGAAAGGATAAATTCGGAAGTTTCTATCATGTAAATGCGATCGCATTTGATGATTTTATCATGGATTCCATGAGGTTATACGTTGCTGATAATCCTTATTCGCTTCCGGCCAAATATATCGCCGGACTGAATTTTCTGAAACGGTTCAATCTCTTTTTTGATAAGAAACACGGAGTTTTAGGTTTGCAGCCTGTAAAAAACTATAAACGGCTGGATAGCGGTACTACGAAACGGTTTTATTTTTCGGTAAGAGTAACCGGAAATATAACATGGATTGTAACAAAAACAGGCAATTATGAAGCTAATTTTTTCAAAACAGCCGGTTTGCAGGAAGGCGACGAAATCACAGGAATCAACAATGTGCCTCTGAAAGCAATGACAGATGAGGATTATGAAAAATATCAAAAAAAGGATACCCTGATATATGACATTATCCGCGACGGAAAACCGTTGCAATTAGTTATTCCTGTGGATAGAACGGGAGAACAGGGGAGCTAAACCGAGAGGCCGTCTCAAAAGCCCCGCTTCGTCATTGCGAGGGCGAGGAGTTGCGAGGTACGAAGCAAAGCAGGAAGCAATCCGGAATACGGTTAATCACAGGATTGCTTCGGGCTGCGCCTTCTGGGTGACGGGACTCGACCTTTTTGGACACCCCCGTTTGTTGTCGGCTAAAGCCGACTAAAGGATTCCGAAATGTCAACCAATGGTAAAATCTTCCTGTTGCTCTGCTGAATCGTCCTGATTTTCTATATAAGACTTTATCACGTCATCTGTGATTGTACCGGTGGTTGCAACAAAATAGCCCCTACCCCATAAATGACGTCCCCAAAACATTTTGCTCAATTGCTTATTTTCCATTAGCAGCTTGTACGAACTTTTCCCTTTCAAATACTGAACCGGTTTACCAATTGCCATATGGGGTCAGCCACCCTTGTCCGAAAAATTAATATTGCATATTGAAATTCATTTTGTCATTCAATTTTAGATATAAAAACTTCTCTTTATAATCAAGGATTACATCGAACCTATCCAAAAATCCGACTCCGATTATCCCGGCAAGACCGTCTATTAAAGGCTCTTTGCATAAGGAAATATTTTCCATTGATATGCTGTTAAACTGTATGTTAACCGTATCACGCATATATTGAAATATCGTGCTGTTGGCAGAAGTACAGATTAATGGATTTGAAATAGACGTTTTTGTTCCTATGCCAATGGAACCTGTATATCCATAATCTATCATGAATTTTCCTTCAATGCTACATACATCTTCTTTCTTTTTAAACATAATATTTAATAACACACACGGAATATCTCTATAAAAAGTGATTGGAATCTTCACATATT
>JAISCL010000298.1 GCA_031265585.1 Tannerella sp. | reverse complement strand
GACAATAACATGACCGTTGAAAGTCGTGTTTTTTGTTTCTTTCATTTCGATTCGGTATGCTTGATCCGGGTCATTGAAACCGTTGGGGTCATTTTCGGGATCGACAATTTCAAACCGGCCTGGATTTTTGCCGGACACGTCAAAGTTTTGGATGTCCAATTTTATCGTAACATCACGTCCCAGTGTGTTGACGATTCCAACGGTCAGCGTATTACCGGACAGGGCTGCCTGAATATCGACAGGGCTTCCGTTCGATAAATCCGTTTCCGTTTTGACCGGCAGATTGCCGAAATGCTTACGGTAAAGTTCTAAAACAAGTCCCGTCGTTTCCATTTTGGCGGCGGTTTTGCTTGCTTTGATACAGCCGAGTACATTGACGGGCATTGAATAGTTCGCCATAAAATACATGTCCGACTGCCGTGCATACTCATGAAGTCCCGCTGCAATTCCAAGACCGTCCTTCATGCCAAGCCGGAGACCGACTTCACCGAAAACTTCCGGTGTTTTAGGCCAGTAATTCCATTCGTCCATCGTTATCGGAACCGTGACATCCCTGAAATTTTGCAGTTCTTTCCGGTATTTTCGATGAGCATTGGCAATCCGTTTTACTGCATTCGGGATTTGACGGACATACTCCGTTACGTTTTCTCTTGGCGTTCGAACGTAAAAATGTTCGCTGATTAAATCAAGGTGTTTTGCAGTTCCTGACAGAAACGTCTCGTCCCATTTTCCAACCGCACCGACGCCAATCACCTTCACTTTCGGATCTTTTGCCCGGAGAGCCTCCACAAAAGTCCTGTGCCTTTCGACATATTGCTCAACCGGAATATGACCGATTTGCCAGTTCCCGTACATCTCATTACCGATACCCCACCATGTTACGTTGTAAGGTTTGGGGAAACCGTGCCCGGTGCGGAGTTTTCCCATTGGCGTTTGTGTGTTGCCATTGATGTATTCGAGTTCCTGTACCGCATTTTCGACATTGCCGTTGCCGGTATTGACAACGATGTACGGCTCCGTTTTGAGAATCCTGCAAAAGGTGAAAAATTCATTGATGCCGAAATCATTCGGCTCAACGCCTCTCCACGCCGGATTTTTGCGCGGAGGACGCTTATCGCGCTCGCCGACGCCGTCTTTCCAGTCGTATCCGCTCACAAAATTCCCGCCGGGCCAGCGATAAACCGGCGAGTTAAGCCGTTTCAACAGTTCCAGCGTCTCGGCGCGCATACCGTTCACGTTATCGGACGGCATCAGACTGACGCAGCCGACCGTAAACGTTCCCTTGCCGAATGCCGCAATTTCAAGCATCACACTGTCGAAATCGCCGCCCGGTTTGTAAGCAAATTCAATCTTATAGAAATCGCCAACTTTGACCGGCATTTTGAACGCCCTGTGATCTTCTTTTCTGTCGCTCCAGTGAAAATGAACTTCGATTCGCTGAATACCTTCGGACGGCTTGACCCAGGCATAACCGACATACTTTTTCCCTTTCCGTACAGCCAACCCGTCTTGCCGGATGCCGAGCCAGCGGGGTTCTTCGTTTTCCGCCGTGAAGGATTCCGGCGAGTATTTTCCGACAAAGGCCTGCTGTTCGCTCATGCGGAGATTGCAGTCGTAAACGGGTTTCCACGGCGATTCTTTATCCCCAACCGGATAAAAGAATTTTCGGTCTTCGAGCATTTCCGCCCAGATACCGCCATTAATGCAATTACCCATGTGTTCAATAAACTGTCCGTAAATAAACGGCGACATTTCCGCTCCGTACTGTGAAGCGTCGATTTTAACTGTCGGCGACCACTCCTGATCAACCGTCTGCGCCTGCATCGCAATACAAAGGCACAGTGTTGTGGATAATAAAATACTTCTTCTCATTGTTCTATTTATTATTTATTTAATTTCATATTATCTTGTATCTGTATTGTAAAGCCATATACCATACGTAAACATTACTGCGTTTTTCTGCGGCTTCTGTTCGCCCGGACGGAACCACTGTCCGGTATTGGCGAACGGCGAAAGGACGACGTCCATATCGCTGCCTTTATACAGCGCTTTTGTCCGGTAAACAGGCCCCAGCATGTTTTGATACGGCTTGTCAATCAATGCGGGCAGCGCATCGGTTTGCACGCGAATATCCTTTTCCATATCCACATCGTCATTGCATACCGGCCTGTTCCAGACCATATCCAGCGAATAGACGACGGGGCCGCGAACAAAAGCGTAAGGGATTCTGTCGGTCGGTTCCTCCTTATACATGGGTTCTCCTCCCGGTAACGAATGAGCGGTATATTTACTGTGATGCTCGCGCTTTATCCATTTGGCTTCCATCGGGAAACTTATTTCAATTTTATCGCCCTTTGTCCATTTGCGGGTCAGTTTCAGGTAAGCGCCCGGCTGAATATTCGCAGCAGTTTCGCCATTGACGCTCACTTCCGGCGATTTACACCACAGGGGAATACGCAGACTGACCGTCCTGTTTACCGCTTTTTTCGAAGTAACCGTCAACGCGATGTTTTCCGATTCGGGATAATTGCCTGTCACTTCAAAACCGAAATCCCTGCTGGCATATTTTGCGGAGACATACTGGTTGATATAGAACTCTTTCCCATTTTCGGCATAGAAGAATGTCGGCAACATTGAGATAATACGGTGTCCGCTCGCCGTGCAGCAGTCGGGGCCGTGGAAATAGCCTCCCGGCTTGTGGCCATTGGGAGCGGTATGATAGCGGCACACCCCGCTTTCGCAGTCCTGCGCCGCAAATACGTGGTTGAACAGAAGGCGTTCCATGGCGTCGGCATACTTTACGTCGCCGGTCAGCTGCAGCAGTTGCTGCGTAACCTGCATCCACGACATGGTGGCGCAGGTTTCGACAATGTTTCCCGTCAGCGGTTTCACATAATCATGTTCGTAATGTTCCGCCACGCTGACGCCTCCGGTGATATACATTTGACGTTTACAAATATCATCCCATGCTCCGGCCACTTTGCACAGCAGGGTTTTATCTCCGGTGATGCGGTACAGGCGGAGGAATCCCATAAAGTTCATGTGAAAAGCATGCGAATGAACGAAAGGCTGCAGTCTGTCCACTCCCAGCGTACCGTCGGCAACGGAATCCAGACGGGAAAAAGCATCCCAGCCGCTCCATCTGTCGATACTGTTCACCACCCACCGGCTCCAGTCGAGATACTTTTTCTTTCCCGTAACCTCATACAGCCGCGCGACCGGGTCGGCAAGCAAAGCGCCTTCCCATGAATAATGCACTCCGTGACCGGCAAACTGCGAGTGGCCGTGTATCTCTTTCCCTCTGTTTTCGGGCGGTCTCAAACCGGAAGGCCAGAATTCCAGTTTGCCGGGGCCAAAGTATTTCAGCCAGTAATCCGACAGTTTCTCCGCCGCCGTCAATGCCTCCCTGTTTCCGGTTTCCTCAAAGACCGTAATGAAGGCGTGGAAAACGAAATAAAGTTCGTAGGCGTCCATTCCTCTGACGGGTCTTTCCGGCGAGCGGTAGCTGCGGGCGGTGGCTCCCACATAACCGCTTTCCTCCTGCGAATCAATGATACGCTTCAATACCGCTTGAGCCTTTTTCAGCAGTTCCCTGTCTCCGGACTGAACTGCCGACAGGTAAGCGGATTCTATCCATTTGCCGTGCTGTTCGGCTTTCGTCCAGTTCCATTCGGTATGTTCACGCTTTCCGATAAATTCCACATACTGATCTATCGGAAACTGTTTGAGATAGACTTCGCGGTTGAGTTCCATGCGGTTTCCGAAGAAGCCCGATATTTCCTTTACGGAGGAAACAGGAACGGGCTTTTCCAGCAAGCCGACTTTGTTATAAGCCGAATTTTCTTTTTGCGCCTGCATTGCGATGCAAAGGCACAGTGTCATGGATAATAAAATACTTTTTCTCATTTTGTCTAATATTAATACTATCTATTTAATAATTCTACCACATACTCATACACGCCTGACGAAAGCGTGTGTTCCTGTTTTGTGACCGGCAGTATCAGGCGCGCCGTTGTATTTCCGGGTACGACGACCTTCAACAGGATTTTATTGCCCTCGCGTTTCCACAACGACTGTATTTTACCGTAAATAGACTGTATCTCCACGTTTAATTCGTTCATGTCGTCGGGAACGTATGGGGAGATGATGAAGCGTTTGAATCCCGGATATTCGGGGTCGGGACGGATGCCGCCGAGATATTTCAGCAGCCAGAATCCGGCCGTCGCGCCGTAGGGATGATGCCAGCTGTAGGGATAATCGTACAGACATTCGCCCATCGTGCTTTTTTCGTCCTTCACCATGTAGAGCCAGCCGGAAGGTTCGCGCATGGATACCATTCTGTATGCCGTTTCGATATATCCATTTGCTGAGAGGTATTCCAGCAGGGGATTCGAGCCGATGAAGCCGGCGTTGATATGTCCGTCGTAAATGTCAATCGCTTCGAGCAGACGTGCGCTTACTTTTTTCTTCATCTCCTCCGGCACGATGCCGAGATAGAGCGGTAGCGCCTGCGAGGTCTGCGACCGGACAGTTTCCTTTTTGTCGGCGGGTACCCAGTCATTTTTGATGATGAAGGAAGTTGGCGGCTGCCGGTTACGATACCAGCCGGTTTCCCGGTCAAGGAAAGTGTCATTGAATTTGTTTCTGATTCTTTCGGCATGAGCGGCATATCGGTCGGCAATGTCTTTTTTGCCCAGCATACGGGCGTAGGCGGCTACACGTTCGTTCATCCAGTAATAGCCTGCTGTGGATGTTTGTTCCACCGGAGTAAGGTTGTAGCGGGCTTGCAGCCAGTCGCCCAGCGACCAGTACACCAGGTCGTCTTTGGCTGTGGAAGCTACGAAGTCGATGTATCGCATCATGGCGTCGAAGGCATGAGCGATAACGGAGGTGTCGCCGGTCATTGCGTAGAGATTTTCGACAAGAAGGAAAATGCTGCCTCCCCACCAAGGGTCGTCCCAGGGAAAAGGTTTGCCGTCGGGATAGGTAAACGACCAGCCATTGGAGGGAACGATAGCGGGGATATGTCCCGAAGGTTCCTGCGCGTCGATAAAGTCCTGTATGTTTTTGCGGACGATGTTTATTGCGTCGAAATAATAAAGATAAGTCGGGACGGCGGCTCCGGCGTCGAGTGTCCAGCCCATTTTCTCGCGGGTAGGCTCTTCGGCAATCATTCCATGCGCGCTGTTGTGAAGTGTACGTCGCACTGCCTGATACAGCTGGTTGAGTTTCGTATCGGACGAGAAAAATTTTCCCGTAACAGGCAGTTCCGTATGCACGCTTTTCGCTGTGATGTCGGCAGGGGAAGGTTTCTGTTTAAGTCCCTTTATTTGAACGTACCGGAAACCGTGGTAGGTGAAGCGCGGCTCGAAATATTCATCGCCCCCGCCGTCGAGGATAAACTGTTCCTGCTGAAACCGTCCGCCGGTATGCGAATGACTGTATCCGGTATTGAGCGTTCCGTCGCTGTTCAGCATTTCATTGTAATCGCATACCACGACCTGTCCGCGCTCGCCTTTTACGCGCATGGCAATCCATCCGGTCATGTTTTCACCGAAATCGACAAGCCAGACGCCCGGTTTCGGCTCTGTAATCTGCAGCGGCGCAAATTTTTCGGCTACCCGCATCGGAGGAAACTGTTGCGACCTGAGCGTTCCCGCCGGAGCCGGAACAGTTTCCGGATGCTTCCAACTGCTGTCATCAAACTCTGCTTTGTTCCAGTCTGTCTGTTCGCGGGTATGGTCGATGGTTTCGCCGCCACGGATGCTGTTGTAAGTGATTTCTCCATAACTCCACCGCCAGCTTTCGTCGGTAACAATCGTTTCTGTTTCGCCGGACGAATATTCTATCAGCAAATTCATCAATACTTTCGGCGGCGTTTTCCACCATGCATTATGATTCTGGAACAGATCGCGTCCGGGCAGACTGTAAAATCCGTTGCCAAGTATGACGCCCAGCGTATTGTCGCCTTTGCGGACAAGCGGAGTTACGTCGTGCGTTGCATAGTAAACCAGCCGCTGCCAGTCCGAAAATGCGGGATCCATCACCTGCGTTCCCGCTTTGTCGCCGTTGATATACAGTTCGTAATATCCGAGTCCGCAGATAAACGCTGTCGCCCGTTTCACTTTCCGCGTAATGGACACGTTCTTCCTCAAATAGACGGCTGAAGTGTCCGTCGGCTGATAATCCTCGTTATTCTGCCACGAATCCATGAAAGCGCGTTTGCCGGATACTTCCGCATACCGGCTTGAAATCCATTTTCCCCGCCATTCCTCCGGCGAGAGTATGCCCGTTGACCAGTGCGCCGGTTCGCTCCACGCCGAGGCATTGCCCTGTCCGTCCCAGATCTGCACTTTCCAGTAATAATACTGAGCCGTGCGCAGTCCCGGCCCGGCGTATCGCACCTGCTGACTTTGCGACGAGGGTGTTTTTCCGCTGTCCCAGACGTCGCCCCGGTTTCGTTTCAATGCTTCGGGACTGCCGGACACAATAATCCGGTACGCCGACTGATTCACCGCCTGCCGTTCCGAAACAATCTGCCAGCCAAGAGCCGGATTCGGAACATCTATCCCCGACGGGTCATGCGCATATTCGCAGGTCAGATTTTGCAACACGAGGTCGCTCTTTCCTGCAAATAAACATGATTGAATCATCGTCGCAGTAAATAAAAGTAAGAATGTCCTTTTCATATCCTATTATTATTTGTATAAATAGGGTCTGCTTAAAAACTCATCCTCTCACAGGCGATAAAAAATCCTGCCGATTGGTAGTCCGGTGATCAAAATTCGCCAGATTTTCCAGTAGTGCTGAAAAACTCAGCCATACCTTCATTATAGTGCATAGGGCTATCGCCCCAGCCAACTTGACTAAGTTAAGCACCGGGATGATGCCGGCAATCCATGATTCGGAAGTCTCTCTCAGCCTTGCACGGATATGGTCTAAACCGTAAGCCGTTTTAGCTTGACCGAACTTGCCTTCCACCGGATTGCGTTCTCCCGGACTTACGTGAATGGACACTGCCGAAGCCGAAGGTCTGCCCAAAGGATTGGCCTTT
>JAISCL010000274.1 GCA_031265585.1 Tannerella sp. | reverse complement strand
TCGGGAAGGGCAATGCCGCGTGCGCGATCCCTGCGCACCTCGTCGGCCGTCGGCTGATTCTGTGCAACAGCTGCCGCCGTCATGCCGAACAAAAAAGTAAGTACCAAAATCTTTTTCATAATCTATTCATTGTTGTTATTTTATCTAATTCATTCTATACCTTTTTTCTCATAATTAATTTCCGCATCGCTGTTCGTTTAAAACTTCGACCCGGCAAAAGCGTACCATGCAATGACGCAGTACGAAAAGAGAGGCACTGTCATTGCGGCGGAGATCTGCCCGCCCGGTTCGCCCGTATATTGCGAAACAATGACCGCCCAGTCCCTGTCGGCAAGCCAGCCCGTCAGAAGTGACAGCAAAATCCCGTCTGTACAGTTGCTATCTTTTCAGTAAACAGGCTTTACAATCTCCACGCGCAATCCGAGTGCATCCATGATCCTGTAAAATGTACCGATGCCCGGTTCGATGGCGCCTTTTTCTATCTTTGAAATATAAGCTTTGTCGGTCCCTATGCGGCTGGCGAGTTCCGCCTGCGTTATCTTTTCGCCTTTGCGGGCATCCCTGATTACCTGCCCCATGCAGTAGGCGTATGCTTCACGGCGGAACTGTTCGCGTTCGGGAGTTCCCTCCTTGCCGTACAGATTGTCCAGTTCTTCACAAATGCTTCTGGTTTTGCTTGTATTCATAATATTCTCTTTTTATTCTTATTGCTTTTTGTATTTCTTTTTCAGGAATTTCCTGCGTTTTCTTTTGAAATCCGTTGAATAAGACTACGATTTTGCCTTCATCGAAAATAAAGAAAAGGCGGTATATATTTCCGTCATAAATTACTCTGATTTCATATATTCCTTCTCTTATGTGTTTCAAAAACTTTTTACTCACTCTGTCTTCCGTTGATAACAAATCGAAAACATAGTGAAACGTCTTTATTACTTCGGCAGATAACGTCATAATGAAGTTATCATAATAATTTTCGTATGTAATTATATCACGAATCATGTGGCAAAGATAAAAAAAAGTAGCAATATGAAACAACAGAAATAGACAAACTATTTTTTAATTGTAGGCGATATGCGGATTGAATGTTTTGCACCGGACAAAAAGGGAATAATAATTAAAAACTTGTTCATCTTTCTTTTATTAAACTGTTAACTGTCTATTGTTTGTATATTTTCCAACTGCGATCCGGCAAAAGCATACCATGCAATGACACAGTACGAAAAGAGAGGAACTATCATTGCGAGGGAAATCTGTCCGCTTGGTTCGCCCGTATATTGCGAAACAATGACCGTCCTGTCCCTGTCGGCAAGCCGGCCCATCAGGAGCGATAGCAAAATTCCGCCTATATGGGCTGGAGACTACGTCGATCAGAGCAAACCGAACGATGCGGCTAACAGTACGCATAAAGACAAATTTCCAATTGCTTTCATAAGATTTCTTTGTTTGAGTTTAATTTGAATTCCATTTTCTGACGGATATTTGCGGATGATGCGCCGATTTGTATTTCATACGTGCCTGCTTCGACAACGAAATGATTGTCTTTGTTCCAGTACGACAGGGCTTCCCTGTCCAATTCGAAAGTCACGGACTTGCTTTCGTTTTTTTTCAGATGGATTCGTTGAAATCCTTTCAATTGCCGGACAGGTTTTGCTTCCTTTGTTTCAGGCATTTTGAGGTAGAGTTGTACAACCTCGTCGCCGTCGTAGCGTCCGGTATTGTTCACATCGACCGTTACTTTGACTGTTTCGCCGATAGCAAATTCCTGTTTGTCGGCACGGATGTCGCTATACTCAAACGTGGTATAGCTCAGCCCGAATCCGAACGGATAAACCGGCGTTTTATCGAAATACATGTAAGTTCTGCCGTTGGTAACCCAATAATCGTTGAATGCGGGGATGTCATCCAAAGATTCGTAGTAAGTCAGCGGCAAACGCCCGGCAGGGTTGTAATCGCCAAACAGTATTTCGGCAATGGCTGTCCCGCCTTGTTCTCCGGGGTACCATGCGTTGATGATTGCCGGGATATGATCCTGCTCCCAGCGGATAGACAGTTGACTGCCGGCAACCAAAACCAGCACGGTCCTGGGATTAGCTTTGTATATTTCGCGGATAAACTGTTCCTGATCTTCCGGCAGACGGATGCTTTCCCGGTCGCGCCCTTCCCCTTCGATACTTTTGTTGATGCCGAGAACGACGATAGCCGCGTCGCATTTCTTAGCCAGCGCTTTTTCTTCGGCAAACAGTCCGGACGCTCGCCGGTCGGGCGCTTTCCAGAGCAATGCACAGCTAAGCGTCGCCGGTTTATCTCCCGTCCAGAACCCCACGTCGGAACCTATCCGGTAGGAATATTCGGCGACAATATCGTATGTCTGTCCTGCAACCAGATCGGCGGTTTTCATGTAAACGCCACGGTCTTTCGAACTGTTGTCGAATATTTTTTCCCCGTTCAGGAACAGACGCATCCATCCGCTTTTGATGATGCCTATTTCATACGCTCCCGAAACGGCAGGCCGGATAACTCCCGTCCATCGAACCGACATCGGAACCGGCGGAACATTCGGATTGGGTGGCTGATTCGCAGGATCGAAATTAACCTGATTTTCAATCACCGTCGAAAACAGGGTCTTGAAGTTGTGATCGGAGAAATATTCCGTTTTCACTCCCTGTTTCAGTGAGCCGTCTTCGGTCTTATGGAAAAAGTATTCGGGACGGATGATCTCATGCTGCGACAAATTGCCTGTCCACGGCAAGGTATGTACATTGATACGGTCGCCCGCCCGACGGATAATGCCTTCCAAAGGCGAAACCGGGCTGTTGAGCGGGACGCCGCTGTAATCGCCGAATTCGCTTGTCGCAGCATTGATGCCGAGTACCGCAACGGATTTTATCCTGTTGGAATTGAGTGGGAGAATACCGTTGTTTTTTAACAGTACGATCGATTGCCGCGCCGTTTCCAGCGCCAGTTGCCTGTGTTCTTCGCTTCCCACTGCCGAAGGAGGAATTCGGTTGTATTTTATCAGCGAAGGGTCGTCGAACAGCCCCAGTTTGAATCGCGCTCTCAACACGTGATAGGCGGCGACGGTGATATCCTGCTCATTGACCAATCCCTTTTGCAGCGCCGGATAGAGATTTTTGAACGTATCGCCGCATTCCAGATCAAGACCCGCTTTCAGTGCTGCGACAGCCGCTTCTTCGTACGAAGCGGTGAAGTGATGCGCTCCGTGAATATGTCCTACCGCTCCGCAGTCGGATACCGCGTATCCCTCAAACCCCCATTCTTTGCGGAGGATGTCGGTGAGTAACCGTTTATTAGCAGTACAGGGTATGCCGTTAATAGCGGGATAGGCAGTCATGATGGAATGAGCCTTGCCTTTCGTAATCAGCGCCCGGAAAGCCGGAAGAAAATAGTTTCGCAAGACCTGTTCGGAAGTTTCAACCTTGCACTCAAACCGGTTATGTTCTTCATTGTTTGCCATGAAATGCTTGGGCGTCGATACGGCTTTCAGATATTTAGGGTCGTCGCCCTGCAATCCCTGTACGAACGCAACGCCAATCCGCGCGCTCAAGAAAGGGTCTTCCCCGTAGGTTTCCGGCGTCCGTCCCCAACGCGGGTCACGCGCCATATTTACGGTCGGCGACCAGAATGTCAGCAAATCGCTGTATCTGTACGTTTGTTTTTCTCCCTGTTCCAGTTCGTTCCAACGTGCGCGCGCTTCGGTGGATATTGCGCCGGCAACGTCTTTGATCAACGCCGGATTCCATGTCGAAGCCAAAGCGATTGCCTGCGGGAATACGGTGAAATATCCGGGTCGTATAATCCCGTGCAAGGCTTCGTTGCCGTGATAATATTTGCCGATTCCCAGGCGCGGAACAGGAGGAGCCGTTTCCATGAGCAGGGATATTTTCTCTTCGACGGTCATTTGCGACAATAAATCGCTTATCCGGACGTCCGTGTCGGCGTCGGGATTTTCGTACAAATCCATCGAACCGTTTCGGTTAAAATCAATCCACGGTTTCAACTGCGCATTCGACAACATGCCGCCGCTCAAAAGCCATGCACACAGTATAAATAATTTGATTGTTCTCATTCTCATAACTTTTTTTGATGAATCATCACCGGCCCGAGTAATCCGGAAGGCTGTTCCCGGTATGTTTCGTCGCCGCCCATACTGCTTGTCATGTACGGGTGATTGGTGCGGCAATAACGGTCTTGGGGGTCGGAAAGCATGTCGCCGGTCAGACGGTTGATCCACAAATTGACGATTTCGACTTTCAACTCGTTTTCGCCCGAACGAACCAGCCCGGAAATGTCTGCACAAAACGGCATCTTCCATAAAATCCCCGCCGATTTGCCGTTGACAAATACTTCGGCTACATCGCGCACTTCTCCGAGGTCAATGTAATATTTTTCCCCTGCCGTCACGTTGTCGAGCGTAAAGGTTTTGCTGTACGTAGCCGTTCCGGAGAAATATTTGATGCCGGAGTCTTCGAAATCCGTCCACGATTTCAGTTCGTCGAAAACAATTTCCTGCGGAGCGCCCCAGCCTTCGGGGAAATTGACCTTCCACGAACCGTTCAATTCCTTGCGGGCAAATCCTGAAATATTTTCCGGTTGAGGCAAATCGCGTTTTTGTTTGTTGAATACCACAAACACCGATCCGTAAGGCGCCAGTTCAATAGCGAAATGCGTGCAGCCATCCTCTTCGCTGTAATTTGCGATTCCCGATTGCGTACCGTTAGCAGGATCCCACAGCTCCGGATATCGACCGGCAACACGAAAACGAACATCCGTATTCACCGTTTTGTCCGATTCGTTGTAAACGAAATACAGTTCGCCGATGTCCGATGTCCGGTGAATATAATCGAGCGCCCACTCGCCGCTGTAGTCAAAATCTTTACGTCTTCCGA
>JAISCL010000266.1 GCA_031265585.1 Tannerella sp. | reverse complement strand
CGATAAAATTTGTACTTTTGCCCATGATTGTTTTTATTGTGTAGTGACTACAAAGATAATCATGGGAGCGAATTTCTACAAAAAAGAAGTTCGCTCTATTTTTTTACCGGACAGTAGTGTTAAAGAATATCGAAACTTCTAAAATACAATAAATATGACAACAAATGCAGTAAACAGGGGATGGTTGAAGAATCCCGTTTCACTTTCCGTATTATTGATACTGATTACCGTATCAGTAGTTTTGTATATTTTGCAAATAACAACGATCCAGGTTCTGGCGCTTTCGCTGCTCTTTTCCGGATTATTGTCTTCTGCCATCCGCATTGCAGACCAGTGGGAGCGGGCAGTGGTGTTGCGCATGGGGAAATACAAAGGTTTAAAAGGGCCTGGCCTGTTTATGATTATCCCCATTATAGACCGTGTATCCGCTTACGTAGACCAGCGGGTGCGGGTAAGCGCTTTTAAGGCGGAACAGACCCTTACCAAAGATACGGTGCCGGTAAATGTGGATGCCGTTGTATACTGGACGGTCTGGGATGTGGAAAAGGCCGCTTTGGAGGTGCAGAAATATCAGGTAGCCATTGAACACATTGCCCAGACCGGTCTGAGGGATACGATCGGCAAGCACGAGTTGTCGGCTCTCCTGCAGGAGCGCGATAAGATTGCCGAAGATTTGCAGCAGGTTTTAGACAAAAACACGAACCCCTGGGGCATCACATGCCAGACCGTCGGTATTAATGACATTGCCATACCGAAGGATTTGGCCGACGCAATGAGCAAAGAGGCGCAGGCCGAGCGCGAAAGAAGGGCCCGTGTCATCCTGGGAACAGCCGAAACCGAGATTGCCGAGAAGTTTGAACAGGCCAGCAAGAAATATACCGATAATCCCGTAGCGCTGCATCTCCGGGGGATGAACATGTTATTTGAAGGCCTAAAAGAGAAAGGTTCCATGGTCATCGTACCCAGTTCGGCCCTGGATTCTATGAATTTGGGTGCCATAGGAGGATTGGTGTCACTGGCAAAGAACAGCGAAACGCCGGCTGACAAATCAGTTTAAGACACTGCCGGCTTTATTCCGGGTTCTTTGAACGCACGTAAGGACGTATTTTTACGGGGCCTAACAAACCCGAAGGAAGCAATGGAGCGTCTTTATCCCAATGTTTCCACGTAGTGAAGGTGATGCGTTCCGAAGGGCGTTCCGTGTGATTCAGCAGCCATTCGGGCCATTTCTTTATACTCCACCCTTCCAGTTCGTAATCGCCGGATAAGCGTTCATCGCCGATCAACCTGTTCGGCCACAAATTGGTTATTTTTATTTCCAGTTCGTTTACGCCCTGATGCACGGAATGATCCAGATTTACCCGGAAAGGAGCCTTCCACAATACGCCCAGGTTTTTGCCGTTCACAATCACTTCCGCCATGACGCGGACGCTGCCCAGATCCAATTCCAGCAGGTATCCGGGCTGAAGCAAACCGGCAGGAAGTGAAAACTGTTTTTTATAGCTTGCAGTTCCTGAAAAGTAACGTATTCCCTCATCGGATGAAGCCGGCCAGGAAATTAGCCTGTCAAACACGGCTTTTGCCGGCGCCCCCAGGCCGGGCGGAAAGCTCACATCCCACGCTCCTTTCAGCTCGACAGGCTCCGGAACCGAATCTACCCGGACGGTGCCGGTTTTTCCCGAAGACGTCACATACGTCATTTCGCCCGCATACGGAGTGATCCAGCTTACAAGTCCGTCTTCGGATACAAGTCTCGACCCGGGAAGATCGTATGCCAGGCTGACGGTTCCTCCTTCCGGCACTTTTATATCATGCGTTTCTCCTTCGGCAACGTATGTCAGACGCAATTCTTTGGATGCGGTATGGCCTGACGGGTTTTTACCGGTCAGGCGGTCGTCTGCCGGGATTTGCAGCTGATGCGAGGCAATCAGTTCGGAGATCCGTCCGGAAACATCCTCTATCCGGGGAACGGGCGGAAGAAAAGCGGTGTCGGGCGTAAATTTCCCGTATACCGCCCGGATGGATTCGATTTCTTTTTCATCTTTTATGTCCATCAAAACCGACTGGCCTTCCTGCGCCTGTAGCCGGTGAAGTTCGCCTCCGGCCCTGTATTCTATGCGTAGTTCCTTTACGACGCCTGCCGCCGGGTCGATGTTTGTCAGACCGGGGGTTGCCGGTATCGTAAATATACCTTTGGAAAGACGGTCGCGCGCGCCTTCTGTGGCATCGGCAAGTCCTTTGGGCAGAAACCGTCCGTACTCCGCCCTTACTATTTTCAGGCCGGGAAGCGGGGTTAATTCTTCCGTTTTCAGCGTTGCGTCGGCGTGGATGAGATGCTCCGGAACGGGCCGGCCATCGTCTTCGAATACGACAAAAACAGCTCCTTCCGGTTCAAAGGATACCGGGACGACCGTTGTTCCGCCGGCTTCTTCCTTCCAGACGGCAGCCTCCTGTATTTCTCCCGTTTGGGGGTTCCATAGCCGGGGAACTTTTCCGGTGATGCGGAAACGGCACGCTTCCCGGCGGCTGATGTTCCGGGGGTTGGCGACGAAGTAAATATCGGCCCGGTCTGTTATGCGGTGTATATAAGTGAGGTCAAAGCCTGTTTTTCCTCCTGAGAAATCCGGCGCCGGCGCCAGTTCTTCCAGCAGATCTTTTACCGGGCGGTTGGCGATGACTTTGCCTTTTGTTATTTTGCCGGATTCGTCCCATATTTTTTCGGCCAGCGCGGCGACCTTCGCATCACATTCGGGATAGCCCCGGAGACTTGGCGACTTTGCGGGCCTGGCGCCGGTAACGATCGCTCCGGCTGTTACGAGTTCATTTATTTTATCTGCCAGTTCCGGGGTCATCCATGCGGTTTCGGGAAGCAGCAGCAGTTTGTAGACTCCGCCGGCGGGAGAGCACAGCCGGCCGTCTTTTACGGTCAGTTCTTTGATTTTGTTTGTGCCGATCTGGTCATAGTCATATCCGAGCGCTTTGATGTCAGCCCTGTAAATGCCGTCATTCGGAGCCTCTTCCCCGGTAAAGACCAGCACATCGGCAACGCTCCGGCCCTGTTGAAGCAGAAACTGCGAGCGGGCCAGGTAGTCCATATACGCGCGTCCCGGCTCCCACCAGGTAGTATGCCTGCCTACTTCGAGGCCGTACAAGCCAAAGGTCACCCCCGGCGCCACGTCCCACGGCTGATGGGTACAGGTATGGAAGATAAACCGGTTCACGCCTTCACACCACAGGAGATCTCCGCGCGCCTTCAGGGTTGCCGGGTGATTGCGCCAGCCGCCGAAGCCGGTGAAGGATTCGGCTCCCACGACCGGGGAGCCGTTCAGGTGGGCTGCGGAGGCGACCATTTTCTGCGTGTTGAGGTAAACGTCTCCTTCCAGCCAAAATTCGCTCATGACGATATCGCCTGTTGATCCGGCCTGTATGTCTTCGTAGGGGCCTCCGTAGGGTTCTACCGAGAATTTCATCCCGTGCCTGTGGCAGAGTTCCCTGAAGCGGCCATAATAGTTTTCTACGATCAGGTCGCCTGTCGTCCTTCTAAAATCCCAGAGGAAGCGTTCCGTTATTTCACCGCTTCCGACATAGTATCCGGCGAGGGCGGGCAGGAAGGGTATGCAGTCGTATCCGTTGCGCTGTTTAAAGGCGGCGTCGAAACCCGGAGTCCAGTTGCAGCATCCCACTTCATAGCTGTCAATGATGCAGTTGACCAGTGATTTTCCGGCGAGGAGGCCCAGCCTGTCCAAAACCGGCCGGATGCCGCCCTGCCAGAAATGATCGACCGCGGCGCGGCTCATTTTGTCACATTCCAGTCCCGTCCCGCCCCGGACGGACGGACGGTTTTCAGTGCCGGTGGGGGTATGGCCGATTCGCAGGATTATCCATTCTCCGGCGGGAGCATCCCAGTTCAGGACGCCGTCTGCGGACATTTTTGATGTCAGGTTCACGACCCGGTCCCGGGGAACCAGTGCGGCTCCGTCGACCGGCCGGTCGTCGGGTTGCAAATGTTTGGGGAAGAAATGTCCGGACAGCGTTTTCAGTTCCAGTTCGCCGATCCGTTCGTCGCTTTCCGGCGCGGGAAAGGCCAGCACGGCAATGTCCGCATAATAACCCAGCCGGGTGGGAGGCAAGGGCAGTGTTCCCCTGAATGTTGCCTTTCCGCGGTGCTTTGTTTCGCTGAAGACAACTTTTTGCATGGCATATTCGGGCGTCACCCACGGGCCTCCGCTGTTTGCCCAGCCGGCGGCGTTGTTGAATCCGATCTCCAGTCCCAGGCGGTCGGCTTCCTGCACGGCAAAGTGGAAGAGTTCCAGCCAGAGATCGCCGAGATAGGTTGCCGGCCCCTGAGGATAGCCCATGCCGACATTAAAGATTTGCGCTTCCTGGATTCCTGCGCGCTTCATGGCTTCGAGATCGGCCGTAATTCCTTCTTTTGTCACATTGCCGTCGAGCCAGTGCCACCATGTACGGGCTTTTGCCGAAGCGGGCGGATCGGCAAATCCTTCCCGCAATGAATCCTGCGCGTTTACGTCGTAAACGCCGGTCATAAAAAATAAGCAGATCAATGCCGCAGTGTAAATTTCAGTTTTCATTAATAATTGAAAATTAAGTGTTGGTAATAGAAAATCATATTTGTCCGGAAGTTGCGGACGCACTGCTGAAAGTCTTCCGGGCAGCAGTACAGTGCAACGCACTGTGCGGGAGACGTGTTTCTCCGCCGGCTAACCCTGACGGGGCGCAAGCCATTGTATAATAAGCGGCCTGCGCCCCCAATGGGCTTAGGGAGGGTACGTACCCTGTAGAGATGCGATGCATCGCGTCTTTGTTAATAGCCGGGATTCTGTTCAAGCGTATTGTTGCTCTTTACGATCTCGGTACGGGGGATGGGCAGCCGGTAATACTGTTCCTTAAATTCCGTTTTCAGTACGGTACGGCTGAAATCGTAGGTAAAGGTGTTGTCGCCTGTCTTTACTACGGTGACTCCCATTGCATCTGCGCCGTCGTACGTGGCGGCGAGCTTCCACCGGCGCAGGTCGAAATACCGGTGTCCTTCGAGCGCCAGTTCTATTCTGCGTTCCTGACGGACTTTTTCGAGCAGCTGCTCTCCCGAAACGGCAGCGGGGATTCCGGGCATGTCTACGTCCTTCCGTCCGCGTATGCAGTTAAGCGCCCACCGGCACTGTTCCTCATCTCCCAGATGAACCTGCGCCTCGGCATAGTTGAGATAAAATTCGCTCAGTCGGAAATAGACATACGGCATGGTGCTGGCTTCGCTCAACAGCTGGCTCTCGTCCAGGAATTTGCGCATGTAGTATCCCGTCTGGCTGCAGTTCCAGCCTCCGTCGCCCTGTTCCGAGTCTTTCCCGCCCGGCGTGAAGACTTCGATGGCGCGGCCCTTAAACTCGGCGCCGTTGTAGAGCACCGTATAGTAAAACCGCGGATCGCGTCCGGCGTAAGGATTTGCCGGGTCGTATCCCGATCCGGTTTCCGAAGGTTTAAGTCCGTTGGCTTTCATTTCGTAATCGTCTACCAGGTTTTGCAGCGGGCAGTTGCCGCCGTTGCCGCCGTAGCCGTTGGCTGTGTTGGTTGACATCATGCTGGTTCCGTTGGCTTTTGTGTAGAGGCGGAAAAAGATGACTTCCCTGTTTTCCGCCGCTTTCAGGAAGATGTCATCGTAGCTTTCGGAAAGGGTATAACGGCCGGATTCGATCATTTCCCGGCTGGCATCGCGGACTTTTTCCCAGCGGGCAGGGTCGTTGCCGGTGTTGACCAGCGGGCTTGCCCAGTACAGGTATACCCTGGAACGGAGCGCCCGGCAGGCATCCGCCGATGCGCGTCCCGAATGGTCGCCCTCCATCCTGTCCGGCAGGAGCGCGATGGCATCCTCCAGCTCCCGGAGGATGTATTCGACACATTCATCGTACGTGTTCCGTCCGAGGGAATAATCCGGTTCGCCGAGGGCGTAAATCTTTGTGATGACCGGTACGCCGCCGAATCGCCAGATCAGGTTGGCATAGGTACAGGCCCGGAGGAATTTCATCTCGCCGGAGAGTCTTTTTTTAAGATCCTCCGAAATGCTCCCGGTTTCTATTTTATCGAAAAAGACATTGATGTTCCGGATATATTCGTAGGCGCTGCTCCAGTAGTTGAAGGAGCGGAACCATCCCCAGTTGTCGTCCGTCACGTTATCGGGCGTCAATCCTCCCTGGCGGAACGAATTGGGCGCATATCCGTGGCGGTTGTGCGTCTCGTCCGTCATGGAAGAGAGCATGACAAAGTCGTATCCGCCGGGGATCGTTTGATAGCAGGCATTCACGTAGGCGGTAAGAAGGTCGTCGTTATTGAAGACGTCTTCTTCCGAAATTTTGTCCAGCGGTTTCCTGTCCAGGAATCCGTCGTTGCAGCTGTAAAGGACAAAGCTGACAAGGCATATGCTGATAAATAAATTCTTTTTCATTGTTTCGGTGTTTTAGAAGGTGATACTTATGCCGGTATTGAATATTTTCATCTGCGGATAGTAGTTGGCGCCTGCCTGGTCGGATTCCGGGTCCATTATTTTGATCCTGTCGAAGGTCAGCAGGTTATAGGCGCTCAGGTAAATGCGGGCCTCCGATATGTTCAGCCTGCCGGATAATGTGCGCGGCAGCGTATAGCCTATTTCCAGGTTTTTCAGCCGGAGGAAGGTGGCGTCCTTCATCCAGAAATCCGATTCGGCGGAGGTGGAGGTGATGGACTCCACGCGCGGCATGGTCCCGTTGATATTGTCCGGCGTCCAGCGGTTGTCGGTTCTTTCCCGGAAGGCGTTGCCCGTATGGTCAATGCGCATGTGGACGAGCTGTTGCGCGCGCGCCTGTCCCTGCAGCAGCATGCTGACGTCGAAGTCCCTCCAGTCAAGGCCGATATTGAGGCCGAAAACGATCTCCGGGAAGTGCATCAGGTTGGCCCGGACGCGATCCATGCCGTCAATGACGCCGTTCCCGTCCATATCTTCGTAGATGAGGTCGCCGAGGCCCGCGCCTGCAATGGCGGGATACCGGTCGAGATCGTCCTGTGTGCGGAAAATGCCGATTGCATGATAATAAAGATTCGTTCCCATCGGCTTCCCTTCTGCCTTCATGTAGTCATATCCTTCTCCCCAGGGGGTTTCGTCGATATCAATTACCCTGTTGCGGGCGTAGAGGAAATTTCCCGACAGATTGAGGCCCACCCGGTCTAACTTGCTGTAGTGAGTGAGTAGCATGTCTATACCCTGGTTGCGGACTTCACCGATATTTTCACTCGGGAGGCTTATGAGTCCCGTATATTGCGGTATGGAAGCATTGCGCTGGGCCAGGATGTTGGACCTGACGGTCCGGAAGAGGTCTATCTCAAAGCCGAGCGCTCCTTTCCAGAGCGTGCCGTCGAGGGCGACGTTGTACGTATTGGCTACCTCCCAGGTGATCGCTTCGTTAGGCAACCCTTCCGGGTAGATGCCCTCTACATCCTTGTTGCCGAATACATAATTCCTTCCCAGTGCATATTTCAGCAGATACTGGAACGGGTCTACGTTATCGTTCCCCTGCTGGCCGTACGAGAGGCGCAGTTTCAGGTTGTTGAGCCAGGATGAGGCTGTCTCAAAAGCCAGGCAGCCTCTTTTTTTTGTACTTTATCCGATCAAAAAAGAGTAAAAAAACTTGCAAAAATATTTGGCTGTTTGCAGGACTTTTCGTATATTTGCAACTGATAATCAATAATATAATTATATGCAAAGGCCAATATTCAAACAGTATAATCAGGGGCTTGACTGCCTGTT
>JAISCL010000203.1 GCA_031265585.1 Tannerella sp. | reverse complement strand
TTCGCTGTTCCGCTGGCTTATATCGTTGTCCGGCGCTGGCTGGAGAATTTTGCCTACAAGACGCCGGTATATTTGTGGGTATTCATCGCTGGCGGTCTGCTTGTGTTCCTGATCACGGCATTGACCGTCAGTTATCAGAGCTACAAGGCCGCTACGGAAAACCCGGTAGAGGGAATAAAAACGGAATAATTCAAAATAACAAAGGATATGAAACGGACAGTACGTAACTTCATCATCGTTTTAAAGCGGTTCAAAACCTCAAGCATATTGAATATTGTGGGTTTGGCGCTGGCATTTGCAGTGTTTTTCGTAATTATTGTGCAGACTCGTTATGATCTCGGTTTTGACCGGAATTTTGAAAAGGTTAACCGTATACACCGGATCTCGGTTTATCTGCCGCACCGTGATGTCCGGTACAGTCAGACCAATACTGACATGCCGAAAATGATTGCCGAAAAATATCCGGAAGTAGCCAACTATTGCTTTATATCGCCGGCATCCAAATTGTTTGACGTTGACGATCCTGCAGGCAACAGGCACGTGTTTGACGAAAAGCAGACCCTTGTAAGCGAAGGCTTCTTTGACATGTTCAAACCCAAAATACTCATGGGCGACCTTCAACAGTTGTTTGTCGACCGTAACAAGGCCATGATTACGCGGAGCGTTGCGGCTAAATTTTTCGGCAATGAAGACCCGCTCGACAAAACTTTCATGTTTCATAATTCCAACTATATAATCACGGTGGTTGCAGTGTGTGACGATTTTCCCGACAATTGCAGCATGAGCAACGGGATTTACAGGATTACTCTCGAAGATAATCCGCAACAGTGGTCATACCAGTCATATATCGAAATTATCCCCGGAGGCGAGGCTAAAGTATTGGATGCTGTCAACAACGACGAATCAATCCAAAAGATAGGCGCTGACCTGTGGACAGTCGAATTGACCGGACTGGCTGATATCCATCTCAAATTTCCGGCTCTGGGAAAGGGGAGTTTCAGCACTACCGTTTCGCTGCTTGCAATCGGTTTGCTGCTTCTGGTTATTGCCTATATTAACTTTGTGAATTTCTCCATTTCGATGGCGCCAATCAGACTGAAAAACTTTAATATACGGAGAATAATGGGCGAAAATCCGTTCTTCCTTAAATTCTCCATAAACATGGAAACCGTACTTATATCGGCAATCGCCGCCATCGTTTCACTGCTGTTCATCTATTATTTCAATCTAAGTGTAGTGAATGAATTTTTCCTGGCAAACATATCGCTGAAGCATAATTTTGAATTATACCTGCTGATGTTCGGTTTCTGTTTGCTGACGGGATTTATTGCCGGAATCTATCCTGCCTTATATTCAACAGCATTTAAGCCTGCCATGGCATTAAGCCGGACTTTTACGCTTTCGACCGGAAACAAAATGCTGAAAAACGCACTTGTCGTGATCCAGTTCACCGCGGCTATACTGCTGATTGTCGCTGCCGGATTTATCAAACTGCAACACGACTATATGCAGGACAAGTCATGGGGCATCCGTAAAGAAAATGTAGCTTACATCCATACCGGGAAATTGCATGACCGCCGTGTTTTCGAGAGTAAACTGCGCGATAACCCCAATATTATTGATATTACTTACAGCCATTTCCTTCCCGGCTCCGAATCTACGATGGAATGGGGAAAGGAATTTGAGGGTCTTGGAATCTCTACGGCAGTCTGGCCCGTAACCGACAATTACCTGCGGTTTTTTGGCATCAACATACTCGAAGGCAGCGATTTCAACGAAAGCGACAACAATGGCCCCGGAAAATTGATATTCAACAGGAAATTTATCGACAAATATGGCTTTACCGACATTCTTGGTAAAAAAATGACCGGATTACACGGTCTCGACATCTGTACGATAATCGGGATTATGGAAGATTTTAATTTCGAATCGTTGCGTACAGCCATTCGTCCGATCGCTTTTGTAATGGGCGAAACTTATTCTCCATATCTTGATTATATGTTTGTCAAGATGAACGGGCAAGACATTCGCGGCACTGTCAATGCCATTGAGGATCTGTGGCCGGAATTTAGCAGTGAACCTTTCGAGATCTCTTTTCTCAACGAGACACTGAACCAGCTCTACCGTCAGGAAAACAATCTGGCGAAACTGATTACTGTCTTCGGATTGATAACCATTATTGTCACAATCATGGGTGTTTACGGCCTGATTCTGTTCAATGCAAAATCGAAACGAAAAGCCATAGCCCTGCACAAGATAAACGGAGCGTCGGTGAGGGAAGTGATCCTGATGCTGAACCGCGGTTTTATCATTCAGTTTGTGGTCGCTTATGCTTTCGCTGTTCCGCTGGCTTATATTGTAGTCCGGCGCTGGCTGGAGAATTTTGCCTACAAGACGCCGGTATATTTGTGGGTGTTCATCGCCGGCGGTCTGCTTGTGTTCCTGATCACGGCGCTGACCGTCAGTTACCAGAGCTACAAGGCGGCTACGGAAAATCCGGTAGAGGGAATAAAAACGGAATGATAAATGCATGATGGATTATTCGGATATTTCGTATGAACAATTTATTAATAATTATAAACAAAGAATTTGGAAATGAGACATATATTTAGAAACTTTCTGCTCTTATTAAAGCGATTCAAAGCGTCAAGTCTTTTGAATATTACAGGTTTGGCCGCTGCATTCGCGGTATTTTATGTGATTACAGTCCAGACATATTATGATTTCGGCTATAACCGGAATTTTAAGAAAAATATTTATCTGTATACAGCCTATAATCCTTCTTTTGCGAATCGGAACCTGTGGACAAGTCCCCGGTCATTGAACGAGTTTGCCGACAAGTATCCGGAAATAATAAATCACTGCAACATACAGATGATGTGGGACAATTTCTCTGTTCGGGATTCCGCCGATAACGTTATAGGAACTGTTACCAACATACCCATGATTTTTTCCGCCGAAAATGGAGACAGCCGGAATTTCTTCAATGTCTTCGAACCCGAAATGATTGCAGGCTCCCCTTCATCCGTATTCACTCCCGGGAGCGCCATGCTATCGGAGAGCGTTGCAAAAAAACTTTTCGGGAATGTCGATCCGACCGGTAAAGTAATATTCAAAAAAAATTCAAATGATCCGGTCACCGTGGTTGCCGTATGCAGAGACTTTCCCGAAAACTGCAGCATGGAAAATGGTATTTATTTGTTGCGGCACATTGATTCTGCCGAAGAAGTTGGAAGTACGGGCTATGTGGAACTTGTTCCGGGAAGCAGGGAAACAGTATTGAAGAAAGACGTCGAACTGCGGCGGAATGACGGTTCCGACAGTTGGCAGGCCGAACTTACGGCCCTGACCGACATACACCTGAGGTTTCCGGCAAAAGGCAAAGGAAACATCGGTCTGACCCTCTCCCTGTTAACCATAGGCATCCTGCTGATGATGATTGCATATATCAATTTTGTAAACTTCTCAATAGCCATGGCGCCCGTCAGATTAAAGAGTTTCAATATCAGGAGCGTATTGGGCGAAAATTTTTTCCTTTTAAGATTCTCCATTATTCTGGATGCCGTTTTTCTTTCATTTATTGCCTTTTTGATATCCATCCTGTTCATTTCGTATATTGGTAAAAGTGTAATCAAAGAATTTTTGTCGGCGGATTTATCCCTGACGGGAAACGGCGGATTGCTTTTGCTGATTGGCGCCTCATCTTTGGTTATGGGTTTTATAGCAGGCTTGTATCCTGCTTTTTACTCCACCTCCTTTAAACCTGCGATGACGCTCAACAGTTCTTTTTCCACTTCGCGCAGCAGCAGGAATTTGAGAAATGTATTAATTGCAGTACAGTATATTACGGTAATTTTTCTGTTTATTACAGCCGGATTTATCAAACTCCAGCAAAACTACATACAGAATAAATCGCTGGGACTGAAAACCGAAAATGTTGTTTATCTTCGTTCCGGGCATAACATTAAGAACGAACTGCTTAAAAATCCCGGTATTGTGGATATTGCACGGGCAAATACGGTTCAGGGAATGGCGATCCCTTTTGCAAAGAATTGGGAAGGAACATATAATGGTGAACAGGCCAGTGTGCGGCTAATTGCCGTGACTCCCAATTATCTCCGTTTTTTTGGTATTCATATAATTAAAGGCAACGATTTTTCGGAAGAAGATGGCTATGGAAGCATAAAAATGATAGTTAACAGGGCTTTTACCGAACAGTACGGGTTAAATCATACTGTAACAGGTACATTTTTTCCACTCAATTCCGACAGTATCGCTGAAATTATCGGAATAGCGGAAGATACCCATTTCGAATCATTGCTGGAACCGGTCAAGCCCATGGCGTTCATTACGGATGAAACCTTTTCGGGTGGACTGATTGATGCGACATTTATTAAACTTAGCGGACAAAATATGCCTGAAACGATTGATTATATCCGTGAAGAATGGAGAAAATACGCCTCTTATGATGTTGAGGTACCCTTTATTGACGCCATGATCAGAGAGTATAATTATAATCAGTATTATAAACCGGTAGAAAATCTCTCCAAACTGATTTCAATATGCGGACTGATTACTGTAATTGTAACCGTCATGGGCGTTTATGGCCTGATGCTGTTCAATGCAAAGCTGAAACGTAAAACCATTGCCCTGCACAAGATAAACGGAGCTTCGGTGCGGGAAGTCATCCTGATGCTGAACCGCGGTTTTATCATTCAGTTTGTAGTAGCCTATGCGATCGCTGTTCCGCTGGCTTATATCGTTGTCCGGCGCTGGCTGGAGAATTTTGCCTACAAAACGCCGGTATATTTGTGGGTGTTCATTGCCGGCGGTCTGCTTGTGTTCCTGATCACGGCACTGACCGTCAGCTACCAGAGCTACAGGGCGGCTACGGCAAATCCGGTTGAAGGAATAAAAACGGAATAATTCATAATTAATTTTTAACAGTATGGAAAAAATAGAAAGATTTAAATTTCAGAGTTTAAACAATATGGAGTTTACCCTTTTGGTACCGCATATTGTTTCCATGGCAGAAAAGTATGCTGTTGTACCCCGGCAACTGGGGAAACGTTTGGAGGCGTTGAAAGCTTTTTTGCCCGATTTGGACCGGATCGAAGCGCATGAACGCAAATGGCATGAAGCCAAAACGCTGAACGGATATGAACGTTCCCGCGACGCATGTGTGAATACGCTGGTACGCACCGAGCATACGTATTCGCGTGCAGCCATTCCGGGCTGTGAAGACGCATCGGAAAAACTGACCGCCCTGTTTGACAAGCATGGACGGGATATTGCATCCGACAGGAATA
>JAISCL010000144.1 GCA_031265585.1 Tannerella sp. | reverse complement strand
TACGACCCTGAATACGGCGAACAGTCGAACAATACATTCCCATTCAGCCGTTTGATTTCGGCAGGGATAAATATTTCATTTTAACAACCTTTTAATTTTATTCGATATGAAACGTATACATATAGTAGTTATAATACTGACGGCAATGGTATTTACCGGTTGCAGCGATTTTCTCGACAAGGAACCTTTGTCGTCGGGCACGGAAGCTATTTTTTACAAGACGCCCGACCAGTTCAGTCAGGCTGCCAATGCACTCTACAATCTTGAAGGGTGGAAAAATTACGACAACAGGGAGTCTCTCAGAATGGATCAGGGAATGGATATTACGGGACTCGGAAGCAATGGCGGCGCTTCGGCAGTAGAAGACGACTGGCGCTGGGACAAACCTTACGAATATATCCGTAACTGCAATATTCTGATAGAAAAAGCCGCTGAATACACGGGCGACAAGGAGGATTTGAATGCCTCGGTAGGAACGGCTTACTTCTTTCGCGCATGGCAACACTTCTACCTCTTGCAGCTTTTCGGCGGAGTACCCATTCTCGACCATGCGCCGACCGTAGACGACCCTGTAATTACAGGCCCCCGCAACAGCCGTTATGAGGTTGCCGGCTTTATAATAAACGATTTACGGACGGCTATCCCATTGCTCCCGAAGGAAAGCGAGATACCTGCTTCTTCCAAAGGAAAAGTCAGCACGGAAACAGCGAAATCATTCCTTGCCCGCGTATTGCTTTACGAAGCGACTTGGGAAAAGTATGTATCGGGCATCGGTTACGACCTTGATGGCGACGGTTCGTCAACAGGCGCCGGAACGGTGAAACCTTCGGGCTATCCGTCCGTCGCCGATATGCTGACCGAAGCGAAAAGATGGTCGGGCGAGGTGATTACCGAAGCCGAAGCCGGAACATTTGCCCTCTGGAACGAATGCGACACGCTTTCGTATTACTATCTATTCAACCTCGACGACAAGGGTGGTAATATGTCTAACCCCTTCGGCAAAGGCAAAATCACCAACAAGGAATTTATCTTTAGCGTGAAGTACGACCCCGATCTGAGACGTGGAGACGCAGCCCTGACAACCGCCATATCCCGGTGGAGCGGCGGAAATATAAGTACCTATCTGGGCGAGATGTTTCCTTGCAGCAACGGCTTGCCGATATATATCAGTTATGACGGCGTAACACGCGAGAAAAATCCTCAATTTTTAGGATTAACACATTTCATGGACGAGTTCATCAACCGCGATTATCGCTTTATCAGTTGTACGTATTTGCCCGACCGCAAGTCGTGGGTAGGATCCGGTTCAGCCGAAAATCAACTTCCCAACACGACAGGAAAACCATACGCCGACCCCGTGTATCCGGAAGTTCCTTACAATCCGAACGATCCGGCGTTCAGCGACGGACGCACGCTCTATACGCCAAGCCTATTGACGGCAAACTTTACGAACAATGCTTATGGTAGCCGCAAGTTTATGCCCGAAGGTACACGGAATACCTTCTACGAATCGTCTGACTGGCCGCTTATCCGTCTGGCCGAAGTGCATCTGATTTACGCCGAAGCAGCAGTTGAACTGGGCAATGGTCAGATTTCCGACCAGGACTTGAACTTTTCAATCAATAAAAATCGCGCCCGTGCCCGTGTAGCTCCGCTTACCAATGCACTCATAGCAAACGTGTGGGATGCCGGTTACTGGGACCATTCGCAAAACAAAACAATCATCAAAAAGATGAACATGCTCGACGAAGTCCGTCGTGAACGCGCCTGCGAACTCTTTGGCGAAGGTTTTCGCGAAAACGACCTCAAACGCTGGGGGATAGCACACATCAACCTGCGCGGGCAAAAACTCGGCCGCTACGTCTACGGAACCGAATATATGACCGCCACTGCTAACGACGCCGCTCATTACGGCGAACCGGTGTATCAGCCGGACAGATATCCGTCGTTTTACGGCATCATCGACGCCGCCGGTAGCCTTGACTACGGTCGTACGGTTGCCAACTTAGAGGGCAACCTGCTGTACTCGCAAAGGGATTATCTCGTTCCGATTCCGCTCACGCAAATTCGTCTTAACGAATCGCTTACGCAAAATCCGGGATGGTAAATAAATAAACATGTATTCGATATAAGAGATATGATAAGAAGATACGATAGAAGTCGTAAAATAATCTCATAGTTTTATTGTTTTAATGGTGAATAAGTAATTATTTTGTTGTGTCCTTTTAATCGTCTCACCTGGGTGAGACAGTTGTTCCACCCGGGTGAGGCACCTGTTCCACCTTGGTGAGACACCTGCCTCACCCAGGTGAGACGATCAAAAGTGTACCACAAAAATATGACACTGATACGATTCCATTAATAGTCTTGTACGAAGAAGCCACTACTTTTCCGTATTGGGGAGATGAGATGATTCTTGCTTTTTTTATAGATATTCTGCGTTAAAAAAAATTGATTAGCATGAAGTTATTATTCTTGGTTATAGCATTTGTTGTTTGCTGCGCAGGTTATGCACAGCAACTTACTATTTACCCTGCGCCTGCCGGGGTGGAACTGAACGGCGACTTTACCGTCAATGTGCGACAAAATGGACAGGCATGGCAAACGCCCGCCTCATACCTTGTCAACGTAGATGAGGTGAGAGATGTAACCCATCATGTCGAAAACGCATCCATGAGCTGTTTCGATTTTTCGGGAGAAGTAGAAGTTTCGGTAAAATACAATCGCGGCGATATCCGGACAGCCCGTGTGCGTCCGCTTTCATACGGTATCGTTCCGGAGGTAAAAGGAAATACGTTGACCTTTCGCTTAAACCGCCCGTGTAATCTTTCGGTAGAGGTCAACGGCGATATTTTCCACAATCTGCATCTATTCGCCAATCCGGTCGAAACTTTCGTGCCGGACACGAAGGACCCGGATGTGATTTATTTCGGAGCAGGGATACATCGTCCCGCGGCAGGTAACGTTTTTAAAATCGCTTCGGGAAAGACGGTTTACGTGTCGGGTGGGGCGGTGTTGATGGGGCAAATACGGATAGAAAATGTCCGCGACGTAAAAGTACTTGGACGCGGAATCATCGACCGTTCGGTGAAAGAAGGAATCCGCATCGCCAATTCGCGTAATATCTACGTCGAAGGCATTACGCTGACGCAAATCCCAACCGGCGGCTCCGACAGCGTAACGATACGCAATGTCAAAAGCATTAGTTACTACGGCTGGGGCGACGGTATGAATGTATTTGCAAGCAGCAATATACTGTTCGACGGCGTCTTTTGCCGAAATTCCGACGACTGCACAACCGTTTATGCCACCCGCAAAGGTTTTACGGGCAGTAGCCGGAATATTACCATGCAGAATTCCACGCTCTGGGCGGATGTGGCGCATCCGGTTTTCATCGGTATTCACGGCAATACACTGAAACCCGACACCATCGAAGATTTGCGCTACGTCAATATCGACATTCTCGACCATAAGGAGAAACAGATAGACTATCAGGGTTGTCTGGCAATAAATGCAGGCGATAACAACCTCATCCGCAAGGTTCGTTTCGAGAATATCCGTATTGAAGATTTCCGTCAGGGACAATTAGTGAACCTGCGTATTTTCTATAATCCGAAATACTGTACGGCGCCGGGCAGAGGCATCGAAGATATTCTGTTCAAGGACGTCACCTACACCGGACGGAACGCGGAACTCTCCCTCATCGCCGGATACGACGCCGAACGGAAAGTGAAAAACATCCGCTTCGAAAACCTGCGAATCAACGGAGAGGTCATCTCCGACGATATGTCTGATAAACCCGCATGGTACAAGACCTCCGATATGGCGCGATTCTACATCGGCGAACATGCAGAGAATGTTCGTTTCGTATCACACAGGTAAATATCGACGTATTATGAAAAACAACAGTCTATCCATTATTGTATTGACCGGCATATTCCTGTTTCCGGTAATGCAGTCTGTGTATGCCAACGAACCCGATTCGACGTACATCTTTTCTTATGTAAGCGAAGAAAACGCCGGACGCGACGGTTTGCATTTTGCATGGAGCGCCGACAGTGAAAAATGGTATCCTGTCGGCGACGGATACGCCTTTGTCAAGAGCGATTACAGTCGATGGGGAAGCGAAAAACGAATGTTAAACCCATATCTCTACCATGCTTCCGACGAATTGTGGCATTGTGTCTGGCATTTGAACGAAAAAGGAGATTTCGCTCATGTAACCTCTCCCGATTTGGTCTATTGGGGACGACAAACGTATTATTCTGCAACAGAATCGAACTTGCAAACCCATATCAAACAACATCTGCAATATCAAACCGTCCTGATTGACGGCGAACGGAAATCCGGCGTTATCCGAAAAGTTCCCCATGGCGTATCAACCGCCCTGATTAACTCGCAACAATTGGCTGCATACAAACAAAAACGCTACTCGGAAAACACAAATGACGACGACGCGCGTTTCTCCATACTGCAACCGGTAGAAGCTTCGATAAAGCCTGATCCGTCTGCGGGAAAGCGAATAAGCGACCTGCTCATCGGGATATTTTTTGAAGACATCAACTACGCCGCCGACGGAGGATTGTATGCCGAACTCGTTCAAAACCGCGATTTTGAATACGATTTAAGCGATAAAGAAAACCACGACAACACATGGAACGCAACCAAAGCATGGACGATAAACGGGAATAAAAACATCACCATAGATACAATTGCCCCCATTCATCCGAACAACAAGCATTATGCAGTATTGCAAAAGGGTGACACGTTGCAAAACGAAGGTTTCGACGGCATCACTTTGAAAGCCGGTGAGAGATACGTTTTTTCACTGTTTGCCAAATCTGAAAATCCGGGGAATATGATCGTAACATTAGTCGACGGCAATGGAAATGCGGCCGGCAACGAAGTTATCATAAAGGTAAATTCAAAACAATGGAAACGGTATAAAGCCATTTTAACGGCAAATAAAACTATTTCAAACGCAAAATTGTCAATTCTTAACAGGGAGATTAGCCCCCTTGTTGGTATTGATATGGTTTCGTTGTTTCCACAAAAGACTTTCAAAAACCGTAAGAACGGACTGCGAGCCGATTTGGCGCAGGCGATAGCCGACATTCATCCGCGTTTTGTCCGTTTCCCCGGCGGTTGCGTGGCGCACGGCGATGGACTGGAAAACATGTACCGATGGAAAAACACCGTCGGAGCGCTCGAAACCCGCAAGCCTCAACGTAACCTTTGGGGCTATCACCAAACCGCCGGACTGGGTTATTACGAGTATTTTCAGTTTTGCGAAGATATAGGCGCCGAACCGTTGCCTGTTGTTCCGGCGGGCGTCCCCTGTCAAAATTCGGGACATCACGGACATCTGCTCGGCGGGCAGCAGGGCGGCATTCCTCTGAACGAAATGGACGATTACATTCAGGAAATATTAGATCTGATAGAATGGGCTAACGGAAACGCGAAAACCCGCTGGGGGAAAGTCCGCGCCGAAGCCGGTCATCCCGCACCGTTTAACCTGAAATACATCGGCATCGGTAACGAAGATTTAATCAGTGATATTTATGAAGAGCGTTTCACGATGATATACGATGCTGTGAAAGCCAAACATCCCGAAATCACGGTTATCGGAACGGTCGGGCCTTTTTCCGAAGGAACGGATTACGAAGAAGGATGGAAAATCGCCACAAAACTCGGTGTCCCGATAGTCGATGAGCACTACTATCAACCGCCCGGCTGGTTTATTCACAATCAGGATTACTACGACCGTTACGACCGCTCAAAGTCGAAAGTATATCTCGGAGAATATGCCGCGCACTTACCCGGACGCCCCAACAATATCGAAACGGCGCTTGTCGAAGCCTTGCACATCATCAACCTGGAACGCAACGGCGATGTGGTCAGTATGGCGTCATACGCTCCACTGCTGGCAAAGGAAGGCCATACACAATGGAATCCCGATCTGATTTATTTCAATAACGCGGAAGTCAAACTGACGGTCGGCTATTACGTGCAGCAGTTATGTGGGCAAAATTCCGGCGACGAATATCTGCCGGCAACGATTTCTCTCTCCGAAAAGCGGGAAGATGTACAAAAACGGGTAGTCGTTTCGTTTGTCCGCGACAGCAAAAGCGGGGATTTGATTATCAAAATGGTCAACCTGTTGCCGATAAGAATAAAATCAGGCATCGACCTGAGCGATTTTAATTTGTCAAGCGTCGAATCTGTGAAAACGGTATTGCAAGGCAATCCTGATGATAAAAACGCCAGTCCGGAGGTATCCGCTATTGCCGTTTCGAAAGAGTTGCAACAGGAATTGCCGGCTTATTCATTCACCGTTATCAGAATAAAAAACAAATGGAAAGAATAAAAAGTATCCTTGTGGGATTGTTTCTTTTGACCGGATTAAACCTGTCCGCTCAGAATGTCCCGGATATAGCCATAGGCAAGTTGAAAGTTGAATATACGGAAACGCCATTGGGTATTGATGAAGACACGCCCCGTTTCAGTTGGCAAATGCAGTCGGATATGCGCGGATGTTTTCAAACGGCTTACCGGCTTACGGTGGTTGATGAAAAGGGACAAAATGTATGGGATTCCAATAAAACAGACAGTGATGTCTCCCTGAACATCAAATACGCGGGTAGCCCGTTAAAGCCTTTTACAAGATACCGGTGGGAAGTCGTTGTCTGGGACCAAAAGAATAAACCATACAAAGCTGCTTCGTGGTTTGAAACGGGAATAATGAACTCTCCCGAAGGATGGAGTGGCGCTAAATGGATAGGCGGCGGAAGTGAAGACCGGGTATTGTATGCACATTACCTCCCGGTTTTCAAGTTAAGCTACTCGGTGCAATTGGATAAAGCTACCCGAAGCACCAGAGCAAGCTTTATCTACGGAGCGAATGACAGCCGGTTGATGGATAAAAACAAAAACCTGTATCATCTCGAAAGCAAAACAAACAACGCCTATGTTCAGGTAGAAATAGACATAGCTGATATTCACGCCGGCGGGCAGGCTCTGTTGAATATTTACCGGTCAGGCTACCACCCGCAGGACAAAGACGGCAGTCCGTTCAAAAGCTACCCTGTTGCCCGTTCCATTATCAATAAAGAAAACATGTACGACATTCACACCGTTTTCATCAGTTCCGCAGCAGGCGATACGCATATCCATATTGACAGCCGCGACCCGGCGAACCTGATAGCCCGGATAAACCTGAACCCTCTGGGACAGGGAGGCGATTTTATAGCATTCCCTGTTTTAGGGGATATTGGATATAGCGTTCCTCATCAAATGACGGCTTATTTTTCCGGTGTTGAAGTAAGAAACTACAGAAGCCCGTCCAACATACTATTCTCGGAAAGCAGTCCGCATAAGATAGAAGGCGGAAGTGGCGGATTTTTCGCAACGAAGACTATTGATAAAAAATCCATGCCCATGCTACGCACTTCTTTTCCGGTATCAAAAGCAGGAATAGCAAAGGCGCGTCTTTACGCAACCTCCAGGGGAATATACGATCTCTACCTGAACGGTAAACGGATTGGCGACGATTACTTCAATCCCGGCTTGACGCAGTACAATAAAACGCATTTGTACCAGACGTTCGACGTTACGAAACACATTCGCCCCGGGCAAAATGTCATAGGCGCTCTGCTGGGCGAAGGTTGGTGGAGTGGCGGCGCTACCTATACGCCAGAGTTGTGGAATTTTTTCGGCGACCGGCAATCGTTGCTGGCAAAGCTTGTAATCACATACTCCGACGGCAAAGAAGACGTGATAGTAACCGACCCTTCTACGCGGACTTACTACAGTAACGGGCCGGTGATTTACGGCAGCTTTTTTCAGGGAGAAGTATATGATGCATCCAAAGAACAGGCTGTAGAAGGTTGGAGTACGCCCGCTTATGATGATTCAGAATGGAAAAAAGCCGTAGAAGTTCCTTTAGAGGAAACCGTTATCCGCGATATGGAAAACAACGCCTTTAATATGCCTTTAGCAGAGGGCTATGCGAATATGTCCCTCACCGGGCAGTTTGGCGAAACGGTGAGGAAAATAAGAGAGCTTACGGCCGTTTCGGTGGAAGAAATACGCCCCAAGGTTTTTGTTTACGATATGGGGCAGAATATGGCAGGCGTTCCCCAAATCACCTTAAACGGTATGGAAAGGGGGCAACGCATCGTACTCCGTTTTGCGGAAGTAAAGTACCCCGACCTGCCCGAATATCGGGAACATGCGGGAATGATTATGCTCGAAAATATCCGCGCGGCGATGGCGCAGGACATTTACATAACCAAAGGTGGAAGCGAAACCATCAGCCCAAGATTTACCTTCCACGGATACCGCTACGTAGAAATAACAGGCATTGCAGAGGCTTTGCCTTTGGAAGCGGTCAAGGCAAATGTCCTGAGCTCCGTGCATGAGTTGACCGCCGCTTACGTTACCTCAAACCCGAAAGTCAACAAACTGTGGGATAATATCACCTGGTCTATGTACAGCAACTTCCTGTCTATCCCGACCGATTGTCCTCAACGGAATGAACGTCTGGGCTGGAGCGGCGATATTTCGGTATTTTCCCGCACAGCCGTTTACCTGTCCAATGTTTCCCAATTCCTGCGCAGGCATCTGCAGGCATTGCGCGATACGCAGAGAAAGGACGGACGGTTTGCCGACGTTGCTCCGCTGGGTGGAGGCTTTGGCGGTATGCTATGGGGCAGCGCCGGGATAACGGTCGCATGGGAGGGTTACCTGCAATACAACGACAAGGCCATGCTCTCCGAACACTACGACGCTATGAAGCGTTATATCAGCTATCTACTCGAAAAAAATATGGATAGGGAAACAGGGCTGCTGGTACAGGAAAATCCCGGCGCATGGGGTAACCTTGGCGACTGGCTCAGCCCGGAAGACGACAAGAACGACAAAACACTCCTCTGGGAAGCCTATTTTATTTACGACTTGGAAATAATGAAAAAAACAGCATCCGTGTTGGGAAAAGACGAAGATGCCCGATATTTCGGCCAGCTTCATACCGAAAGGAAAGATTTTTTTAACAAAACCTACATTGATGCTAAAACAGGCAAAACCGTTTACGCTGATTTTTACCCAACAAAAAAAGGGAAGAATGTCGATACCCAAACCTCTTATGTACTTCCGCTTACTTTTGATATAGTAAGCGAAGCGAATAAGGCAGCCGTTTTGAATGAATTTGTAGCAGCCGTAGTACGGGAAAACTACTCTCTGATGACCGGCTTTATCGGAACCGCATGGATAAGTAAAGCGTTATCCGACCGGGGATATTCCGACGCGGCCTATCGCCTGTTGCAACAAACCGCTTTCCCGTCGTGGCTTTACCCGGTAACGCAGGGTGCAACCACCATCTGGGAGCGATTAAATTCTTATACACATTCCGACGGTTTCGGAGGAAATAACCGGATGAACTCTTTCAACCACTATTCATTCGGAGCAGTCGGAGCGTGGATGTGCAATTATTCTTCAGGCATTGAACGAGATGAAAATCATCCGGGATTTAAGCATTTCATCCTAAAACCCGAACCCGACCCGACAGGAGAAATGCTCCATGCGACAGGTCATTACGATTCCATGTATGGACGGATAGAAAGCGCATGGGAAGTAAAGAATAAGGATTGTTACTATCGTTTGGTTGTTCCGGCAAACACTTCTGCCACTTTACACATGAAAGCAACTTCAATCCATGACATTACGGAAAATGGGAAAGCGCTAAGTTCGTCGGCAGGAGTAAAATATGCAGGATTCGACAATGGAAAATATACTTTTGAGTTGCAATCGGGAATTTATAATATCAAGGTACAAAATCTCAGTAAAAAATAATAACTCAGTAAAAAATGAATAAAAGCATCCTTTTAATCCTTTTTATCTGCGGAATAGTATTTTCTGTGAATGCGCAGCGTTTCCCAAAAGCTATTTTGCCCGGCGACTATCCCGACCCCACTGTTTTACGTGATGGAGATGATTTTTACATGACTCATTCGCCGTTTTATTATGCTCCCGGATTCTTTATCTGGCATTCCAAAGATTTGATGAATTGGCAACCGGTCTGCCGCGCCCTAAACCAGTGGAGTGGCTCGGCAATGGCGCCCGACTTAGTGAAACACAAAGGAAAATACTACATTTATTTCCCCGCTGCAGGTACAAACTTTGTTATTTGGGCAGACAGCATCAAAGGCAAATGGAGTGAGCCGGTAGATTTGAAAGTTAAGGGTATCGACCCGGGACACATTGTCGGCGAGGACGGAAAAAGGTATCTGTTTTTATCTGACGGTTATCTTGTTGAGCTTACCGATGATGGTCTGGCAACGGTCGGACAGTCAGAAAAAGTGTATGATGGCTGGGAATATCCAAAAAACTGGAATACTGAATGTATGTGTCTCGAATCGCCAAAAATCATCAAACGAGGCGATTACTTCTACCTCACAACAGCCGAAGGAGGCACTGCCGGTCCTGCAACCAGCCATTTGATTGTTTCCGCTCGTTCCAAAAGTATCAGGGGAAAGTGGGAGAACTCGCCTTACAACCCCATTGTGCATACTTACAGCGATAATGAAAACTGGTGGTCGAAAGGACACGGCACGTTAATTGACGATGCGCAGGGCAACTGGTGGATCGTGTATCATGCCTACGCCAACGGTTTTCATACGCTTGGCCGCCAAACATTGATTGAACCCATCGAATGGACAAAGGACGGCTGGTTTAAATCGAAAAATATCGCTTCCACAGACATGAATCACGACTTGCCACTGCCGTGTACAAACCTTTCCGACAATTTCAGCAGTGTCGATTTGGGCTTGCAGTGGACATTCTGGAAAGAATATGCTCCCCAAACCGTAACAATAAAAGAAAATTCTCTGTCCCTTAAAGCCAAAGGAGCGACGCCTGCCGACGCCCGCTTGTTACTTACCACTGCACAAGACAAAAATTATGATGTCCAGGTTGAAATAACGCTTGAAAAGGGAAATCATGCCGGACTGGTTTTGTTTTACAATGAAAAAGTGTTTGCGGGGATTGTGGCGGACGGTAAAAAAATTACCGTATACAAAGACGCAAACAACCAAGTCGATATCCCTTGTCAATGGGGAGAACGTTTCTTTTTGAAGATAATAAACAGGGGGAATCATTGCACGTTTCAGGCAGGAAACGACAATCAAACATGGGAAACATTGGCAGAGAATGTGGACGTTTCGACCATGCACCATAATAATTT
>JAISCL010000142.1 GCA_031265585.1 Tannerella sp. | reverse complement strand
TAGATTTATACACGGATTATTTATTGAGCAGTACGGGCATTGCAACAGCCACAGGTTTATCCCGCTTGCTTGAGGGAGAATTATCACATGATAAAATCAGCCGTTTGCTGTCGGGGCATGATTTCAGGTCAAAAGATTTATGGCGCCATGTAAAGTCGTTGGTACGGTTGCATGAAACGGAGGATGCCTGTTTGATCTTTGACGATACGATAATCGGCAAGCCTTACACGGGACGGGAATGACATAATCTGTTGGCACCGGGATCACAGTAAGGGTCGAAATGAAAAGGGCATCAACCTGTTGATGGCATTTTATCACAGTCAGTCGGTTAATAGATCGGAGGCATTGCGTGTAGCGGTAAGTAACGAATGCGTCAAAAAGACCATTTTTTTAAATCACCACCTAATATTTATATGAACAGGTGAACGAAATGCAGTCCGGGGACTTTTCCAGCATGAATGACATGTGATTCATAAAATCCGAGGCCTCGGAAGATGTGTACCGCTGGAACAAAAACGTAGAAACGCAATGCATCGCATCCCTTCAACCATTTTTTTCTGTCTTCATCTCACAATTTTAGCTCGCGCGCAGTATATAACGGTTGCCGAGCCTGCCGGGGTATTCTTATTCCAACATTCGGGTAGATAGAAGACTTTTTTCAAAAAAAGATTCTGTTTGATAAAAAAGTCTTATATTTGCGCTATTCAATCCGGATGTTGATGATAAAAAAGATTACTTCTTTATTTATGCTTTTAATCGCGGCGCTGATGGCATTCCATTTGTCGTTTGCTATTCATTATTGCAGCGGGCATGTTGCTTCGGTCGACGTGTTCGGCAGTGCGTCCGGCAGGTGCTGTTGCGGCGGTGCGGGCGGCGAAGAGGCCGGCTGCTCCGGGTGGGGGCAGGATGCATCCGCGTTTCCTTTGGGCGGATCTTTGACGGACGCCGGCAATGCCTGCTGCTCGGACAGCTTTGTGACGATGGAAACAGACGAGTATCAGGCGCCCTCTGCCATCACCCTGTCCGGGCCGGACGGCGGGACGGCGCTGTTTGTTTTCCTGCCGGTACAGGTGCTGCCATTAAGTGAAACCGCTGTCCGCCGGATGATACGTCCTCCCGGAGGTTTCAGGCACGGACCTGACTTCCTGGCGCAAATCTGCATCCTCAGAATCTGAATTTATTGATGGCCCGGCCGGTGATCAGCCGGTCAGGGCGTTTGCACGGGAATCGTGCAGGCAAACGTTTTATGCAGTTTTATTCAATAAACAGTAAAATCATGTTTCATAAGATAATCATTTATTTTCTCAACAACAGGTTGATCACCCTGTCGCTGTTGGCGGCGGTTATTATCTGGGGCGCTGCGGTAGCTCCTTTCGGTCGGCATGCCGGTTTTTTGCCGGTTGATCCCGTTCCGGTCGACGCCATTCCCGACATAGGCGACAACCAGCAAATCGTGGCTACCGAGTGGATGGGACGCTCGCCCAGGGACGTCCGGGAACAGGTCACCTATCCGCTTACCACTTCGCTGCTTGGCATTCCCGGCGTGAAAACGATACGCAGCACCTCGATGTTCGGCATGTCGTTCATCTATATTATTTTTGAGGACGAGATGGATTTTTACCGGAGCCGTTCCCGTATCCTCGAAAAATTAAATTCGTTGCCGGAGGGCATGTTGCCGGAGGGCGTACAGCCGTCGTTAGGCCCCGACGCCACAGCGCTCGGACAGATTTTCTGGTATACGCTTGAAGGGCGCGATCCCCAAACCGGCAAACCGGCGGGAGGATGGAGCCCCGACGAACTGCGCACCGTACAGGATTTTTATGTGAAATATTCCCTGTCGACGGCGGAGGGTGTCGCGGAAGTCGCCTCCGCAGGCGGGTTCGTGAAAGAGTATCAGGTAGAACTCAATCCCGGCGCCATGCGGGCTTTCGGCGTTTCCATCATGGACGTCATGACGGCTATACGGAAAAGCAACCTGGATATCGGCGCCGAAACGGTCGAGATGAACAAAGTGGAATATTTTGTGCGGGGCCTGGGCTATATACGTAATGTCTCCGATCTGGAAGAATCCGTTGTGAAGGTGAACAACGGCGTTCCAGTGCGGATCAAAGACGTGGCGTTCGTCAATATCGGCCCGGCTACGCGGCGCGGGGGACTGGATAAGGAGGGCGTGGAGGCTGTCGGCGGCGTTGTCGTGGCGCGTTACGGTTCCAATCCCTTACGGGTGATTGACCGTGTGAAGGCGAAGATTGCCGAAATGGATGCGGGACTTCCGCAGAAAACGCTTCCAGACGGAACCGTGTCAAAAGTCACCGTCGTCCCCTTTTACGACCGCACGGGACTGATCCGCGAAACGATCGGGACACTGGAGACGGCGCTGACGCACGAGATCCTGATCTGTATCATCGTCGTTATCGTTTTAGTGCTCAACCTGCGCGCCTCCGTCATTATTTCGGGCATCCTCCCGGTCGCCGTGCTCGCTACCTTTATTATGATGCGTTATACCGGGGTGGACGCCAATATCGTAGCCCTTTCCGGCATTGCCGTTGCCATCGGCGTGATGGTTGATGTAGGCGTGGTCATCGTGGAAAATATTATCCGTAATATCGGCGCCGGGCCTCCTCCCGGAGGAGATGCGTCCGTGAACGGAGGACAGCCGCCCAAAGGCCAGGCGCTGGTAAATCTTATTGGGCGAAGCGTAAAGGAAGTTACCGGCGCCTTGACGACCGGGATGCTAACGACCATCGTCGGCTTTTTACCCGTGTTTGCCCTGCAGGCGCAGGAAGGAAAACTCTTCGGCCCGCTGGCCTATACGAAAACATTTGCGCTCATTTCCGCTTTTATCCTCGGTTTCGTTGTCCTGCCCGCCATTGCCTATTACGTTTTTTCATTCCGTATCGGTTCCCGGAAAATACGCATTGCCGGGAACTGGGTACTGGTTGCGGGAGGAGTGGCGCTGTTTGCCATTACCGGAACCGTCCCTGCACTGGGATTGACGCTTTTCGGGATGAATAACCTGACGGCGCACCGCTGGAAAAACCGGAAAATACATACGTCCCTGAATACAGGCATTGCCCTGCTGATAGCGGTTTATTACCTGGCTTCGGAATGGCTGCCGGCAGGTCCGGGAGCGGGTATGCCGGTGAATTTTTTATTTGTTGTGCTTGCCGTGGGGGGGATACTGGGTGTTTTATGGTTGCTGGTTGTGTTTTACGAGCCGGTTTTGCGCTGGTGTCTGGCTCACCGCTGGCAGTTTATGCTTGTTCCCGCCGCTGTCCTGACCGCCGGCGTTCTTATCTGGCGCACGATGGGGCAGGAGTTTATGCCGCGCCTGAACGAAGGTTCGTTCCTGCTGATGCCTACCAGCATGCCGCATACCGGAATCGAACAGAACCTGTGCTATATCGGGATACTGGATAAACGGATCAGCGCGATTCCCGAAGTGGATCTGACGGTCGGGAAATGGGGGCGCGTGAACTCGGCCCTCGACCCGGCGCCCTCGCAGATGTTTGAGAATACCATCAACTACTGTCCCGAATATATTCTGGACGAAAACGGGCGCAGGCAGCGGTTCAAGGTAAACCGGAAAGGCGGGTTTTTGCTGACAGACGGCTCTGTCTATTACCCTGCCGACGGTTTCAGGCGCATTTCCGCCGACAGCCTGATTCCCGCCGGACGGGGTAATTATTTCCGTCAGTGGCGACCGGAAATTAAAAATACGGACGATATCTGGCGGGAGATCGTCAATGTTTCCCATATCGCCGGGCTTACTTCCTCGCCTGAACTGCAGCCGATCGAGGCGCGTCTGGTGATGCTTTCGACCGGGATGCGCGCGCCGATGGGACTGAAAGTCTCAGGCCCTGATCTGGAAAGCATTGAGCAGGGCGGGAAAATGCTTGAGGCGGCATTGAAAGAGGTGCCATCCGTGCTGCCCTCTACCGTGTTTTACGACCGGGCTGTCGGAGCGCCTTACATCGAAATCCGACTGGACAGGTACCGGATGGCGCGGTACGGGATTACGGTCGCCGACCTGCAGGAAATCATCAGTTCGGCAGTCGGCGGCATGACGCTGACGGCTACCGTCGAAGGGCGCGAACGCTTTCCCGTACGCCTCCGTTATCCGCGGGAGTTGCGCGACAGTCCCGATGCGCTTTCCAAACTGATTATTCCGACGGCGACAGGCGCCCAGATCCCGCTGGGAGAGGTGGCGGATATCGAATATACCCGGGGCGCGCAGATGATCCGGAGCGAGAACACCTTCCTTACCGGTTATGTCATTTTCGACCGGACGGAAGGGCGCGCCGAAGTAGACGCCGTGCGCGAAGCGGAGAAGATCCTGAACGCAAAGATCCGGTCGGGCGAAATGCAACTGCCCTCCGGCGTGTCGTATAAATTTGCAGGCAATTATGAACAGCAGGAGCGCGCCGCACGGCAGCTGATGCTCATCATCCCGCTGTGTCTGCTGTTGATACTGCTGATTCTTTATTTGCAGTTCAAGTCCGTAACGGCTTCGCTGATTCACTTTTCGGGCGTTTTCGTCGCTTTTGCCGGCGGATTTATCCTGTTGTGGCTCTACGGACAGCCCTGGTTTATGAATATTTCCATTGCCGGCGAAAATATGCGCGACCTGTTTCAGATGCACCCCGTCAACCTCAGTATTGCCGTTTGGGTAGGATTCATCGCCCTGTTCGGCATTGCCACCGACGACGGCGTGCTGATGGGAACGTATATCCATGATACCTTCCGGGAACGCAACCCGCGGACAAAAGCGGAAATACGCGAAGCGGTCGTTTTCGCCGGGCTGCGACGCGTGCGCCCTGCCGTCATGACGACGGCTACTACGCTGATTGCCCTGCTGCCCGTCCTGACCTCGACCGGAAAAGGCGCGGATATCATGGTGCCGATGGCCATCCCGACGTTTGGCGGCATGTTGATTCAATCCATGACCATGTTTGTCGTGCCGGTGCTGCAATGCTGGTGGAGGGAGGGGGTGCAGTTGAAAATTAAGAATTAGGGATATGTGTCAACTTTCAACTATTAACTGACAACTTTCAATTTATGAAAAGATTTGTAATTATATTCGTTATTGGTTTTGCTGCGCTGCCGGCTGTATCTGCGCAGGATTCACTGGATTATTATCTTGAAGCGGCGGCGAAGAATAATCCGGCCGTGATGGCGGCGTTTCATGCCTATGAAGCAGCGCTGCAGAAGATTCCGCAGGCAGGCGCTTACGAAGACCCGCGCCTGGAACTGGGATTTTTCCCGGCCCCGATGGAACTTGTCGACGGACGGCAGATAGCACAGTTCCAGCTGATGCAGATGTTCCCCTGGTTCGGCGCTAAAAAAGCGGCCCGGACGGAAGCCCGGCACATGGCCGGAATGGCATACGAACAGTTCCGCGAAGCGCGTGACAACCTGTTCCCGGAAATCTGCGGGCAGTGGTATGTTTTAAACCGTTTACAGCAACGGTTTAAAAATAACCGTGAAAATATCGCCCTGCTGAAGCAGTTGGAATCGCTTGCTTTGCGCAAGTATTCATCCGGAGGGGACGCTTCGGGCGGAGGCGCTACGCCGTCCGGCAAGGCGCCTGATGTCATGCCCGCCGATGCCGGGAGCGCGGGAAGTGCTATGTCGATGGGCGGAGCCCTTTCAACCTCCGGTTCTCAACCTTCAACTCTCAACGTTCAACCTTCAGGCGGGATGGCCGGCTCAATGCCGTCCTCTTCCTCTTCGGGCGGACTGTCGGAGATTCTCCGCATTCAACTTGAAATGGCGGAACTGGAAAGCGATTCGGCAAGTATCCTGTCGGAAATGATTGCCGAAAAGGCGCGTTTCAATGCGCTGCTGAACCGTCCGGCAGAAAGTGAAATCACCGTGCCGGATACGTTTATGCTGATACCCTTCCGGCTTGCCATTGACGGGGCGATGCAGCTGGCGGCGGAACAGAATCCGATGCCGGGCATGTTGCGGGAGGAAGCGCTGGCCTACCGGGCCAAAGAAGAAATGAGCCGGAAGATGGGCTATCCCATGATTGGAATCGGGCTGCAGTATATGCTGATCGGCCGGAAAAACGGTATGGCGGAGATGGGAGGCGCTCCGGACGCCGGTATGAATGGCAGAGACATGGTCATGCCGATGCTGTCCGTTTCGATCCCGGTATACCGGAGCAGCTACCGGGCGGCGCGGAAGGAGGCGCAGTTTCAGCAGCAGGCGGCGCTGGCTAAATATAACGAGGCGCTCAATAACCTGGAAGCCGAACTGTACCGCTTCAGGTATGAAATGGACGACGCGGAACGGAAAGTCCTGCTTTACCGCAAACAGGCGGGACTGGCACGCACGGCCTGCGATCTGCTCGTACAGGAATTTATTTCGGACAAAAGCGATTTAAGCAGTATCCTGCAGGTGCAGCAGCAGCTGTCGGATTTCCGCCTGAAAGAATCGGAGGCTATTGCCGGTTATAATACGGCAGTCGCGGCAGTCCGGAAAATAATATCATCAAAAAATGTCGAACCCTAAAAAAATAAACGCTATGAACGTAAAAGAAACAGTCAGAAACACCTTTTTCCGTACGGGCATCACCCTCGCGGCCGGACTGATCCTGGGATGGATCCTGTTCGGCAGGCCGGATACTCCCGTACAGCATGTTCCTCATACGGAGGAAACGCACGTATGGACATGCTCCATGCATCCGCAGATCCGGCAGGACAAACCCGGCAAATGTCCTTTGTGCGCAATGGATCTGATTCCGCTGAAAAAAGCTTCCTCCTCCTCCGGCGCGGACGGCGCTGACCCCGACGCCATCCTCCTGTCCGCCGAAGCGGTCGCTCTTGCCGGTATACAGACCTCCGTTGCCGGCAGCGGCGGGGGATCCCCGGCCAGGGAAATCCGCCTGTATGGGACGATACAGCCCAATGAACGCCTTGTCCATTCGCAGGTCTCGCATATCAACGGACGGATTGAGGAACTGTATGTGAACTTCACCGGCGAGCCGGTCCGCTCCGGGCAGGTCATCGCAAGCGTCTACTCCCCCGACTTGCAGAATGTGCAGCAGGAATTGCTGGAGGCCGCAAAACTCCGGGACGTGCAGCCCGCCCTGCTGGAGGCGGCGCGCGAAAAACTTCGCCAGTGGAAACTTTCTGACGGGCAGATTGCCCTCATCGAACAGTCGGGCAAAGTGCTGCCCCGGATGGATATTATGGCGAACACGGACGGAATCGTGATTGCTAAAAATGTCTCGCAGGGCGACTACGTCAGCCGGGGAAGCGTCCTGTTCAGCGTTGCCGACCTATCGTCTGTCTGGGCCGTGTTTGAGGCTTACGAAATGGACTTGTCCTGTCTAAAAACCGGCGGGGACATTACGTATACGGTACAGGCGCTGCCCGGCAAAACATTTTCGGGAAAGATCACCTTTATCGACCCGGTGCTGGACAGAACCAGCCGCACCGCCGGGATCCGGGTGGAAACCGCCAATATCGGAGGCCGGCTGAAACCGGAAATGATTGCCGACGCCATTGTACGCGCCCCGCTGGAACAGGGCCGGATCACGATACCCGCAACCGCTGTTTTATGGACGGGAAAACGCTCGATCGTTTACGTAAAACAGGCCGGCAGCGACGTTCCTGCCTTTAAGCTGCGTGAAATAGAACTCGGCCCCGCCCTGGGCGATGCGTACCCTGTCCTCTCCGGCCTGCAGGAAGGCGAGGAGATCGTTACCAACGGCGCCTTCACCGTCGACGCAAGCGCCCAGCTGGAAGGAAAACGCAGTATGATGAATGACGAAGCGTCATCCGCCGAAAACCGTCATCTGCGAATGACGGTGCAGGGCCTCTGCGAAATGTGTAAAGAGCGCATTGAAAGCGCGGCAAAAAGCCTGAACGGCGTATCGTCCGCTTCCTGGGATCCGGATACGCGGCAATTGCATCTGCACATTAACCCGTCAAAGGCCACCGAAGAAGAAATTAGCCAAAAGTTAGCCGCCTCCGGCCACGACACAGACCGCCACAAAGCCCCCGATTCAACCTACAATGCCTTGCCGCCCTGCTGTAAATACCGGGAATAGTTGAAAGTTGAAAAAATCCATCCACTTTCAATTTTTAACTGTTTAATATACTTCACACGGGATAGTTTTGTACATGGAGTAGGGGTGTAGCGCGCGCTACACCCCTGCAACTTTAGCGGCCTGCCGTACGATACTTCGAGCGTGCAGGAAAATCGATACTCCGAAATTGAAGACAGCCTGCGTCCCGGAAGTAAAAATGAACAAATTCATTTTGTACTTTTCTTTGTTTGGATTATCTTTGCGGGACTGGAAATTTTAAAAGAACTTAATTTTACAATAGAAGCAATATGAAGAAAATTTTATTTGTGGCATTGATGACGGTGGGACTGTTGTCTTGCAAAAAGGAAGTGAAAAACACGCAAACGGTGTCGGGACTGAATACGAAAGATTTTGTTGCGAAGGTGGACGGTAAAGAGACCGGATTGTATGTTCTGAAGAATGCACTCGGACTGGAAGCCTGTATCACAAATTATGGCGGACGCCTTGTTTCATTGATGGTTCCGGACAGGGAGGGAAATTTAAAGGATGTTGTACTCGGATATGGCAGTATTGCGGAATATTTGGCGTCGGACGGAAATTACGGCGCTTTGATAGGACGCTACGGGAACCGTATAAGAGACGGGTTGTTTACCTTGGATGGCGAATCTTACCAGTTGCCTAAAAATAATAACGGACACTGTCTGCATGGCGGGCCGAAGGGTTTTCACGCCCAGATCTGGAATGCGGAACAGATTGATGCACAGACACTCAAGCTGACGTATCTCTCAAAAGACAAAGAAGCCGGCTTTCCGGGTAACCTGAATGTAACGGTGATTTATAAACTGACGGATAATAATGCGATAGATATCCAATATGAAGCAACTACGGATAAACCTACGGTTGTTAACTTGACCAACCACAGTTATTTTAACCTGTCGGGTAAATCGAATACCCAGATCCTGGATCATTATGTCCACATCAATGCGGATTCCTATAATGCGGTTGATCAAACACTGATACCGGTAGCGATCGTTCCGGTAGACAGTACGCCGATGGATTTGCGCCGTCCGGCATTGATCGGCACCGGTATAAATGAGGACTATGAACAGCTTGTCCTCGGCAAAGGGTATGATCATAACTGGGTATTGAATACCAGGGGTGATCTCTCGCAACTGGCCGCTAAGGTTTATCATGACGGAAGCGGTATTGTGATGGATGTCTATACGAATGAACCCGGCATACAGTTTTACAGCGGTAATTTTATGGCGGCTTCCGATAACGGCAAACTGGGTGCAAAATATCTCCACCGGGGCGCTCTCTGTCTGGAAACACAGCATTATCCGAACAGTCCGAACGAACCGTCATACCCGAGTACGGCGCTTCGTCCGGGGGAAAAATATACCAGCCGTTGCATCTATCAGTTTAAGACGGTACCCACTCCGGTTAATCAATAAAATACCGGTATGAAGTCAGTTAAATATTCAGCGCTCGTTTTTTTCCTTGCCTTCATGCTGTCCGGCAGGTCCGATGCACAGAAAGTCATACCGTTATGGAATGGAAATCCTCCGACGGACAATGAACTTAAAGGCGAGGTCGGCACAGGAGACGGAATGTCATGGATTAATAATGTATCTGTTCCGGAACTGGAAATCTATCTTCCGGAAAAATCAGCGGCGACGGGGATGGCTGTCGTCGTCTGTCCCGGAGGGGGATATACCGGGCTTGCGTATGATCATGAAGGGTTAATGGTTGCCCGGTGGCTTAATAAGGAAGGCATTGCCGCTTTTATCCTTAAATACAGGATGCCGAACAGGCATAAGGAAGTGCCGCTTGATGATGCACAGCAGGCGATTCGCCATGTGCGCGAACATGCCGGCGAGTATGGCGTGAATCCTTCCGGAATCGGTATTTGTGGCTTTTCTGCGGGAGGACACCTGGCGTCTACCGCTTCTACCCATTTTGCAACTGCCGGAACAAGTACGCGCCCTGATTTTTCAATCCTGTTTTATCCGGTAATAACGATGACGGAAGTGACACATGGCGGTTCCCGGGATAACCTGCTGGGTGAGAAACCGTCGAAAGCGGATATTCATAAGTTTTCGAATGAGAAGCAGGTGAATGTAAACACCCCTCCGGCCATTTTACTGTTGAGTGACGACGACAGGGTAGTGCTCCCGGAAAACAGCCTGCGGTATTACGAAGCGCTTAAACAGAATGACGTGCCGGCTACGATATATATCTTTCCGACCGGCGGACATGGCTGGGGATTCCGCGATACGTATGAATACCATCAGCAAATGACGGATCTGCTCTCAAAATGGTTGAAGAATTTGCTTAAATAAACGTTGTCATAATAAAGCCGGCAAGAGCGGGAGGGATGTTATTTTCTCCTGCTCTTGTGTTTTTACAGGCATTTATTTTGTATTCCACCGGGCTTGTGCTATCTTTGCGTGATTTTTTTTTAAAGAATGTGATTTATGGAAACAGTAGCGAGTGGGATACGTCCGACAGGTAATTTGCATCTTGGAAACTACTTTGGTGCGGTGAAAAGTTTTTTGAAAATGCAGGATGAGTATAATTGCTTTTTCTTTATTGCCGACTGGCATTCGCTTACCACACATCCCAATCCCGAAAATCTGCGCCGGAGCGTGAAGACGATACTGGCAGAATATCTCGCCTGCGGGCTTAATCCCGAAAAGGCTACGATATATGTGCAAAGCGACATACGTGAGGTGGCGGAACTTTATCTTTATCTGAATATGAACGCATACCTCGGCGAACTGGAACGTGTCACGACATTCAAGGAAAAAGTCCGTGCCCAGCCGGGTAATGTGAATGCGGGTCTGTTGACTTATCCGACACTGATGGCCTCGGATATTATTATACACCGGGCCGTAAAGGTGCCTGTCGGTAAGGATCAGGAACAGAATATGGAGATGGCAAGGAAATTTGCGCGCCGTTTCAATACTGTTTATGGTGTTGACTTTTTCCCGGAACCGGCTTCTTTCCATCTATCGGAAAAGGCGGTGAAGGTTCCCGGGCTGGACGGTTCCGGCAAGATGGGGAAAAGTGAAGGAAATGCCATCTATCTTGCGGATGATGCGAACACGATCCGTAAAAAAGTGATGCGCGCCGTTACCGATTCCGGCCCAACCGTGCCAAACAGTGAAAAACCGGAGGCTGTTCAAAATCTGTTTACGATGATGGAGATTGTTTCCGGAAAGGAAACAGTTGATTATTTCAATGAAAGATATAACGCCTGCGAGATCCGGTATGGTGACATGAAAAAGCAGCTGGCTGCCGATATTGATACTTTCTGCGCTCCGATCAGGGAACGTATAAATGAAATGATGGCGAATGAAGCGTATCTGGAGAAAGTCGTCCGGATGGGTGCGGAAAAAGCTTCTGCGAGCGCTTCCGGGACATTAAATGAAGTACGCCGGATCATTGGATTTAAACCTTATTGATTCATCCGAATCCCTTTTTTATTTCTCAAAAGATGCTGTTCTGTTGCAGTAGAGACGCGATGCATCGCGTCTCTACTGCTCATCCCGTACGGGATTTTTAAGTTATTCTGTTTTCAGGACTTTTGCGGGGTTTTGGGTGGCGGCTTTGTAGCTGTGGGGGATGATGATCAGGAGGGTCAGGAGGAGGACGGGGAAAAAGGCGGTCAGGCAGGTGGCGAATGAGAGGGCGGTACGGTAGGCGTAGTGGCTGAGCCAGTTGTCGAGGAGTAGCAGGGTGACGGGGGCCGCCGGGAGGAAGGCGATGAGTACCCAGCCGGAAAACTGCCGGATGAGTAAGAGCAGGATTTCTCCGGAAGTGGCTCCGTTTACTTTGCGCAGGGCGATTTCCCGGGTTCGCTGCCGGATGGTGTAGAAGCTCATCCCGTAGAGGCCGAAGCAGGTCAGGAAGAGGCTGATGAGGGAATACATGAGCAGGATGCGCGACAGTTCGATGGCTTTGCTGTTGCGTGAGAGGAATGTCCGGTAGACGTCCCGGTAGACGAAGTCCCGGCCTGCGGCGACGTTTTCCCATGTTTTACGGATCAGTCCGGGCAGGTCTTTTTCATTTCCGTCCGAACGGACGTAGAGGTGGCTGCAGTTTTCATCGTTCCGGTCGCTGATGTGGATTGCGACGGGAAAGACTTCTTCTTCGAGCGAGTTGGTAAACAGGTTTTCGATGACGCCGGCAATGGTTGCGGCCGATGCCGGCAGGGGACTGTCTTCGCGGAAGTCTTTGTCATACGTGTTCAGCGGTTTGCCGACGGGGTTTTCGCCTGCCGGTACCAGCAGGTCGGCAAAGCGGCGGTTGATGTATACCGGGCGGGCGTAATGCTTTACGGCCTGTTCCGGCGGCAGTCCCTGTACGGGGCCGATCCGCAGCGTGTTCAGGAAGGCGGGTTCTCCCGAATAAGTGAGCATGGAATACGTCGTTTCGTTGCCGGCTTCGTCCCGGAGGATGAGTTGCCTGATCCAGCCGTGGAGCAGGGAGCCGGTGGCCATTGCCGTCTGCAGGCCGGGGTATTTCCGGAGTTCGCCGGCCAGTGAGCGGATCAGCGAAGCGTCCCGGCTTTCCACCTCAATCAGTCCCCGGTAGTTTTCGCCTCCCCGACGGATGAGGCCGACCTGGCTGTTTACCGTCAGGGTGGCTATGACCAGGGCGATGGAGATGGCGTACTGGACGATGGACAGGGTGGCAATCAGGCGTCTTTTTCCCTTTCCCGTGAATGCCGGCAGGGAGGTGGCGGTCATCTTCCGTCCCATATAACAGGCCGGGATGGCGGAAAGGAGCAGGATCAAACCTGAGAGAACGGGGAAGACCTGCCGGTCAAAGAAAAAGGAGGCTTCGAGGCCGGCCGATACGGAGGCGTTGAAGAACGGCAGCAGTCCGCAGGCAATGAACAGGGACAGCAGGAAGGCGATCAGTACCGTCAGGAGCGTATCGAGGAAGAGCTGCGCCAGGATATTCAGGTTCGAAGCGCCCATCAGTTTCCGGATACGGATCATCCGCGCCTGCTGCAGGAAACGGGAGAAGTTGAGGTTCGTACAGTTGATGCAGGCAATCAGTAAAAGCAGGATCGCCGAGCCGAAGCTCAGGTAAAGCAGCGCCGACTGACGCCGTACGATGAACGGGATCTGTTCCTGTGTGTATTCCTTAAAATAGCTTTCACTGATTGTGCTGAGATGGTATTGCCCGATGTCTCCCTGCAGGGTGGGGATACCGTCCTTTTTGATTTTCCCGGCGAAGGCTTCCCTGTCTACCGTCCGGTTCATGAGCAGCATGGAGACGCCTCCGTGTTCGCCTTCCGGATATTTTGCCAGGGCTTCAATCTTGAGGAATGACTGTTCGCGCTCCTTCAGCAGGGCGACTACCGTGTACGGCCGGTTGACTTCCCTTGTCGTAAAGTCCGCCTCCTCGACGACGGTGCGGAGGATGATATTTTTGCCGACGGGAAAGCTTCCCGAACGAATAAAATAAGTTTCCCGGTAGCGGGAAAGTCTCCCGCACGAATAAAGTAAGTTTCCCGGTGGCGGGAAAGCTTCCCGCACGAATAAAATAAGTTTCCCGGTAGCGGGAAAGTTTCCCGCACGAATAAAGTAAGTTTCCCGGTAGCGGGAAAGCTTCCCGCACGAATAAAGTAAGTTTCCCGGTAGCGGGAAAGCTTCCCGCACGAATAAAGTAAGTTTCCCGGTGGCGGGAAAGCTTCCCGACTGAATAAAGTAAGTTTCCCGGTAGCGGGACGGGAGACGCGAGGTATCGCGTCTCTACCTGTTGCGGTCTTTCCTGCAGATGCTTTCTTCCGGTTTTGGATAGGATGACTTTTCGAGTTATGAATGTTAACAGATTCTCTTTTATTCATATGGAAGCTCTTATTTCTTCCGGGTTTTTGCTTTCCTTTCGGCGTCTTTTGCTTTTTGGAGGGCTTTCCGGGCCTTTTCCTTTTCTTTTTGGGTGGCTTTGAGGTTTTTTTCTTTCTGCTTTGAGGCGGCTTTGAGGGCTTTCGCCTTTTGTTTGCGCTCTTTTTCTTTTTGATGCAGGCGTTCTTTTGCCTCTTTTTCTTTTTGTTTGCGCAGTTTTTCTTTTTCTTTTGCCTGCTGTTTTTTGAGGTCTTCGGCCGCTTTTTTGGCTTCTTCTTTGGATAAGGTTACTTCGGCTTCTTTTACCGTTGCTTCTTCCGCTTCGCGTTTGCGCAGTTCCCGGATCTGTTCAAAGGTCATTTCGCCGTCTACCCGTTCCGGCGTTTTTTCTGTTGCGACGCTGTCTGCCGCCGGCGAATCGTCTTCTGCGGCCAGTTCCTTTGCCGTTTGGATGCCTTTTTCGATCTTTTGAAATTCGTCCGTTTCTTTGACCCGTTTAAAGAGTTTCCTGAAAATATTTTCTCCTTTGGCTTTCGGACGTTCCTCCTCTTCTTCTCCTTCAGGGGAGGTTTCGGACAGGAGTTCGTCAATTGCCTTCTGTTCTTCGGGCGTCCATTCCGTTTTTTGTTTGGAGGCTTTTTTACGTACCGAGCGTCCCCGGGCGGATTTTGTGTCGGCTTCGGGGGTTTCCTTCTTCTGTTCTGTTTCCGGGGAGGTTTCTTCTTCCGGCTGTACCGTTACGGGGTCAGGGCTTTCATCAGCGGCTTTTTCCGGGGATGCCGCCGGTTCTTCCGGTTCTTTCCGTACGTCTGCGGTATCCGGTTTCATTTCCGGCTTTTCGGGTTTTACTGTTACTGCTGCCACTTCTTCTTTGGCGGTTTCCGGCGGTTCGGCGTTGTCGCTTTCTGCCGTTTTACGGTCGGCATCTATCCGGATACGCCAGCGGTTCACCAGGTCGGGGGCGGCCCCGTCGTAGTTTTCCACGAAGAACTGCATGTATTCTTCCAGCGTTTTGCCGTGCATCAGCACATCATAGTTGCCGTCGGAGATGGGGAAGAATGTGACGAAGCCGTCGAATGCGGAGGCATATCCGTCCGTGCCGCCGTAAATCATGCGGTAATAATCGATTATTTCACTGAAACGGTCGAATCCGGTGATTGTAAAGAGGGTCAGGGAGCCGGTTTCTTCGAAGCTCAGGTCGAAGCCTTTTACCCGGAAGTTTTTGAAGTTGTAGGCGGCTACGGCATAGAGCAGCAGGTTGCGGTCTACGCTTCCCGTGGTATAGATGAGCAACATCCGGTGCGGGACGTCCTGTTCCGGCAGGAACGTGCGTGCGGAATCGGCTGCCGACAGGACGCCGTCTTCACCGGCGCCGAAGCGTATATCCCATGTCATGCCGGAGAAGCTGCCCTGCATCAGTTTGCGTCCTCGAAGCAGGCCTTTCAGCATTTCGCCGGCAAGTTCCGTCACATCCGCTGCCGGATATTTTTCGGTTAAGGCGGTCAGCGCTTCTTTAAATCCTTCGGCGTCTCCGGCCTGCACGCAGGTAAGCGCGTCCAGGAACATGAATTTGGGCATCAGCGGGGCAAGCGGATATTTCGCGCTAAACTCCCGGTAGCTGCGGCGCACGGCGGAGGTGTCTCCGGCCAGGTAACTTTCATACGTCATTTCGTAGATGGAGTCCTGTACGCTGTCCATCATGCGCATGTTGTATTCGTAATCGGGGTCGGAGATCGCAATCGTATAATCGCTTTCGGGGAACTCGGCCAGCATCCTGTTCCGGTATTTTTCCGCCGTTGCCGTATCTTTGTAGCGTAGCGCCATCAGGTAGATCTGATAGTAATAATCCAGCCTGTACCCGTTCTCCGGGAAGCGGCCGTCAAGTTCTTCGAACGTTTCGACCGACAGGTGCATATCTTCCAGCCTGTCCTTATAAACCATTCCCATATTGAACAGGCCGTTTTCGATAATCCGGTTCGAGGCCTCCATGTCGTCTTCCGTAAGCGGGATCTGTTGCAGGTAATATTCGCGCGATTTCGGGTCCGACGCCAGGGAGTCCCGTACGGCGGACTGTAACGAATCGGCCTGCAGATCCGTTCCTTCCGGGGCCGGATCCTGCATATTTCCGGCGTCGGCCTGTTCCTCCTCCTCTGCCTGCAGCAGGGCCATTTTCTTTTCACGCCTGCGCCAGTTATCTTCCAGCGTCCGTTTTCCCCATTTGGTTTGAAACTGTGTCTTTCCCTGCGCTACGACTTGCGGGTTATAGAAATAGAACGAATTGTCCCCGGGGCCTGTCGCAATCGCGGGCATATTGATGTTCCTGGAAGCCGGCAGGTTGGAACCCATGGCGGACTGCCGGGCAAGGTATTCTTCTTTCCGGGCTTCTTCTTCGGCTTTTTTTTCTTCTTCCACAACCTGTTCTATAATTTTGTCGATCGCGGCCAGGCGTTCGCTTTCGGGCATGCGCGCCAGTACCTGCAGGCTGTCCTGCAGATGGACATCCTCGTAATGCACGACGAGTTCGTCCAGCGTTTCCGACAGGCGTGATACGCGTTCGTAATCCTTATACTCCTTCTGTATACCGGCCAGTGCGCCGCTGAAACAGGGCTGGGCCTCAAGGTACTCTTTCCGGGTGAAGTAAATATCGCCGAGGCGGATCTGGCAGATCGCCTTGTCCATCCCGTTCTGCGTGCTTTTCTCAATCCCTTCGCGGTAAGATTCGATCGCTTTTGCGGTATCCTGCTTTGTCATGTAGATGTTTCCCATGGCATAGAATACCTGGTCGAGGAAATCTTTATTTTTGTCGCTTTTCGACATGCGTTTCAGCATCCGGAGCACCTTGGCGTCATCGCCTCCGGGAAAGACCTCCGTCTGGCGCATGCGCGAGGCAAATTCTATTTCGTAGGGGGGATTGGACGAGGCCACTTTGCCGAACGTCCGGTAAGCCAGCTCCTGCCGGTCGGTGGCCATGTAGATCTGTCCCAGCAGGTAACGCATGCGTGCGCGTTGGCGTTTGTTCTTTTCCGACCGGGCGGCGCTTTGCAGATAGGGGATCGCCTGTTCAAGCTGTTCGCTCCGGATGAGGTAGTCCGCGTACATGCGGTCGTATTTCTTTTGCAGTTTCGGGGGGACGCCGCTTTCGTTCAGCTTCTTCAGCGCGTTGTTTGTTTCGTAAAACCAGTCCATTTCCGTATAGCAGCGGGCCTGCCATATACGCGCTTCGGCAACCAGCTCCCTGTCTGTCGTAAAATGCCGTGCAATATAGGAAAAAGTGACCGCCGATGTGAGGAAATCCCCGTTGTAAAACTGTCCTTCGCCGATTAGCAGCCAGCAGTATTTCATGAACGGGTTGAATTCTTCCTGCATCTGCAGTCTTACCTGCTGGGGATCACTCTGCCAGCCCGGCTTGCGGCGGGGTTTTTCTTTGATGGAATGTAGCTTTATCGCTTTGTTTCCCTTTGCAATGGCGCGGTCAAACGGCCCCCCGGTATTGCTTTTTTCTCCCTTGTAGGTTCCGCTGACGGGGAACATGTGGATCCGTTCGGTATAATTCTCCCTGTATCTGTCGGACATGGCATTGAGCGCTTCATCGAATGACGTTTTTCCATTGAAATAGATGTTATAGCGTGAATTAAGGGAGTGGTAAAAACGGCTTGGCGCCGTGTTTTTCCGCCCGCCACACGAACCGAGCATAACGGTAAGCAGTACCGTCATGCCGGTGATATAAAGCCTTTTCTTCAATTCAGCGTTCATAAAAAGAAACACACTAACTGTAAAATAACTGAAAAAACAGGCGTTTATTGCCTTGCCGGCCAAATTTTATGCTTCGCGCGGGCTAAAAACAGTGAAGCGGGACGTTCCGCAGGAAAGTTACGGTTTCCGGAAAAAAACGGACCGAATGGTTTTGGCTGTCAGAAAGAGAACGGTCAAAGCCAGAATGATAAACGCACCGGACGGAATGTCGAAAAAATAGGACAGGAATAAACCCGACAGGCATCCCAGAAATCCAATTATGCAGCTTGCCACGGTGATTTTATGATAGTCGGAAGTAAACAGGTTCGCTGTCATCTGGGGGATTGTGACCATACTCATCAGCAGCATGATTCCGATCAGCCGGATGGACAGGACGATGGTTGCGGAAATGAAGAACATCATCATATATTCAATGAACCGCACGGGCAGTCCCCGGGTAAATGCAAAGTCGCGGTCGAAAGCGGTATATACAATGGCTCTTTTTCCCAGCCCGTATACCGAAATCAGCAGTACCGTCAGGATCGCCATCCGGCACAGGTCGGTCAGGGATACGGTCAGTATGTTCCCGAAAAGATAGGCCGAAAGATTCGGCGCGTAACCGGGCGTGAGGAAGATGAATATCACCCCGATTGCCATGCCGAGAGACCAGACCGATGCAATGACGGAATCTTCACGTATACGCCTGTAGTTGCCGGAATGGTTAATGTATTCTACCCCGAAGGCCGATAAAACGGCGAAAACAAGCGCTGACAGCAACGGATCTATTCCCGCATAAAAGCCGATCCCCAGTCCGCCGAAAGAGGCATGCGTGATGCCTCCGCTAATGAAGACAATCCGCCGGGCGACAATATAGGTCCCGACGATACCGCATGCGACGGCAATCAGTAAACTTGCCCAGATGGCATGCTGGAAAAATGTATAGTGTAATATGTCCATTCTTATTTTTTTTGCCGCTGTTCTTCTACCATGAGCCATACTTCGTCTTTTAACCGGTCGGGCAGGTTGATGCCGCGAAGCTGCAGACTGCGCAGCCAGCCGGCAACTTCCGTTTCACGCATTGTATAGAGCACTTCGCGAAATTCTTCTACTTCCCCGTCTTCGTAGCGGTTCGATTCTTTTCCGCTGTATGCGTCCAGTTCTTCATCGTCATAATATTCGATTTTTTTGCCTGCTGCCGCTGTGAGCAGGCTGTCACGTTCACATACGGCGTGCTGACCGCAGCATCCTTCAGCGGCAGGCGGCGCATCATGCTCCGTTTCGCTGTTCGCAGCGCGCCGTTTGCGTTTACCTGCGAAACCGGCGACCACGACTATAATGCCTGAAATGATTATTCCTGAAACCAGATACCACATAATTTCATTTTTATCAGGAAACGGACGAACCGGTTCGGATTGAAAATCCGCATTTTTCGAGGTCTTCCCAATAGGAGGGATAGCTTTTCGACACAACCTGCGGGTCAGCCACACAGATTCCTTCCTTCCGGCAGATGGAGACGGGAGCGAAAGCCATTGCCATGCGATGGTCTTCGTAAGTAGCTATTACCGGTGATTGCGTGATGCTGCTTCTTTTACCGTCCCATTCGAGGCTGTTCCCGTCACGTACGGTCAGCGGATAGCCCAGCTTGCCTGATTCCGTCTGAAGCGCTTCCAGCCTGTCTGTTTCTTTTATTTTGAGGCTTTGCAGGCCGGTGAACCGGAATGGTATATTGAGCATTATACAGGTGACGGCGGCCGTTTGCGCCATGTCGGGCATTGCCGTAAAATCGAACAGGAGCGGCGGGTCTATCTTCCGTTCTTTTTTTGAAAGCGTAACGCCTGACCGTGTAAAGGTTGTTTTTACGCCCAGCCTGTCGAACAGTTCCGCAATGGAGGCATCTCCCTGTAAACCGTCTGCCGATAATCCGGAAAGTGAAAGATGCGTTTCCTTATCCTTATATAATGCAGCCATTTCATACCAGTAAGAGGCAGCGCTCCAGTCCGCCTCTACGGTAAAATTTTCTACCGGGGAATAGGGTTGGGGCGGAACGGTAAAAGTTTGTCCTTCCTCAAGGACGGTCGCTCCGAACATTCGCATAAGCCGTACCGTCAGGTTGATATATGGCCTGGAAATGACATCGCCTATCAGATGCAGGCGTATACCGTTTGTCATCTGCGGGGCAATCATCAGCAGGGCCGAGATATACTGCGAACTTACGCTTCCGTCCAAACAGACCTCTCCTCCGGTCAGCGCCTGTCCCCTGATGCGTAATGGCGGGAATCCTTCCTTTTCAAGATACCCGATTTTTGCTCCCAGTGACTGCAATGCTTCTACCAGCAATTTAACGGGACGGTTTTTCATCCTTTCCGTTCCGGTTATGATCCGGGTACCTTTTTTTACCGACAGGTAAGCTGTCAGAAAACGCATTGCCGTTCCGGCTGCCCCGATATTCAGTTCGCTGTCCTCATCACGGAGCGCTTTGATCATCACCTCCGTGTCGTCGCATACCGGCATATTTTTTATTTCTTTCGGGTGGCGACACAGGGCATTTAGAATGAGCGCCCTGTTGCCGATGCTTTTAGATGCCGGCAAATGGATTTCAGCGTGCAGTTTTTCCGGAGCTTTTATCAAATAATTCATAATCTCTTTTTAAATGAGTGTGCAAAAGTACGATTTTTTTTTTTTTTTCTGCTTTTATAGCGCATCTGTAAAAGTTTTTTTTTATTTTTGCACGCAATTGTAGTTATGCGGTTATTTACAGCTAAGAACAAATAGACAGAATGAAAATATAAACAAATTTTTAAAGTTAACTGTTATGAACAAAAAGATCTTTATGCCACTCCTTGCGTTGGCGGCAATTTTAGCATTCCCGGCATGTTCGGGAAAATTAACTCCGTTGTCGGAACAGTATATAAAAGCTGAACCGCAACCTCTTGAGGTGACAGGTGGTGAAATACCTGTGACTATTAGTGCGACATTCCCGGCTAAATGGTTTAACAAAAATGCCGTGGTAACTGTAACACCGGTACTTCGTTATGCTACCGGCGAAACATGGGGGACTTCCTACACTTTCCAGGGAGAGAAAGTCAAATCCAACAACCAGTCGGTGCCTTATGCTTCCGGCGGTAATGCGACGATGCGTTCAAAATTCGAGTACAAGCCGGCAATGAAAAAGTCCGAACTGTTTCTTACTTTTGACGCTAAGATTAAAAATAAAACCGTGAAACTGCCGGACATCAAAATTGCGGACGGCGTGATTGCCACGTCTGCTTTGGCTGATGCTGCAACCGCTAATCCTGCAATAGGCGCCGACAAGTTCCAGCGGATTATCAAGGAAGCGTACGATGCGAACATTATGTTCCTCATACAGCAGGCCGAATTGCGTTCAAAAGAACTTAACAAGGATGAAGTGAAAGAATGGAAAGATATTGTTGAGAATGCGAACGACGCTCCGAACCAGAATGTTTCTGTTGAAATTTCAGCTTATGCTTCTCCTGACGGAGGTCTGAAACTGAATGATGCGCTGGCAGAACACCGTGAAGGTAATACGAAGAATTATTTGAACAAGGAACTTAAAAAACGTAAGATAGACGTTCCGGTCGATGCCCGTTACACGGCTCAGGACTGGGAAGGATTCCATGAACTTGTATCCAAGTCAAACCTTCAGGATAAAGACCTTGTGCTTCGCGTATTGTCCATGTACAAAGATCCGGAAGAAAGAGAACGTGAAATCAAAAATATTTCTACCGTATTCAAATCGCTGGCCGATGAAGTACTTCCGCAATTACGCCGTTCACGTCTGACTGCGAACATTGAAATTATTGGAAAATCGGATCAGGAAATCGCCTCACTGGCCAAGAGTGACGCCGGAAGCCTCAAGATCGAAGAATTGCTGTATGCGGCTACACTGACTGATAACGCAGCCGAAAAAGAAACGATCTATACGAAAGCAAGCAATATTTATTCAAACGACTACCGTCCATGGAATAATATCGGTATGCAACGCTTCCGTGCGGGTGACTATGACAAGGCAGAGGAACTGTTTAACAAATCAAACTCAATCAAAAACAACAGCGAAGCGAACATTAATTTAGGTCTTCTTGCCTTATTGAAAGGTGATAAGAGCAAAGCCCAGCAACTGTTCGGCAGTGCATCCGATGTACCCGAACTGGGTGAAGCGCTTGGGTTGCTTTACCTTGAACAGGGCGATTATGCAAAAGCTGTCAGCTCATTTGCCGGAATAAAGACTAATAATGCCGCCCTTGCACAGATCCTGACAAAGGATTACAGCACGGCTGCCCAAACGCTGAACGCCGTCAAGAACGCGGATGCTATCACGGATTACCTGAAAGCCGTTGTCGCTGCCCGTACAAACGATTCAAACGGAGTGGTCAGCAATTTGAAATCGGCAATCGGCAAAGACCGTTCTCTTGCAGGAGAAGCTGCAATTGACCTGGAATTTGCAAAATACGCAACAAATTCATCATTTACCGATTTGATTAAATAATCCCTGTGAAACGGTTTTAACCGTAACAAATGATACCGGGAGGCGGCTATACTTGTTTCCGAAACAAGTGCGCCGCCTCCTGTTATTTGAATATCCGAAGAATCAAAGTTCCATGAATTGTTATGGATTATCACTGCGAGGTGTATTTTTAAAGCATTGATTATTATAAAAAGACATGATTGCCGGGAGCAAATCGTGTTATCGCAATGTAAAACTCAAAATGTATAAAAATGAAAACGTCGGCCCTTGCTTTATTCGTTTTATTGTTAATAACGTTTCTGTCATGCAGAGACGAGAAAGTTGTTTTTTTGTTGGCTCCGGAGCAGGAAACAGTACCAGGCCTTGAGCAGGAAATAGATTCTTTGAAAGAAAATATCAGTAAATTGCAAAGCGTGATCCTTCTGCAGGCTGCACACAGTTCACGGAAAAAAATAGTATCGGCTACAGAACAGACAATCGACGGAGCGAATTACCGGGTAATCACATTTTCGGATCATGCGGACGTTCGACTGCCGGTATCTGTCGTTAAATCAATTGTAATGGAAGATACCGGAGAATATAAAATAGAATTGTCCGACGGGCAGATTCTTATTTTTAACAATAAAGAGAGAATATATCCGGTAAGTATTACGTTGCTTGCCCAGTCGCTGGCTTATATGAGAGGTACGGAAATCATGTTTGAATTTCGTGTCAATCCTTCAAATGCGACCTTTAATTACGATCTTGCCTCGACAGACTGTAATATTGCGATAGATGAAACAGGAGATGTAAAAACGTATTCGTATGTGCATACTCCCGACAATTATAGCCTTGTAAAGATTGAACCGTCTGTCGATGACCGCGGAATGGTGAAGGAAGGGCAGTACAGAGCTTATATTCGCGATAAAGGGGAAACAGACGAATATAAGGATGCTGTTGCTTTGGTCCTTTCTTTTGATGATGCGAATGGCGATAAAGTAAGTTTTTCATCGTCCGTATTACACCTGGAACGGAAAAAATTCACGAATCTGCCTGTTGTGGTTATTCGTACGGAAAACGAGAGAAAGGTCGTTGATAAAGAAAATTGGATTAGCGGGAAAATGACAGTTGACGGTATCGGTCTGTTTCCCGACTACGAAGGTGAAATCGCCATCCGTGGCCGCGGGAATGCAACCTGGAGTATGTTCCCGAAAAAACCGTATGCTATCAAACTGGAAACAAAAGAATCCATACTTGGTATGCCCCGCCATAAACGGTGGGTATTGCTGGCTAACTATCTTGACCGGACGCTTCTTCGTAATCATATTGCGTTTGAGATTTCCCGCAGGACAGACCTGGCCTGGACGCCGCGCGGACAATACGTGGAAGTGATGCTGAACGATTTGCATCTTGGAAACTATTATCTTTGTGAGCAGGTGCAAATTGACGAAAACCGTATAAATATAGCCGAAATGACGCCGCTCGATCTGGATGAAGAGGCGATTACGGGAGGCTATCTGATGGAATTTGATACGTCCTATGATGAGGTAAATAAATTCATCTCGCCGGTAAAGAAATTTCCGGTTATGTTCAAGGAGCCTGAAGAGGACATTTTGCGGCCGGCGCAATTTGAATACATGCAAAACTATATCGGCAGAATCGAACATTTGCTGTATAAAGACGAAACGTTTCCCCGGAACCGGGAATATGTTTCAATGATTGATGAAGTCTCATTCATCGATTTTTGGCTGGTAATGGAGCTGACAGGTATAGTCGAACCGAGTTTGCCCAGAAGCTGTTATTTTTACAAAGACCGGAATGGTCTTCTAAAAGCAGGTCCCGTATGGGATTTTGATAACGGAGCATTTGTTGCCAGGGATGGTTTCACCTGTATCAGATCACTCTGGTATGACGCTCTGTTTAAAGATCCGGTGTTTGTCGATAAAGCCAAAAAACGCTGGGCGCTTTTAAAACCGCGTTTTAAAGAAGTTATACCATTGATAGAGGAGTATGGCTATAAGTTGCAGGAATCGGAGGACGTTGATGCGCAAATGTGGTGGAATCAGAGAAATACCGATCCTTATAACGGTGACGAACACCTGTCTTACAAAGAGGCTCTTGGCGTAATGAAAAGCAATTACGAAAGACGGATCACCCAGCTTGATAATTATATCCGGAATCTGTAACGTTGACGCCTCCATCTGAAAAATATAAAAACCGGAAAAATGAAACATACCCAATATATAGTTATAAGTGCAATGCTCGCGGTTATATTGTCGTGCATGCAGAAAACGAAACAGGCCGAAATGATCAGTCCTCCCGATATACCTTCCGACTGGCGTCTGTTGGAGGAGGCGGACTGTCTTGTCCGTTATCCGACTGACTGGGAATTGCGGAAGGATGTGCCGGGCGCGCTTTTTTGCCTGCTTTCCGGACAGACGTCTCCGGATGATTTGTTTCGTGATAATGTGAACCTGGTTGTTGAACCGCTGGCTAAGGAGGTGCCCATAGACAGATATGTTTCCCTGTCAATAAGTAAAATCGATAGCAAGTATAAAGTGACGGAGAAGAAAAAATATATTGTTGGCGGGCAGGAATATTTCCATCTGGATTTAACGGGAGAAGACCGTCTTCGTTTAAGCCTGCATATTTTCATGAAAGGCAGGAAAGCATATATCCTGACATTTACATACGAACCGGGAGAGTCCGCAAAAATCCGGGATGAGGGTGATAAAATTATGAAGTCTTTCAGCGTTAAGTAATAAGTCTGCGGCGGAAATCTTTAGAATCAGGCTATATCATTACTCAGTCCCACATATCGTAAATATAAAGCATCGCAAAACTTTCGATTCAACCGGAAATTTCTTCCATCTCATACCTGTCCTTGCCGATGAAAATCAGTGAAAGATAGCGGACGTCGGCGCGACCGGCAAACCGGTACGAATCGCGATATTTTTTTAACTGAATACGGGCTTCTTCGCGTTTTGTTTTCAAGACGCTTCTCGAAGCGTCCTTCTTTTTGACATATTTGATTTCCCAGACCCATTCGTATGGAATGCCGGGTATCGCCGGATTGCGGTGCATGTATATGTCGGCATAACCGATGCTTACTTCCAGTTCGCTGACCGTTACGTACAGATTGCTTTGGAACAGCCCGTTCAGGATTATTATTTTGATGTATTTCTCATCAAATGCGATAATGTCCCGGTTCGACAGGCGTTTGAAAATGTTTTCACTGATGTGTTCGACGAACAGCGAGGGATTGCCCCGGTATGCCAGTTCACTCAGCGCTATTCTTTGCTGATCCATATTAATCAGGACATCGGGATTGTCTTCTTTGGTCATCTCCTTGATATATCCCCAGTAGATGGTCTGTACTGAATAGTTCGGAATTTTCAGTCGTAGCAGGCCATTTTCGAATTTGTCAACAGTAAGCAGACCCAGATAAAACAGTAATGAGATGAAATATTCATTGTCATGAAGTTTGTCAATTGGAAATTTCGGGATTATTTCCGACTTGATAACGTTATCCTTTATTATTTGAGTCAGTTGTCTGCGGTTATCTTCATTTTGCATCAGCATCTGCAAACGACTGTAATCGGTCTTCAGATTTTCATCGGTGATATTTCTTATTTTGCCGTCTTCCTGTACCTGGTCAAATAAATAGAGCATCATGGAAGGATTATAGACCCTGTTTTCGCCCTCGGAATGAAACAGATATCCATCATACAAATATTCCATATCCACACGGATCATACCCGGATCAATACCGGATTCTTCCATCAGTGTATTCACTTCTTCTTTTGTAAATCCAAGCAATTCATTATATTTCGGCTTCAGTGAAATATTGTTGGAGATATTGAATCCGCTGGTAATATCGTCGAGCATGATGGGCGTGATGCCGGTAAGGATGATGCGGTCAATCACTGCTTTGCTACCCTCTTTCAGTGTTTCGTAAAAATCGCGTATGATCCCGTTTGCCCGTACCACGTGACGGTAAACACTGTCGCCGGCATGAGTTCCCTGAGCGATCAGGTCGTTGGCAAAATGATCATA